>CAYQZM010000027.1:0-8098 GCA_964421935.1 uncultured Rhizobium sp. | reverse complement strand
CAATTGTCGCCGGCCCAGTCATAGAAGTGCAGCTTGCCTTCGGTGGAGTCGGCGGTGAAATCGGGGGCGGTATCGTTGATGGCCAGCGGCATGGGGCACTCCTCATATTTAAACCGCCAGGAGCCTAGCGCAGCCAGCTTTGTCCTGTCAGCCGTTCCTGCCATGCAGAATGCGCGACTTGACGCCCGGCGGGGCGGGGACCATAAGCCCGGCCAGGTGCAAGGTGTAGGGAATACGGGATAGGCGTGAGGCGTGAGCCGGACCGCCCGTCAAAAGAGACCGTAGCTGCCCCCGCAACTGTCGCCGGTGAGCTGTCGCCAGAGGCGCAAGGCCAGAGCCTGTGCTTCCCCAAAAACGTCACTGAGACGCAAAGTCTTGGGAAGACGGGCGAAAGCGCTGATCCGGCTAGCCAGGAAACCTGCCTCGCACCGTCGTCTTGTGGCCTGCCGGGGTGTGCGGGGCGCAGCGGGAGATAACCCGCGATGGCGGCAAAGCCGGAAGGCGCCGCTCGCGGGGGCTGGAAACCCTCATCTTTTGAGAGCGCGCGCCTCCCCAAGCCAGGAGACGTATATGAAGCGCCTTTTTCTCTCTTCCGCAGCCCTTATTGCGCTGACGGCCTCAGCCGCTGCGCAATCTTCGGGCGAGCAGATTGTGGTCAGCGCCACCCGCATCCCCACCCCCCTCAGCCAGCTCGCCAGCAGCGTTACCGTGATCACCGCGCCCGAGATCGAGGCGCGCCAGGATCGTTCGCTGCCCGATGTGCTGCGGGAAGTGCCGGGCCTGTCCATTACCCAGACCGGCGGGGCCGGGGGACAGACCTCCATCTTCATGCGCGGCACCAACCCCAACCACACCAAGGTGCTGCTGGACGGGATCGATCTTGCCGATCCCTCCACGCCCAGCGGCGCGGCCGATATCTCCAAGCTGTTGGCCGGCGATATCGCCCAGGTGGAAGTGCTGCGCGGACCGCAAGGCGCGCTTTATGGCTCTGACGCCGTCGGCGGGGTGATCAACATCATCACCAGGACGGGCGAGGGGCCGCTGAAGCTTTCCGCCAATGCGGAAGGCGGCAGCTTCGACACCTTCAACCAGTGGGGTTCGGCGTCCGGTTCGGAAGGTGCATTCCATTACGCGGCAACCCTGCAGCATTCCCATGCCGGCGCCACGCCGGTCACGCCGCTGAACCTGTTGCAGCCGGGCGAGAAGCGGAACGACGATTTCTACGACAATGTCACCGCCACGGCGAAGCTGGGCTATGACGTGGCGGAGAATTTCGATCTGGGCCTGGTGGGGCGCTACACCAACAGCCTGGGCAAGATCACGGGCGATGCTTTCGACTTCAATACTTTCACCTCTTTCCCGTCGCCGACCCAGACCCGCATCGAGACATTGCAGTATCAAAGCCGTGCCACGGCCCATCTGGTCTTGTGGGATGGCCGCTTCGACCAGACGCTCGGGCTGGCTTACGGCCACACCATCAGCGCCACCCAGGATCCGGATAATGGTGACAGCCGCCAGATCGGCGACCGCGTGAAGCTGGACTGGCAGGGCAATGTCGGCATCGCCGACGGTCATACATTGGTCCTGGGCGCGGAGACGGCGCGCGATGCGCTGCATCCAGGTCTGTCCTTCGGCTTTCCTTCGCCCCTGTCGCAGGGCATCACCACCAATGCCGGCTTTGCCGAGGTGCAGTCCGATTTCGGCAACGGCATCTACAACAGCGCTTCCATCCGTTATGACGACAATAGCCGCTTCGGGGACAAGACCACCTGGCGCATCGCGCCGGCCTGGGTGATCGGCGATACCAAGCTGAAAGCCAGCGTCGGCACCGGCTTCAAGGCGCCAGCGCTGCAGCAGCTTTACGGCACCTTTGGCGGCAATGTGAGCCTCAAGCCGGAGACCAGCTTCGGCTATGACGTCGGCGTGGAGCAGAACTTCCTGGGCGGCGCGCTTACCGGCGGCGTCACCTGGTTTCGCAATGACGTGAAGAACCTGATCGTGTCGGGCCCGGCACCCGCCTTCCAGCTCCTGAATATCGGCCGGGCGCGCACCGATGGCGTGGAAGCCGAGTTGAACTGGAAGGCGATGGATGTGCTGAACGTCCGCGCCAGCTACACCTATACCGATGCGTTGGATACGGCGACGCATCTGGCGCTGCTGCGGCGGCCGCGGCACCAGGCCAGCCTGGGCGCGGACTGGCAGGCGACCGACGATCTGTCGCTGGATGCGACCTTGCTCTATGTCGGGCCGCAGATTGACGGGAACCGGGATTTCTCGATCCCGCGGCTGAAGATGCCTGATCACGTGACCCTGGACCTGGCCGCCAGCTACCGGTTGACCGAGACCTGGAGCGTCTTTGGCCGGATTGAGAACGCCACCGACACCAACTATCAAAGTCCGGATGGCTTCCTGCGCCCCGGCATCGGCGCCTATGGTGGGATCAAGGTGAATCTCTGATGTGCGTCTCCTCATGCTTCGACAAGCTCAGCATGAGGAGATACGAAAGAATTCCTCACCCTGAGCTTGTCGAAGGGTGAGGAGATCAATAAGCGACAAGGCATGAAGCGGATTTGTGCAGTTATCGTTTTTGCATTGCTGGCTGCACCGGCAGCGGCCGCCCCACCTCAACACATCATGTCTTTAAAGGTGTGCACCGACGAGCTCTTGCTCGATCTGGTGCCGCCTTCCCGTATCGCCTCGGTCACCTTCCTGTCGCGTGAAAAGGCGTCTTTGAAAGTCTGGCCGCAAGGTGGGCGCGTTCCCGTCAATCACGGCACGGCGGAGGAAATTCTTTCCACAAGGCCCGATCTGATCCTCACCGATCCTTTCATGGCCCCCGCCTTGCGGCCGATCCTGGCCAAAAGCGGGGCGCGAATCGTGGAGGTCCCGCCGGCGGAGACTTTCGCGCAGATACGCGACACGGTACGGCTGGTAGCAAGGGCGGTGGGTGAGCAAGCGCGGGGTGCGGCGCTGATCGCACATATGGATGCAACACTGCGCGATCTGGAAAAGCATAAGCCGTCGAAGGCACTGACCCTGGCCGAATGGGGCACTGGCGGCCTTGTGCCCGGCAAGGGTGGCCTTTTCGACACAATCGTTACCGCCGCCGGTGGCCGTAATCTCGCCAAAGGTGGCTATTACGACGTCGAAAGCCTGATCGCGGCGCGCCCAGATGCGCTGGTTTACGGCGACACCTATGAGGGGACGGCGAGCTTGCGTTCCGACCAGGACCTGCATCCCGCGCTGATGAAGCGCTATGCCGGAAAGCGGATCAGTTACCGCTCGCTCTATGGTTGTGGCGTGCCCGAAACGGCCGATGTGGCCAAACAGCTTCAGGACAAGCTGCGCGGGATCGCACCATGAAGCTGATCCTGTCGCTGGTCCTGCTGATCGTGCTGGCTTTTGCCGCATCATTGCTGGCTGGGCGGGTGTGGTTGCCGCCGCATGCCTTGTTGTCGCCCCATGACAGTTTGTCGGGACTTATTGTTTATGACATCCGCCTGCCGCGCACCGTGCTGGCGCTGGTCGTGGGCGCGGTGCTGGGCCTTTCGGGTGCCGTTCTTCAAGGCTTCACCCGCAATCCCCTGGCCGAGCCCGCATTGCTGGGCGTTTCCAGTGGCGCGGCCTTGGGCGCGGTGATCGCCATCTATTTCGGCCTGGCGGCGCTATCGCCGGTCATCGGTCCCCTGATGGGCATCATTGGCGCCATCGCGGCCTGCGCCCTGACATTTGCGCTGGGCAAGAACGGCACGGTGGCACTGGTGCTGGCGGGCGCCGCCGTCTCCAGCCTGACCGCCGCGGGCATCGCGCTGGCGCTGAACTTCGCGCCCAGCCCTTACGCCGCTTATGAGATCATGTCCTGGCTTCTGGGCTCTCTGGCCGACAAGAGCTGGGCGCAGGTGTTGCTGGTGCTGCCGTTCGCCGTGGTCGGCGCCGCCATGCTGGCCCTGACGGGCAGGGCACTGGATGCGCTGTCCTTAGGGGAGGCGCAGGCGCAAAGCCTGGGCGTGAATCTGACCGCGCTGGCGGCGCTTGTGGTGGCGGGCACCGCGCTCAGCGTCGGCGCCATCACCTCCGTCGTCGGTGCGATCGGCTTCATCGGCCTGGTGGCGCCGCATCTGGTGCGGCCCTTTGTGAACTACGCGCCGCGCCGGGTGCTGCTGCCGGCGACCCTGGCAGGCGCTTTGCTGCTGCTCTGCGCCGATATCGCCGCGCGCCTGGTGCACACTAACCCGGAGCTGCGGCTGGGTGTCTTCACCAGCCTGCTCGGCACGCCCTTCTTCTTCTGGCTGGTGGTGCGTATCCGCAAGGTGGCGCCATGACCTTGCTGGCGGCCGAGAAGATCAGTGTTTTCCGTGGCGGTAAAACCATTCTGAACGACGTCACGTTCCAGGCCCATGCCGGCGAGTTCATCGCCGTGCTGGGCCCCAATGGCGCCGGCAAGTCCACCTTGCTCAAAGCATTGGCAGGATTGATCAAGCCCGATGAGGGCCAGGTGATGCTGGACGCCAAATCCCTGAGTGCGCTGTCGTATCGCGAGCTGGCGGCGCGGCGGGCCTATCTGCCGCAAAATCCTTATCTGGAATGGCCATTGCCGGTGGAGCGGCTGGTGGCGCTGGGCCTGACGCCGAAGCTGCCGGCCACCGGCGGATTGCCGAAACGTTTCGAGCCTGTCATCGCGCAGGCGCTTCGGGCCTGTGACCTTGTGGATAAGTTCGACCAGCCTGCCACCACATTGTCGGGCGGCGAATTTGCCCGCGCCATGCTGGCGCGCGCCATCGTCGGCAATCCCCAGATCCTGATCGTGGATGAACCGATCACCGGCCTTGATCCGCTGCATGCCATGCAGTCCATGACGCTTCTGCAATCCTTCGCGCGCGGCGGCACCTTGGTGGTCGCATCGCTGCACGATCTGACTCTGGCGGCGCGCTATCCCACGCGGGTCATTGTTCTTGTGGATGGCGCCGTCATAAACGACGCCGATCTGCTCACAGAAGATGTCATCCACAGGGCGTTCGGCGTGCGGGCACACGCTTTCGGCACGGGAGATTCGCGGGGATTCACACTTTTGTCCCCAAGCGAAAAATGACGCCTGTGTGAAAGATTTCCGGCTTGACGGATTCCGCGAATAGGCCCCTAGATATAGTCGTTCACGGTTACTCGAATGCTCTGGATAGGGGATTCAAGGGAACTCCGGAGCGGCCTTGGTGGGGTCGAAACCGGGGCTGCCCCCGCAACTGTAAACGGCTGTGTTTCTGGCCAGATGCCACTGGGAATTGCCCCGGGAAGGCGGACAGAAAAAGGGCCGCGAGCCAGGAGACCTGCCGGGAACAGGGATTGAGACTTTGGGGCGGGGCGTCCCGAGGGGCTGTAAGCAGCGGCAACCATCCGCGGCAACGCCTTCCGATTCCCCGCTTGGATAGGGGAATACGATGTCGGCACTTGGCAAACCCGTACTGGACGGCGATTTCGATGATCATGGCCAGGTGGTCGTGCAGTCGCCGTCGGAACGGGTGCTGGAGCGTTCGGTGGTCGTGACCCGCACCGTCGAGACCAAACCGCAACCCAAGCCACAGCTGGTGTCGCAGCCCGAACTGCAGCTGGAGGAGGGCCGTCCGAACGGCCAGCCGCCGCTTCCCTATCCGCTGGCGCCGCGGCCCAAGCCGTCCGACCTGACCCTGGACCGCGCACGCGACGGCTTGCTGACGCCGTTCGGCAAGGCGACCCTGACCGACCGCTAACTGATGCCGGGCGAAAGCTTCCAGGACATGTTTGCCCGCGTCTCCTGCGCCTATGCCGATGATGTGCACCACGCTCAGCGGCTGTACGACTATATGAGCCGGCTCTGGTTCATGCCGGCGACGCCCATCCTGTCCAATGGCGGTACCAAGCGGGGCCTGCCCATCTCCTGCTTCCTCAACGACGTGCCGGACTCGCTGGACGGCATTGTCGGGGTCTGGAACGAAAATGTGGCGCTGGCCTCCAATGGCGGCGGCATCGGCACCTATTGGGGCAAGGTGCGGTCGATCGGCGAGAAGGTGAAGACCGGCAAGACCAGCGGCATCATTCCCTTCATCCATGTGATGGACGGTCTGACCTTGGCGATTTCGCAGGGCTCGCTGCGGCGCGGCTCGGCGGCGGTGTATCTGGATATCTCCCATCCGGAGATCGAGGAATTCCTGGAGATCCGCAAGGCGAGCGGTGACTTCAACCGCAAAGGCCTCAACCTGCACCACGGCATTAACATTACCGATGAATTCATGGCCTGCGTGCGCGATGGCAAGCCGTTCGGCCTGCGCAGTCCCAAGGACCAGACTGTGCTGCGCGAGATCGATGCCCGCCAGCTCTGGCAGCGCATCCTGGAAACGCGGCTGCAGACCGGCGAGCCCTATATCCTGAATATCGATGCGGTGAACAGGGCGTTGCCCAAGCACCAGCGCGAGCTGGGGCTGAAGGTCAACACCTCCAATCTCTGCAGCGAGATCACCCTGCCGACCGGCGCCGACCATGACGGCAAGGAGCGCACGGCGGTCTGCTGCCTGTCGTCCCTCAACATCGAGACCTGGGACCAGTGGGCGAACGAGGAGGGCTTTGTCGAGGACGTGCTGCGCATGCTCGACAATGTCCTGACCAGCTTCATCGAGCAGGCTCCGGCCGGCATGGACCGGGCCAGGTACAGTGCCCTGCGCGAGCGCAGCGTGGGCCTGGGGGTGATGGGGTTCCACTCCTTCCTTCAGTCCAAGAATATTCCCCTGGAAAGCGCGATGGCCAAGTCATGGAATCTGCGTATTTTCAGGAAGATACGCCGGGAAGCTGATGCGGCATCTTATATTCTGGCCGAAGAGCGCGGCGCCTGCCCGGATGCGCAGGAAAAGGGCATGAAGGCCCGCTTCTCCCACAAGCTGGCGATCGCGCCGACTGCCAGCATTTCCATCATCTGCGGCGGCGTCAGCGCCTGCGTCGAGCCGATCCCGGCCAATGTTTACACCCACAAGACCCTGTCGGGCGCCTTTGTGGTGCGCAATCCCTATCTGCAGGAGCTGCTGGAATCCAAGGGTGCCAACACGCCGGAAGTCTGGCAGTCGATCGTCGAGCAGGAAGGCTCGGTCCAGCACCTCGATTGCCTCAGCGACGAGGACAAGGCTGTCTATCGCACCGCCTTCGAGATCGACCAGCGCTGGATCATCGAACTGGCCGCGGACCGCACGCCTTACATCTGCCAGAGCCAGTCCTTGAACCTGTTCCTGCCCGCCGACATCGACAAGTGGGACCTGCACATGCTGCACTGGACGGCGTGGGAACGGGGCATCAAGAGCCTCTATTACTGCCGCTCCAAATCCATCAGCCGTGCCGGCTTTGCCGGCCAGCTGGAGAAGAAGATCAAGGTCGTGGCGGAAGCTCGCACCGATTATGAAGAGTGCCTCGCATGTCAATGATTGACCTGGGAAAAAGCGCCGGCCAGAGCCGGGGCGACCATAAAAAAGCGCGGACGCACGCTGGGTCTGGGGAAGGTAATGTCCATGACTGCGATTGATCTTGGTGGCGTCGATCCGCGGTCACTGATTGGAAAAGGCACGGTCGGGCTGCTCAACGCCACCGGCACCTATGACGTCACCCGTTATCCCTGGGCCTATGAGAGCTGGAAGCGCCAGCAGCAGACCCACTGGATGGGCGAGGAAGTGCCGCTGGGCGCGGACATCCGCGACTGGCAGTCCGGCCACCTCACCGAGGCCGAGAAAGGCCTTCTGACCCAGATCTTCCGCTTCTTCACCCAGTCCGACGTGGAAGTGGGCGACAATTATCTCAAGCGCTACATCCCCATCTTCCAGCCGCTGGAAGTGCAGATGATGATGGCCGCCTTCACCAACATGGAGACGGTGCATATCGACGCCTATGCGCTGCTGCTCAAGACCCTGGGCATGCCGCAGACCGAGTTCGAGGCCTTCCGCGACTATGCGGAGATGAAGGCCAAGGCCGACTATATGCACACCTTCGGCACCGGCACCTGCGCCGATGTGGCCCGGACCCTGGCCATGTTCGGGGCCTTCACCGAAGGCATGTCGCTGTTCGCCAGCTTCGCCATGCTGATGAACTTCCC
>CAYQZM010000026.1:0-9626 GCA_964421935.1 uncultured Rhizobium sp. | reverse complement strand
CGAGGGCGATCAACTCAGCACCGATGGCCGGGGCGTCATCGCCACTCTGGCTGCCGCGGGCAATGAAGGCCTGCCGGCCACGCGTTATCGCTTGCCCGCGCTGCCTGGCGCGCAGGCTTCGGATGGGGTCAGGGCACAATTCGAACTCGCGCTGACCGCGGCGGCGCTGCGCTATGCCGCCGACATGCGCTGGGGCGCCTGGCGTCCGGATCGGTTCTTCAACGATGTCAGCATGACCCGCGATCAGGATGATGTGACGGCCGGGCTGATCCATGCCGCCGACAGCGGCAAGGCCGTGGCCTATCTGCAAGGACTTGCGCCTTCCGTGCGTGAATATGGTCTGCTGCGGGCTGCCCTGGCGCGCTATCGCGGCATGGCAGCGGCGGGAGGCTGGCCCATGGTGACAGCCGAAAACAGGCTGTCCTCCCAGAATCGGGAACGTCTCAAAGCCCGGCTGCAGGTCGGCGGCTATCTGCCGGCTGATTCCGGAAACACCAAGCCGGCCGCTCTCACCGCCGCGCTCAAGGCCTATCAGACCGACACGGCCATCACCGCCAGCGGTCGCCTGGATGCACGCACCGTGGCCATGCTGAACACTCCACCGGGGGTGCGGGCCGAGCAGATCGCGGCCAACATGGAGCGGCTGCGCTGGATGCCGCACGCGACCGGTCCGCAATATATCCTGGTCAATGTGCCGGACGCCTCGCTGGTGCTGATGGAATCCGGCCAGCCGGCGCTGACATCGCGGGTGGTGGTGGGCGCGCCGGACAAGCCGACACCGATCCTTGCCACCAGGGCGGTATCGGTCACCATCAATCCGGCCTGGCATGTGCCCAAATCCATCGTCGCCAAGGAGATCCAGCCCAAGATGGAGCAGGATTCGGAGTATCTCGAGGCCAAGCACATGGAAATGGAAAATGGCGACGTGGTGCAGTTGCCCGGACCGGACAATGCGCTGGGCACGGTCAAGTTCGAGATGCCCAACCCCTTCGATGTCTATCTGCATGACACGCCCTCCAAGAGGGCTTTCCTGTCGGACGAGCGTGCTCTCAGCCATGGCTGCGTGCGGGTGCAGCAGATCAGGCCGCTGGTGGAGCATGTGCTGGGCATCAGCGATCAGGACCTGCAGCAGGCGATCGCCGATGGCAAGACCGAGTCCCGGCGCCTGCCGCAACCCATCCCGGTCTATATCCAGTATTTCACCGCCGTCGCGCGCGATGACGGCCGGATCGCCTTTCGTGGCGATGTCTATGGCCGCGATGCGCGCATGATTGCCGTCATGTTCCCCGGCCAGCCGCCGACGCAACTCGCCAGCACCGCCGGCAATCCCGCCAGCCGCTGATGGCCTTGGGTTGAACCACGCCGCCTGCCACGGCAGGATGGCCCATAAATAAAAACAAGCGGGGCGGCCATCCTTGAGTGAAGACAGGCGTGAAGCCGCGGTGATCAGCCAGCTTCGCTGGCGCATTCTGCCGCTTTTGTTCGCGGGCTATTTCGCGGCCTATATCGACCGGGTCAATGTCGGCTTCGCCGCCTTGACCATGAATCAGGCGCTGGGGCTGTCGGCCGAGCAATACGGCCTGGGCGGCGGGCTGTTCTTCGCCGGCTATGTCGCCTTCGGCGTGCCCAGCAATCTGGTGCTGGCGCGGCTGGGTGCGCGGCTGTGGCTTCCCATCATCATGGTCGCCTGGGCGCTGGCTTCGCTGCTGAATGCCTGGGCCACCGGTCCCCACAGTTTCTATGCCATTCGCCTGGTCCTGGGTGTCGCCGAGGCCGGACTTTATCCCGGCCTGTTGTATGTCCTGACCGAGTGGCTGCCCGGACGCTATCGCGTGCGCATGATTACCTTGCTGGTGCTCTCCACACCGTTCTCGATCATGCTGGGTTCGCTGATCTCCCAGCCGATCCTGCGCATGGATGGCATAGGCGGCCTTGCCGGCTGGCAATGGCTGTTCGTGCTGCAGGCGCTGCCCACCATTGCGCTGGCGCTGATCTTTTATCTCGCCATGCCGCACAGTCCCGCCACGGCTCCTTGGCTGACGGCTGAGAACCGGCAATGGCTGGTGGAGCAACTGGCGCGCGAACGGACCCGGCGCGAACAGGTGGGCCGCTTCACCGTGGGCGAGGCGTTGACCAATTCCACGGTCTGGCTGATCGCGATTGCCGGCGTCGGCATCAACTTCGCCGCCTATGGCCTGATCCTGTTCCTGCCGCAGATGATCCATGCGCTGGGCGTTTCCACGGCGCTGACGCCGCTGGTCAATGCCGTTCCCTTCGCCGTCTGCGCCGTGGTGATGGTGCTGTGGTCCAACCATTCCGACAAAAGCCTGGAGCGTACCTGGCACGCCGCCATTCCCGCCGCGCTGTCGGGCCTGGCGCTGATCGCCTGTCCCTTCCTGCAAAATCCGGTGCTGGCATTGGCAGCGCTCACGCTCGGCATCACCGGCATCTTCTGCTACGTCTCGATTTTCTGGGCGGTCCCCTCGGCCATGCTGACGGGCGCGGCGGCGGCGGCGGGACTTGCGCTGATCAACGCGATCGCCAATCTCGGCAGCTTTGCCGGGCCTTATGCACTGGGTTGGGTGAAGGACGTGACCGGCAGTTTTTCGATGGGCATCGTGGCGCTGGGATTGGGACCGCTGGCGGCGGCGGCGATCGTCGTCTCCTTGCGCGCCGCCACGCGCTATGAAAAAGCGGGCATCACATGATTCCGCTCTCCATCCTGGACCTCACGCCCATCCGCCAGGGCGGCAACATCGCCGACACGTTCCGCGAGACGGTGGCGCTGGCGCAGGCTGCCGAGCGGCTGGGCTTTCGCCGCTACTGGCTGGTCGAACATCACAACACGCCATCGGTGGCGGGCGCCGCCACCGCTGTGCTGATGGCCCATGTCGCCGCGCATACCCGCACCATCCGCATCGGCGCCGGCGGCATCATGCTGCCCAATCACGCCCCGCTGATGGTGGCCGAGCAGTTCGGCACCCTGGCGGCGCTTTATCCGGGCCGTATCGATCTGGGGCTGGGCCGTGGCATCGCCAATGATGCGGAGACACTGAGAGCGCTGCGTCGCCAACCAAACGACGTGGCGGAATTTCCCCGGGATGTGGAAGAGCTGCTGAGCTTTCTCAGACCTGCAATGCCCAATCAGAAAGTTCGCGCCATTCCGGGCGAGGGCGCCGACGTTCCCGTCTGGATTCTGGGCTCAAGCCTTTCCGGCGCCGATCTGGCGGCACGGCTGGGCTTGCCGTTCGCCTATGCCTCGCATTTCGCGCCGGATCAGCTCGATGTGGCGCTGGCGGCCTATCGCGGCCGCTTCCGGCCATCGACCTATCTGCAAAAGCCGCGGGTGATGCTGTCCCTGACGGTGGCGGCCGCCGGAACGGACGAGGACGCGCGCTATCTTTTTTCCAGCGCTCAGCACGCGACGGACGCGCCGCTGCCCCCGCCGGTCCGGGACTATGAAAAAAAGCTTGATCCCAAGCGGCTTACCTTGATCAACACTCTGTTTCGCCACGCGGTGGTGGGAGGACCCGCCACCGTCGCCAAGGGCATGGCCGATTTCATCGCCCGCTACCGGCCGGACGAGGTGATCGCGGTGACCCAGATTTTCGACCCGGCGGCACGCGCCCGGTCCTTCGAGATTCTCAGTGCGGCCGTGGCATCGTCGGCGTGATCCTGGGCGCCGGCGCCGGAGACTGGCCCTGGGTACTGAGATTGAGCGGCGGCGAGGGCGCCGGGGTGATGGCGACGCTGCCGGCCTGCATATCCGCAAACGGCGCGGGGGTGCCATAAGGGTCGTAGCTTTCGGTGCTGATGAACTGCGGCCTGGTCGCAATGGCGCCGGTCGGGTCGGTGGCATAGGGCTGGTTGTCGGGGTTGCCCTCATGCCCATTGGCACAGGCGCTCAGGGCACAGGCGGCGAGCAGCGCGGCGGTCATCGAAAATCGCATCAGAAACCCATTTCTTGAACCTAGTGGGGAAAGCATGACACGGCCCCAATGGTTCCGGCTACCCTTGTGGGCCCATCTGCTTGCGGCTTTAATGTGAAAAAAGCAGGGGGACCGATGAAACGCCTCGTTCTTGCGCTGGCTTTGGCCGCACTGCCGGCTTCGCTTTCGGCCCAGACACCCCAAGGGACGCCGGCGCCGACGCAAGCTAGGCCGCCTGGGCCGGCCCCTGACCACAATCCCAGTGGCCTGCCGCGGGTGCCGACCTACGGCACCATCGAGGGTCAGCCGATCGACGCGCGCATGCCGGAGAAAAAGGCCGATACCCGTCAGTTCCCCGAACAGACTCGCGCGCCCTATCACCATCCCACCGACTTCAAGATGACGGTGCTCACCAACGAGCTTCACGCCGCCTGGGCCAGCGCGCTGCTGCCCGATGGCAAGCTGCTGGTGACGGAGCGGCTGCCTGGCGCCTTTCGCATTGTCGGCAACGGCAGCCTGTCGGCACCGCTCAAGGGGCTGGAAGGACTGAACGTCTCCACGCCGATGACCGGTCTTCTGGATGTGGTGTTCGACCCGGACTTTGCCCGCAACCACACCATCTATTTCACTTACTTCGAATATCTGGACAAGACCGTCTACAACACCGCCATCGCGCGCGCCGTACTGGATGAAAATGCCGGTGCCATCGCCAATGTGAAGGTGCTGCTCAAGACCTTGCCCTTTGCGCCCAACGACCAGACTCTGGCGGCGGGCACCAAGACCGGCGGGCGTATCGCGGCCGGCGCCGACGGCTTTCTCTATGTCACCACCGGCGATCGCGACAATGCCGGCACCAGGCCCTGGCCGGTGGCGCAATATCTCGACACCCATTTGGGCAAGGTGCTGCGTATCACCAAGGACGGAAAGCCCGCGCCGGGCAATCCTTACATCGGCAAACCCGGCGCACTGCCGGAAATCTGGGCCATCGGCTTGCGCAGCCCGGAAGGCCTGGCCTTCGCGCCCGACGGCAAGCTCTACGAAGTCGAACATGGCCCGCGCGGCGGCGATGAATTCAACCTGATCAGGAAGGGCGCCAATTACGGCTGGCCCATCATCACCCACGGCATCGACTATCCGGGCAAGCCGATCGGCGAGGACAAGGTGGCCATGCCGGGCATGGAGCAGCCGGTCTACTACTGGTCGCCGTCCACGGCGCCGGGCGGGCTCGCCTTCTACAAGGGCAAGTCGCAGGCCTGGGCGGGAAGCGTCTTTGTCGGCATGCTGAACGGCCACATGCTGGACCGCATCAAGCTCGTGAACGGCAAGGTGGTGGAAGAGGAAGCGCTGCTCACCGACCTGCATCTGCGCATTCGGGATGTGCGCATGGGTTCGGACGGGGCGGTCTATGTGGTCACCGATTCCGGCGGCACGGCGATCACCGAAGTGACGCCGGCCACCGGCCAGCTCATCAAGCTGGAGCCGGAGCACTGATTTTTGGATGATGGATGGTTGCGAGCTCTAAGAGCTGATGTTTTGTAGGCTGCGCTTACTTTGATAGTACTTCACCAATCCAGCCGCACAGAGCACACCAAGTGCCGTAGCCAAAAACGCTGGTAATTCAGCAGTGAAATGCTGCGGCCGTGGCACATTCTCTTTAAACGAAAAAGCGGCGGCCGCTATGAAACCCACCAGCCGGTGACTAGGCGCAAGTCCAGTTGTAGCGGCACATGCGAGTGCTGCGGCAAGGACCATGCCGACCAGGCCGATATATTGTTTTTGGTCTCCTTGGAGCATTGCCCCGAACATGCTTGCGCCTAAGTAGGTGCTCAGCAGGAGCGCAATCCAATACACGACGGGAATGAGGAGAAGTGCCGCCAACCATCTTATGATCGTCAAAGCCCCGCACCTCACAGACGCGACCATAAGGCTAACGCTGCGTGGGCGAGCTTTAAATATGGAAGCGAAAGATCGCCGATGAAGCTTCTGTAATCAGACCGGTCGCCGCCGCGCCGGCGCAGCTTCTCCGCCGGGCAGGCGGAAGGCGATGAAGTCCGAACTGAAGCCGCGCCCGCCAATGGCGAGCACGATATATTGCCGCCCGTCCGCCATATAGGTCATGGGCGAGCCGGACTGTTCGGACGGCATGAACACCGCGCCCTTTTCCTCGCCGGTGGCCTTGTCATAGGCGCGCAGCCGCGCGCCCTTGCGTCCGGTCTCATCGGTATAGGTCATGGGATCGCCGCAGATCACCAGGCTCTTGGTGGTGAGGGGCGCGATCTTGCCGATCATGCCGGTGCGGGGAATCTTCAGGCCCTTCAGCGCCGGATTGTTGCGGATATTGTCCGGCGTTTCGCCATGCGCCACCTGCCACTTCTGGGTGCCGCTGGAAAGATCGGTGGCGGTGATGCGCCCGTATGGCGGCTTGATCAGCGGCAGGCCATCCACCGTCAGATCGCCGATGCGCATGCCGCTTGGTGACGGCAGATTGGCGTGAACATAGTCGAACGCGCCCCGGCGGTGATCGGGATTGGGAATGATGCCGCCAATGGTGAGCGGATTGGTCTGGGAATAGGTATAGACCGTGAAGGTCTCCGGATCGTAGGAACCGCCTGGCCAGTTGATGCCGCCAATATAGCCCGGCAGGTTGATGACGCCGAAAGGACCTTCCGGTTTTTCCATGATCGGCGCAGTGTAAAGCGGGCCCAGTTTATAGTGGCTGGCCACATCCAGCGCCTTCTGACGCAACTCCGGCGTGAAATCGATCAGGTCGTCTTTGGTCACGCCCTGGCGGTCCACCGCCGGTGGCTTGGTGGGGAAGGGCTGGGTGGGCGAATACCATTCGCCCGGCACATCGCCCGGGATCACTTTCTTCTCCACGATCGGCCAGATCGGCTCGCCGGTCTCGCGGTTCAGCACATAGAGGAAGCTCTGCTTGGTGGGCTGAACCAGTGCCTTCACCGTCTTTCCGTTATGGGGAATGTCGCACAGGATGGCGGCGGCGCAGACGTCATAGTCCCACAGTCCGTGATGGATGAGCTGGTAGTGCCACTTGCGCTTGCCGGTGAGAATGTCCACCGCCACGATGCTTTCGCTGAAAAGGTCGCGGCCGGGGCGATAGAAACCCATCTGGTCGCCGGTGGGCAGCTCGATGCCGAGATAGGCCAGACCCAACTCTTCGTCCGCCGAGATCTGCGCCCAGTCCCCGGCATTGCCCGCCGCTTCCGCGCTGCCCGGCTTGAGCCAGGTGTCGTAGCCGAACTCGCCCTTCATCGGGATGTTGTGGAAGATCCAGAGGCGTTTGCCGGTCTTGACGTCGAAGCCGCGCACATAGCCCTTGGCGTTGCTCTTGACCTTGGGCGCGTTGCCGGCGGTGTGGGCGGCGCCGATGATCACCACGCCCTTGGCGATGGTGGGCGCGGAATGCAGCCCGATATCGGCGGTGTCGAGGTCCAGGTTCTGGTCGTCGTTGAGCTTGAGGTCCACCATGCCGCCAGTACCGAAGTTCGGATCGGGCAGGCCGGTCTTGGCATCCAGCGAGACCAGCTGATAGCCGATGGTGACATAAAGAATGCGTTCCTGATCGCCCTCGCTCCAATAGCCGACGCCGCGGCCCGAGAGCTGGCGCGGGGCGTTGCGGGCGCGGGCGCCTTCATCCGGCGTCTTGTGCAGCCACAGCACTTCGCCGGTGGCCGCATCCAGGCAGACCACATCGCGGCGCGAGCCGGCGGTGACATACATGCGCCCCTTTATCACCAGCGGCGTGCACTGAAGGATGAATTCGGGATGGGACCCGAGATTGTCGGTCTTGAACTGCCAGGCCACTTCCAGCTGGTTGAAGTTGGCCGCATTGATCTGGTCCAACGCCTTGTAGCGCCAATAGTTCAGATTGCCGCCATAGACCGGCCAGTCGGTATCGGCTGGCTCGGACAGCGAAACGCTTTGCGCGCGCACGGGCAGTGAGGCAGCAGCCATGCCGGCTGCCGTGGTGGTCAACATCAAACGTCGTGTAAGCGCACGCATCGCGAGTGTCCTGTCAGGAATTGCAGCCATTCGCGACGAACGCCCCAAGCGCTTTCGCGAAGCTGGCGGACACTAGCTTAAGCGATGCAGATGATGAAAGAATTTTGACGCGTTCCTAACGCGGGCGCAATTCGGGCGGCAGATATGGCGGCGGCGTGGCCACCGGTGCGTAATTCCACGGCACGGGCGGGAGCGGTTGGTTGGGCTGTTCGCGCCGCTGCCCAAGCCGCTGGGTCAGGGTGTTGAGGCCCTGGACCGGACTGATGACGGGGAACGGCACGCGCGGGCCGCTGGCGCATTGCTGCGCCGGCGGGCAGACGCCCTGTGCCACGGCCGGAACAGCCGCAAAAGCGGCGCCCGCCACAAGCAGGATCGACGTGCACATCAGGATGCGAACCGGTTTCATACTGTCAAAACGTTCCTCAAGGCCGTCGGTGCCCTTTACCGTTCCGTGAAGTGGAACTGGGCGCCGCCGCGGATGCCGGCCGGCCAGCGCGAGGTCACCGTCTTCAGCCGCGTATAGAAGTGTACCCCTTCGGGGCCGTAGACGCCATGTGATCCGAAAATCGAGGATTTCCAGCCGCCGAAGCTGTGAAAGCCCACCGGCACGGGAATGGGCACGTTGATCCCCACCATGCCGACCTGGATCCTGTCGGAAAAGTCACGGGCGGCATCGCCGTCTCGGGTGAAAAGCGCGGTGCCGTTGGCGAAGGGATTGGCGTTGATCAGGTTCACGGCTTCGTCATAGCTCCGGCTCCTGACCACCGAGAGCACGGGCCCGAAAATCTCGTCCTGGTAGACGCGCATCGCTGGCGTGACGCGATCCAGAAGAGTCCCGCCCAGCCAGAAACCATTTTCATAGCCCTGCAACTTCAGCCCGCGGCCATCCACCACCAGCTTCGCGCCCTCGGCGACGCCGGAATCGATGTAAGAAGCGACCTTGTCGCGATGGGCGGCCGTCACCAGCGGACCCATTTCGGCGCCAGGGTCGGTCGATGGCCCGATCTTCAACGCCTGGACCCGCGGCTTGAGTTTTGCGATCAGCGCATCGGCGGTCTTCTCGCCGACCGGCACCGCCACCGACACCGCCATGCAGCGTTCGCCCGCCGAACCATAGCCCGCGCCCATCAGCGCATCGGCGGCCTGGTCGAGATCGGCATCGGGCATCACCACCAGATGGTTCTTGGCGCCGCCCAGCGCTTGCACCCTTTTACCGGCGGCGCAGCCCCTGGCGTAGACATATTGGGCGATGGGCGTCGAGCCCACGAAGCTGACGGCGGCGATGTGGGGGTGATCCAGGATCGCGTCGACCGCGCCCTTGCCGCCATGCACGACATTCAGCACGCCTTCCGGCAGGCCGGCCTCGCGCCACAGGTCATGCAGCAGATTGGCGGGGGAGGGATCGCGCTCCGACGGCTTCAGGATGAAGGCGTTGCCGGTGGCCAACGCCATCGGGATCATCCAGAGCGGCACCATCACCGGAAAATTGAAGGGCGTGATGCCGGCGACCACGCCCAGGGGCTGGCGGATGTCGTGGGTATCGATGCCCGTGGCGACCTGGGCGCTGAAGCTGCCCTTGAGCAGATGGGCAATGCCGCAGGCGAAGTCCACCACTTCCTGACCGCGCGCCACTTCACCCAGGGCGTCGGCGTGGGTCTTGCCATGCTCGGCGCTGAT
>CAYQZM010000025.1:0-10250 GCA_964421935.1 uncultured Rhizobium sp. | reverse complement strand
CGAGATTGGCCTGGAGCAACGCGAACGGCACCACGCTCGCCCAGGCCTGCGGCGCGCAGGCCACCGGATATAGCACCGGCGCCATGCCGCGCCGGCGCGGGAAGCCGCAGAACAGCTCCGGCAAACGCATCAGGTCCATATGGGTGGCGGCGTCGAACAGCCCTTCGAAAATGGCCAAGGCCGGCCGTTTGAGGCCATAGCGCGACAGGCCCATCGCAATCAGCGCATTGTCGTGCGGCCAGACCGAGCCATTGTGATAGGACATGGGATTGAAGCGCGGCGCATCGGCCGACAAGGTGCGCACGCCCCAGCCCGAGAACATTTCCGGCATCATCAGGGTCGCGGCCACGGCTTGCGCCCGTTCCGGCGCCGCGATGCCGGAGGCCAGCACCTGTCCGGCATTGGAGCTTCTGACCTTGCAGGGCCGCTTGTCGCCGTCCAGCGCCAGAGCGTAGGTGCCCAACTCTTCGATCCAGAAAGCCTCTTCAAAGCGCTGGCGCAGCCTCTCTGCCGCATCCGTCAAGGTCGCGGCGCGATCCCGCCGGCCCAGCGCCTTCGCCATCATCGCCGCGCCGTGCTGCGCGGCATAGACGTAACCCTGCACCTCGCACAAGGCGATCGAGCCGGGCGCAAGCTGGCCGTCGGCATGCATGATGGAGTCCGCGGAATCCTTCCAGCCCTGATTGGTCAGGCCGTTGTCACTGACCCGGTAATATTCGACGAAGCCGTCGCCATCGCGGTCGCCATACTTGTCGATCCAGGTGAGCGCCGCTTCGATGTTGGGCCACAAGGTCCGGATGGTTTCTGCGTCGCCCGTGCGCTCGAAATAGCGCGCCGCCAGCCAGACGAAAAGCGGCGTGGAATCCACGCTGCCGTAGTAATGGCCGAACGGCACCTCACCCAGAATGGCCATCTCGCACGCCCTTGTCTCGTGCAGGATCTTGCCGGGCTCGGCATCGTTGCGTTCGTCCACGATATGGGCCTGATGCGCCGCCAAATAGCGCAGCACGCCTCGGGCCAGGGCGGGATCGAGCCAGAGCATCTCCAGCGCCGTGATCAGGCCGTCGCGGCCAAACGGGGTAGAGAACCAGGGCGTGCCGGCATAGGGGTAGGGACCCTGCGGCGTTTCGGTCACCAGCATGGAAAGATCGGCGCCGGCCCGATGCAGCATGCGATTGGCCAGTTCGTTGCTGGAGGTGACGCTGCCGCCAAGGCTCGACGCACGTTCGGCGCCGCGCCGCGCTGCGCGATAAGGTTCGGAGAAGACTTCGGCCGCGGGCTCGCGCGGCGCGGCGCTGTCGGTGCAGCGGACCGTCATGGTCATGGCAAAATGATCGCCGGGCTGAAGCTGCAACGCGTACAGAGCCTGGCTTTTTGACAATTGCCGTGGCGGTGGATCGAAAGCGATCTCGCAACGGCGCTCGATCTTGTCCAGGCCCATATAGCGGAAGATGGTCTTGGTGCCGCCAATCACGGCCGAGGTGATTTCGCCGCGGCGAGCCCGCTGCATGCCCCGCACCTCGAACAGATCGGCGAAATCGGCCGCGAAGTTGATGGTCAGCCAGCACGCCCTGGGATGAACATCGAAATTGTGGATGGCGATCCTTTCATAACAGGCGCCCTGCCAGAGGAATTTGGAGCGCCGCACATGCAGCGATTCCCGCGGCAGCACGATGTTGCCGTTCTGATAGATGTCGGGATTGGAAAGATCCACCGTCAGGACGACATTGTCGTTCTCCACCGCGCTGGACAGCAGCAGCGGCCGCTGGCCGTCAATCAGCAGCTGGACGCCGGACAGATAGCGCGTGTCATTGTGGAAAAGACCGCCAGGCGTCAATCCCGGCGCCACGCAATCGCCCAGCGCATCGAACATGGCGAAGGTATCGCCCTGCTTGAGGGTGCGCGGCCAGCGCTCCTGAATGGATTCCGTCGCCTGAATATGAAAAGTCGAAATATCTTCAGGCGAGTCCGGGAGGGGTTTAGCCTCCATCTTATCCTCGCTAATTATTCCGCCGCGACCGCGACCGCGCCCTCCGAGGCGGTCAGCTGTTCGTAGATCCGCAGGTAATCCCGCGCCATGGCCCCGGCGCTGAAACGCTCCTCGAAACGCGAGCGGATGGTGGGCCGGAACAGCCGGTCGACCCTGCTCACCGCCGCCACCGCGCCCTCGATGTCGCTCACCACGAAGCCGGTAAGGCCGTCTTCCATCACTTCCGGCACCGAGCCGCTGTTGAACGCCACGACCGGCGTGCCGCAGGCCATGGCTTCGATCATCACCAGACCAAAGGGCTCCGGCCAGGAGATGGGGAACAGCAGCGCCTTGGCCCTGCCAAGGAAATCCGGCTTCCTGGCATCATCGATTTCGCCGATGAATTCCACATGGGGGTTTTGCGCCAGAACGGGGCGGACCTCTTCCTGGAAATATCTGCGGTCGGCAGGATCCACCTTGGCCGCGACCTTGAGAGGCAGCCCGGCACGGCGGGAAATCTCGATCGCGGGCAGAATGCCCTTGTCGGCGCAGATACGGCCCAGAAAGGCCAGATAGCCGCCCTCGCCGCCGCCTTCCCTCAGAATATTTTCCGGCATGCCGTGATAGACCGTCCCCATCCAGTTCACCGGCGGCAAGGGCCGGCGCTGGTGATCGGAGATGGAAACCAGGGGCATATGCGGAAAGGCACGATAGACATCCGACAGACCCGGCAAGTCCTGCCGGCCATGCAGGGTTGTGATCGTCTTGTGCGCCAGCCGGCGGAACAGCGGGTAGTGGAAAAAGTCAATGTGGAAATGCACGATATCGAACTGACGCTGGCATGCCGCCACCTTGTCCAGCATGTTGATATTGTAGGGCGTGCAATCGGGAACGCCGGCCAGGCGCAAGGCGCGCGGCGTCATCGGCTCCAGCTTCGCCCGGGTCACGGAATCCCCGGAGGCGAAGAGTGTCACATCGTGACCCATCGCGACCAGCTCCTCGGTCAGCCAGGACACGACCCGCTCGGTTCCTCCGTAGAGCGTTGGTGGGACGCTTTCCACCAAGGGGGCGATTTGCGCAATTCTCATAAGGGAAACCTTCGGCCGGGCCTTATGCACACCGAGATTTCAAGGCTTTGGGTTCCGATTTTCTTCGCATTTGCGTTAAATGGGCCGGGGAGCGGCCTTCCCTGCGATTGACTTGGCAGGCGCCGCGCTTAGTCTCCGGCCCATATGGCGAAGGATTTTATCGGCTATCAGGCTCTGACGGACTCGGCGCTGCGCGGCGTGGTGCGGGATGCGTTGCGCCGCATCGAAAAATCCGGCCTGATCGGGGCACATCATTTCTATCTGACCTTCAAGACCCATGCCGAAGGCGTGGACATTCCCGATTTCCTGAAGGAGCAGTATCCCGACGAAATGACCATCATCATCCAGCACCAGTATTGGGCGCTGAAGGTGAAGGACGATTATTTCGAGGTCACGCTGACCTTCAAGAAGCTGCCGGCGCCGCTGCACATTCCTTTCAGCGCCCTGACCGCCTTCTTTGATCCGGGTGTGCAGTTCGGCCTGCAATTCCGCACCGATGCGGAAGGCCAGCAGCAAAAGCCGGCTCCCGCGCCGGTTGTGGTGCCGCCCAGTCCGCCCGGCAGCGATGCCGAAGCGCCGGAGCCCGTGGGCCCCAAACCCGCCCCCGCCGGCGACAAAGCCGGCCCCGGCGAGGTGGTCAGTCTGGATTCCTTCCGCAAGAAGTAATAATCCGGCTGTCGTTTCCGACGCCTTTTCGAAAGCCTCCAGCCATGCCCACGCGCACCGAAACCGATACGTTCGGACCTATCGAGGTCGACTCCAGCCGTTACTGGGGCGCCCAGGCCCAGCGCAGCTTGGGCAATTTCAAGATCGGCTGGGAAAAACAGCCCCAGCCCATCATCCGCGCCTTGGGCATCGTCAAGCGCGCCGCCGCCGAGACCAATATGGCGCTGGGGGGGCTGGACAAGAAGATCGGCGAGACCATCGTCGCCGCCGCGCAGGAAGTGATTGACGGCAAGCTGGACGATCATTTTCCGCTGGTGGTCTGGCAGACCGGTTCGGGCACCCAGTCCAACATGAATGCCAATGAGGTGATCTCCAACCGCGCCATCCAGATGCTGGGCGGGCAGATGGGCTCCAAGAAGCCGGTCCATCCCAACGATCACGTCAATATGAGCCAGTCCTCCAACGACACCTATCCGACGGCGATGCATATTGCCTGCGCCGAGGAGATTGTGCGCCGGCTCCTGCCGGCCTTGCGTCATCTGCACCAGGCGTTGGAGGCGAAGGTCCGCGCCTGGGCCGACATCATCAAGATCGGCCGCACCCATACCCAGGATGCGACGCCCCTCACTTTGGGCCAGGAGTTTTCCGGTTATGCCACGCAAGTCGCCAATGGCATCGCGCGCATCGAGCAGACCCTGCCCAGGCTGATGGAACTGGCCCAGGGCGGTACGGCCGTGGGAACAGGCCTGAACGCACCGGTGGGTTTCGATGCCATGGTTGCCGCCCGCATCGCCGCCATCACCGGCCTTTCCTTCACCACTGCGCCCAACAAGTTCGAGGCCCTGGCCGCCCACGACGCCATGGTGTTCAGCCACGGCGCCATCAA
Organism: uncultured Rhizobium sp.; assembly: GCA_964421935.1. Lineage (GTDB taxonomy): Bacteria > Pseudomonadota > Alphaproteobacteria > Micropepsales > Micropepsaceae > Rhizomicrobium. Next base: position 5,641 of record CAYQZM010000025.1, on the reverse strand, counting down.
CACGGTGGCCGCCAGCCTGTTCAAGATCGCCAACGACATCAGGCTGCTGGGCTCGGGTCCGCGTTCGGGCCTGGGCGAATTGGCGTTGCCGGAGAACGAGCCTGGTTCTTCAATCATGCCGGGCAAGGTCAATCCCACCCAATGCGAAGCCATGACCCAGGTCTGCGTGCAGATCTTCGGCAACAACGCGGCGCTGACCTTTGCCGACAGCCAGGGCCATTTCGAACTGAACGTCTACAATCCGGTGATGGCCTATAATTTCCTGCAGAGCGTGCGCCTGATGGCCGATGCCGCGGTCAGCTTCACGGACAATTGCGTGGTGGGAATCGAACCCCGCCGCGACAATATCAAGGCGGGGCTGGAGCGGTCGCTGATGCTGGTAACGGCGCTGGCGCCCAGGATCGGCTATGACAATGCCGCCAAGATCGCCAAGACCGCGCACAAAAACGGAACCACCCTGAAAGAGGAAGCCGTCAAGGGCGGTTATGTCACAGCCGAAGAATTCGACGCCGTGGTCCGTCCTGGGGATATGATTGCGCCGAAATGAATACCAGAATTTCCTACGTCGAATTCGGCCAGTCCGGGGCCGACACGCTGAAGGCTCTGAGGGCTTTATCCCAATCGGCGCTGGACCGTGGGCTTGATAAAACCATCTCCGAACTCATCAAGCTGCGGGTGTCGCAGATCAATGGCTGCGCCTTTTGCATCGCCTATCATCTCAAGATGCTGCGCAGCCTGCAGGTCGATCCGGCCAAGCTGGATACGGTCGTGGCCTGGCGCGAAGCCGCCTTGTTCAGCGAGGCCGAACAGGCCGCGCTGACCTGGGCCGAGGAACTGACCCTGATGGCCGGGGCTGCACCCCGCGAGGAGACCAAGGCCGCGCTTGCCGCCCATTTCACGCCCGAGCAGATCATTGGATTGAACATCTCCATTGCCAGCATCAATGCCTGGAACCGGCTCGCGGTGGCCATGGGATTTACACCGGCTGACGTGGGATGAAAGCGTGGCCGCTGCTTCTTCTGCCGCTCGCTGCGGTGGCAATCGCCGCGGCCCGCGCGGATGACGCGGCCCTTCCCAGCAACGTGGTGGCGGCGCTGGAAGCCAAGCTGGAAAAGGGCGAAGTCAAGCTCACCTACGAGCCTGACGGTCATGGCTATCTGAGAAGCGTGCTGGCAGCGCTGAAGGTTTCGCCGGAATCGCAGGTCCTGCCCTTTACCAAATCCAGCCTGCAGTTCGATCGCATCAGCCCCGGCACGCCGCGTGCGGTCTATTTCAGTGACGATGTGGCGGTGGGCTCGGTGCATCCGGGCGGCCTGATCGAGATTCTGGTCAACGACCGGCGTGGCGGTCTTGCCTTCTACACTCTGGACAACAGCAAGCCGGGAACGCCGCATCTGCAGGTCGAAAGCGCGCGCTGTGTTGTTTGCCACGGGCTGGTCAACCTGGTCACGCCGGGCTGGATGGTGGCCAACATCACGGCCACCGCCGACGGCATGCCCCAGATCGCAAATCCCGCCCACCCCTTCGACTTTACCGACCAGACGCGCCCGTTCGAGGACCGTTGGGGTGGCTGGTATGTCACCGGCACCTCGGAAAACATGCACCATCTGGGCAATGTCACCGCGCCCGATCCCCAAAATCCGTTCGAACTGCCGGCGGAGGGTGGTCGCACCCTGGCCAGTCTGTCGGGGCGTTTCGATCCCGCCCACACGCTGAGACCGACCAGCGATATCGTGGCATTGATGACCTTGGAGCATCAGACGGGCTTCATCGACCGCGTCGGTGCCCTGAACAGCAAATATTCCGATGCCGGGCTGGACGATCTGGTCACCTATATGACCTTCGCCAACGAAGTGCCCTTGCCCGGGCCGGTCAGCGGCGATTCCGGCTTCACCGCCGATTTCGCCAAGCGCGGCCCGCAGGACAGCAAGGGCAGATCCTTGCGCAGCTTCGACCTCAAGACCAGGCTTTTCCGGTATCCGCTGAGTTACATGGTCTACAGCACCGCCTTCGACGCGCTGAAGCCGGAGATCAAGGACAAGCTGTACCGGCGCCTGTATGACACGCTGAAGGCCAAGGGCGCCGATGGGGCAGATGCCATCGCCATCCTGGCCGCGACCAAAGCGGATGTGCCGGACTACTGGAAACAACCCTCTTTCTGACAAAGCATCATGGAAGAAGCCTCGCTCCGGATTGATATTGACGAAAGCCCCGATCCGGCTTTGCGGGATGCGATCCTGAAGCCGCTCCGGGCCTTTAATGAGAGCCGTGTCGGCCCGATTGTGGTCGAGCCGCTGGCTATTACCTTGCGTGATCCGCAGAGCGGGACAGTCACCGGCGGCTTGTGGGGCACCTCGGTCGCCGGATGGCTTTACGTGGACCTGCTGGTGGTCCCGGAAGAATTCCGCGGCCGGGGATTGGGCACCGAACTGCTGCGGCAGGCGGAAGACATCGCCAGAAAACGCGGCTGCATAGCCTTGTGGCTGAACACCGGCACCTTCCAGGCGCCCGGCTTTTATGAAAAGCAGGGCTTTACCGCATTCGGCACTGTACCGGACTATCCCCCCGGCTATGACACGATCTTTTTCTTGAAGCGGCTGGACTCTTGATCCGCCGCAGCCCCGCGCCGGGCCATGTGATCGTCCAGGACAATCGCACCGGCAAGGTCTCCTACTGGCAGAAGGAGTATCACCAGAGCGCCGCAGATGGCCGCGGCATCAGCACGGCCGATTACATCCATGCGATGTTTTTCTTCCTGCGCCAGGTGAAGGCCAAGGATGTTCTGATGATCGGCTGTGGCGGCGGCACCCTGGCGACCATGCTGCACCGAAGCGGAGTGAAGGTGACGGTGGTGGACCTGCACAAGCTGTCCTTCGACATCGCCCGCGACTACTTCCACCTGCCGCGCGAAATCCCCTGCCATGTCGCGGACGGGATCGCCTATCTGAAAAAGCATCGCGCTCGCCATGATGCGCTGGTGCTGGATGCCTTCGGCGAGGGCGGCATGCCGGCCAAATTCATGGGTGCGGAATTCTTCAAGCTGGCCAAGTCACGCCTGAAGCCGCGCAATGCGCTGTTCCTGATGAATGTCATCGTCGCCGATGACGATGATCCCGCCCCCGACAATCTGGTGCGGACCCTGCGCCGCCTCTGGCCGCGGGTACGCCTCCTGGACACCGACGGCTGGGTGGACCGCAATGCCGTGATCGCCGCCGGCGCTGTCACAAAATTGACAAAGCCGCGGGTGCTGATGGCTCCCAAGCCCGGCGCGGCCAAGATGCGGCGCCAGCTCGCAATTCTGGACTGGCGCGCGACAAGATGATGCTGAAGAAGCGCTCCTTCTCCCTTTCGGGTCACCGCACCAGCGTGGCGCTGGAGCCGGAATTCTGGGCCGTGATCGAGAGGTGCGCACAGCGCGACGGCCAGGCGCTGGCGGCGCTGGTGGCCCAGATTGACGCGTCGCGGGGCGAGCGACCGCTGGCCAGCGCGCTGAGGCTTTACGCTCTGGCCTTGAAACCCTAGCCTTCATTCATATTTGGGCCTCATAATTGGAAAGACGGACGTGATTACTCTCTATCATCATCCCCGCACCCGCTCCTCGCGCTTCATCTTCCTGTTGGAAGAGTTGGGCGTGCCGTATGAGATCCATCGCATCGCCAATATCCGCCGGCCCGATGGCAGCGGCGGCGTGGACCCGGAAAATCCGCATCCCCACGGCAAGTCGCCGGCGCTGAAGGATGCCGACACCCTGGTGTGGGAATCTTCCGCCATCGCGCTTTATCTCACCGATCGCTTTCCCCAGAGCGGCATCGGGCCGTTGGCCGGCGATCCGCTGCGCGGTGCTTATCTCAGCTGGCTCGCCTATTACGCCGGCGTGATGGAGCCGGCCTGGATGAGTGCTTATATGAAATGGGAGATCCCGCGTGGCACCGCCGGCTGGGTCAAGACCGACGAGGTGATGGACTTCGTCAATGCGACGCTGAGCAAGGGGCCTTACGTCCTGGGCGAAAAATTCAGCGCCGCCGACATCCTGATCGCCACCACCTTCAAGCTGTTCATGGGCTCGCCCATGCTGGAGAAGACCGATTTGCTGGACGCTTATATCAATCGCGTCACCAACCGCCCCGCCTATGCCCGCGCCCAGGCCAAGGAAAATGGCTGAGATCATCAATCTCAAGCGCGCCCGCAAAACACGGGACAAGGCGGAAAAGGAAAAGACCGCCGAAGCCAACCGCATTCTGCATGGCACCCCCAAGCAGCTGCGGAACCTGGCCGAAGCGCGCAAAGAGAAGGCCGATCAGGGCCTGTCTGGCCACAAGCTGGAAAAGCGGGACGAGGATAATTAAGTGGGCTTTTCGGCCTCCGCGTTCTAATATCGTTCTCATGCCTTCAGATTCCGTGTGCGCGCCATGAGTGGCTATGGCGACCGCTATTCCGATCCCTTGGATTCCGCGTTCAGCGAAGAGCCGAGCGCGGCCCCCATTCCGCGTGAACCGCCCTATTTCGCCGGCCTGAACACCGAGCAGCGCGAAGCGGTCGAGGCCGTGGATGGCCCCGTGCTGGTGCTGGCCGGCGCAGGAACCGGCAAGACCCGCGTGCTGACCACCCGGCTCGCCCATATCCTGGCCACCCGCCGTGCTTGGCCCGGTCAGATCCTATGCGTCACCTTCACCAACAAGGCCGCACGGGAGATGAAAGAGCGCATCGGCGCCCTGATCGGCGGGGTGGTCGAGGGCATGCAGTGGCTGGGCACCTTCCATTCCATCGGCGCCAAGATGCTGCGCCGGCATGCCGAACTGGCGGGATTGAAGTCCAACTTCACCATCCTGGATACCGACGACCAGTTGCGCCTGCTCAAGCAGCTCATCGAAGCGGAGAATATCGACGAGAAGCGCTGGCCGGCCCGCACCCTGGCGGCGATGATCGATGCCTGGAAGAACCGCGGCCTGCGGCCCGATGACGTGTCGGAGGGTGAAGCCCAGGGCTATGCCTTTGGCAAGGGCAAGCTGCTGTACCGCCAGTATCAGGAGCGGCTGAAGGCGCTGAACGCAGCGGATTTCGGCGACCTGCTGCTGGAGACCTTGCATATCCTGAAGACACAGCCCGATATCCTGGCCGACTATCGCGACCGCTTCCGCTACATGTTGGTGGACGAGTATCAGGACACGAACGTCGTTCAGTATCTGTGGCTGAAAATCCTGGCCAAGGGCGAAGGGAATGCGCCCGCCAATCTCTGCGTGGTGGGCGACGACGACCAGAGCATCTATGGCTGGCGCGGCGCGGAGGTGGAAAACATCCTGCGCTTCGAGCGCGACTTTCCCGGCGCCAAGGTCATTCGGTTGGAGCGTAATTACCGCTCGACCCCCGTTATCCTGGGCGCGGCCTCCGGCCTGATCGCCGCCAACAAAGGGCGACTGGGCAAGACCTTGTGGACCGAAGGCGAACAGGGCGAAAAGATTCGCGTCGCCGGTGTCTGGGATGCCGAGGAAGAGGCCCGCAATGTCGCCTCCGAAGCCGAAGATCTGCACCGCCAGAACCATCCCTGGGCACAGATGGCCGTGCTGGTACGTGCGTCCTTCCAGATGCGCGAATTCGAAGACCGCTTCATCAGCCTTGGCCTGCCCTATCGCGTGATCGGCGG
>CAYQZM010000024.1:0-4322 GCA_964421935.1 uncultured Rhizobium sp. | reverse complement strand
TTCGGCAACATCATCAGCATGATCGGCAGCTACACCTCGATCGGCTATCACCCGGCCACCGCCACCACGCCCATGATCCCCGGCGGCGATACCTATCCGGGGCTGATCCGCAAAAATCCGATCCGTCCCATCCGCATTTTCCTGCAGGACGGGACCAACGACCTCAACAACGAGCATGGCAACTGGCACCTGGCCAATGAGCAGATGCTGTCATCGCTGCAATGGGCCAACGCCAATGCCGACGAGAAGAAGATACCCGGCGCGCGCTATGACGTGCGTTATGAATGGGGTGACGGCGCTCATTCGGACGTGCATGGCGGGTGGTTGTTGCCTGGCATCTTGCGTTGGATGTTCGGGTGAGCCGGGAAAAGCCGAAGGTCCAGTGGACCTTCGGCCGCGGCGAACGCCGCAGCGTCTGAGCGAAGCGAAGGCGCGAGGCCGGGACGCCGCGAGCTAAAGCGAGCGGCCAGATGATCGATATGGTGTGCCTACGTCCCCGGCGCGTCGCTTATGCTCCGCGCGTTCGGCCCTCGAAATGGTCCACCGGACCATTTCGTTCGCGCGAGCGCGAACCGGGCCTCACCCCACCAGCCGGTGCGCATTGGTCCAGGCGATCTTGCGGAACACCGCCGGTGTGGTTGCGCCCGCCAGCAAGGTCAGCGTCTCCCGCGCCACGCACTTGCCGCGCATGCGCGGGGCACCCCGATCGGAGTTCTGCGCCGCGCCGCCGCCCTTGCCGTCTTCGCAATTGCAGTCGCTGCCGAAGTGCAGCTTGTCCTGGTGGCGCTTGAGGAAATCCCTGGTGAAGGCCGGATCGCGCGACAGCGCATTGTTCGCGGAATTGGCTGAGGTATCGGCGAAGAGGTTGGGATAGTCCGACAACAGCTTGTCGCTGATCCCACCAGGCACGATCGGGCCCGTCGGATAAGCTTCCTGCTCGTGATAGTCGGCGCTGATATTGGCCCAGAAGGCGTCGGCATGGCCGATGAACTTGGTCCTCGGGTAGGCCTTCAGGATCGCGCCGAAGCGCTTGATGCCGGTATTGTAGCCGCCCGGCGCCGCGGGCTGGCCGACCTCCTGGAAATGGATCAGCACCGGCACATTCAGCTCCGCCGCCAGGTCATAGACGCGCCGCATCTCGGGCCCGTCGGCGGCTACCGGGTATTTCAGTTCGCCAAAACCTTTGGCGCCGCTCTTCACGGCCTGGGTGAGAAGCTGTTCGGCATCCGGCTTGCTCACATCGGTCGCGCCGAACCAGCAGGGAAACATTTTCGCATTCTGTGCCTGCAAAGCCGCGACGGCCGCCGCCGCGTCATTGCGCGTCAGGAGATTGGCCGCGGTGATGCCGGCGCCCTGCTGATGGGCGATGTTCAGCGCCGGTGTCCGGCGCATGTGGAAGTGCATGTCGATCACCGGCGAGGGCCAGCGTGGCGCCTCCTGCGCCCTCGCAGAACCTGCTGACACTGACACCACGCCGCCCAGAAATGTTCGCCGGTCCATTCCATGAATCCTCGTTAACGCGGCGGCAGGCTAACCCATTGTTCTATCGTCATGCAGTAGAAGTTCCACCGGACGTTCGCAGTTGCAGCAACTTTCATACAAAAACGACGGTTCACTTTGCCGTTCGGATCGGAGATAAGGGATCGGGCTTGGACTCGCGGATGACGCCAAAAAGGCCGCGAGCATAGGGAGATGTGCATAGATGTCGCTGATGAGGCACGGGGGTTTTGCCATCGGCGTTATTGCCTTTGCGGGAATGGCCGGTCTTCTGGGGAGCGCTGCAGCGGATACCGCTCCCGTAACCGTCGCCGCGAACACTCCCGCCAGTCAGCCCATCGCGTCAGCCGCCACGCCTGACGACTACAAGAAAATGATGATGCAGTACTGCACGGGCTGTCACAACGACAGGCTCAAGACCGCCGGCATGAGCGTGGTACCGCTGGACGCCAACAATCTGCAGGCCAACCAGGCGACGTGGGAGAAGATCCTGCGCCGCGTCAGCTTGGGCGAGATGCCGCTGCGCGGCGCGCCGCGCCCGCCCAAAGAAAAGCTTCAGCAATTCACCCAGTGGCTCGCCACCACCCTCGACAGCCAGGCCGCCGCCCATCCCAACCCGGGCCATGCCACCGTACGCCGCCTGAACCGCACCGAATATGCCAATGCGGTGCGCGACCTGCTGGCGTTGAACGTGGATTTCGCCAAGGACATGCCGGCTGACGATACCGGCTATGGCTTCGACAATATCGCCGACGTGCTGACCGTTTCGCCGACCTTGATGGATCGCTACATCACCGTGGCCGGCAAGATCGGCCGCATGGCGACGGGCCTTGCCTCGCGGCGGGTCATCACCACTGACTACAAGGTGCCCAAGGATCTGTTCGTCAACGGTTTCGGTGTCGCCTCCTACAACGACCGCGCCAGCGATGATCTTCCGCTGGATTCGCGCGGCGGCGGGGCATTCAAGTTCTACGCGCCCTATGACGCGACCTATACGATCCAGGTCTTCCTCAACGCCAATACCTCCGAGGAAGGCGAGATCGACAGCCACAACCGCTATGAGGTGAAGGTCCCGCTGAAGGCGGGCCTCAGGACCATCGGCGCTTCCTTCCCCAAGAATCTGGCGCTGGACGAGCGTGTGGTGCCCAAGAGCGTGTTAGGGCCGCGTGAACCCGCGGCGGCGCCGGTGCCGATCCCGCTGGATGTGTCGGTGGACGGTGCGCGGGTGCAGCGGCTGATGGTGCCCTCGGTGGCCACCGGGCCCAACGTCTCGCAATCCTTCTATCTGCGCGATGTGATGCAGATTTCCGTGGTCGGCCCCTCTGACATCAAGGGCCCGGGCGACACCCCCAGCCGCCGCAAGATTTTCATCTGCCGGCCCGGAGGCACCCTGTCCGAGAGCGCCTGCGCCAACAAGATCCTCACCAATCTGGCACATCACGCCTATCGCCGGCCGGTGACGGAGGCTGATATCGCCCCGTTGATGAAGATCTACGCGGTGGGCCGCAAGGGCGCCGACTTCGATCATGGCATCGAGGCGGGGGTGGAAGCGGTGCTGGTTTCGCCCAGCTTCCTCTTCATGCGCGAGACCGATCCGCCCAAGAGCGCGCCGGGGTCGGTGCACCGCATCAGCGACACGGAACTGGCGACGCGCCTGTCCTTGTTCCTGTGGAGCAGCATTCCCGACAACACGCTGCGGTCGCTGGCGGAGAAGAACAAGCTGCATGATCCGGCGGTGCTGAAGGCACAGGTTGTGCGCATGCTGGCCGATCCGCGCGCCGAGGCGCTGACGGAGAATTTTGCGGGCCAGTGGCTCTATCTGCGCCGCCTGGAATATCAGAAGCCCGACCGGCGCGCCTATCCGAATTTCGACGTACGCCTGCGCGCGGCGATGCAGACCGAAACCGAGATGTTCTTCGACAGCGTGGTGCGCGACAACCGCAGTGCGCTGGATTTCCTGGACGCCGATTACACCTTCGTGAACCAGCGCCTGGCCGAGCATTACGGCATTCCGAACGTCTACGGCACCACCTTTCGCAAGGTGAAGCTGGATCCGGCGCTGCATCGCGGCGGGCTCCTGGGGCAGGGCGCCATCCTGACGGTGACCTCCTACAACAACCGCACCTCGGTCGTGTTGCGCGGCAAATGGATCCTGGAAAACCTGCTGGCTGCCGCGCCGCCGCCGCCGCCGCCGCTGGTTCCCTCCCTGGATGACGCCAAGAATGGCAAGACCATGACGGTACGCGAGCAGATGGAATTGCACCGCAAGAATCCGGTCTGCGCGTCCTGCCATACCAAGATGGATCCGCTGGGCTTCTCGCTGGAGAATTACGACGCGGTGGGCAAATGGCGCACCGGCTATGCAGGCCAGCTGGTGGATGCCTCGGCCGTGTTGCCGGACGGCACCAAGTTCGAAGGGCCCAAGGGACTCGAGGGCATCCTGTTATCCCGCAAGGATCAGTTCGTCGAAGCCCTGACCGAGCGGCTGATGACCTATGCGCTGGCGCGCGGGGTCGAATCCTACGACATGCCGGCGGTCCGCAAGGTGCGCGCCGAAGCGGCCAATGACGATTACCGCATGCAGAGCATTATTCTTGGCATTGTTCAAAGTGTGCCTTTCACGATGAGAAGGACTCCGCAAACATGATGATCACTCGCAAGGCTATGGGCCGCCGCACCATGTTGCGCGGCATGGGCACCGTGATGGCGCTGCCGCTGCTGGAAGCGATGAGCGCCAGCGCCAGGGCGGCGGAGGAAGCCGCCGCGGTGCGCAAGCGCCTACAGGTCATCTACACGCCCAACGGCATGATGATGCAGAACTGGAC
>CAYQZM010000023.1:0-12539 GCA_964421935.1 uncultured Rhizobium sp. | reverse complement strand
GATCTGCGCCTGCGCTGCCTGTCAGGCGCGCGCGCCGCCGCCACCATGGACTCACTGGGCGGCGACATGGGCACGCTGATCCACGATGTGATGGACAGGCTGGAAAGCGCCAGCCGCGACACCGCCAACTATAAGGCGGCGCTGACCGCGGCGACTGGCCAACTCGGCGGCGAGCGCAGCCAGGCCGATCTGCGCAAGCTGGTGGAAGGGCTGGTTGCCGCCACCCGGGCCATGGAGCAGCGCGCCAAGGTCCTGGAAGGCGAGCTGCAGGCCTCATCCCAGCAGGTCAGCGAATTGCGCGACAAGCTGGACGACGTGCGCAAGGAAAGCATGACCGATCCCCTCACCCAGATCGCCAACCGCAAGGCATTCGATGAGGCCGTGAAATCCGCCCTGACCGGCGTGGCCGAGGGCGAGGAAGTGACGCTGCTGATCTGCGACATCGACCATTTCAAGAAATTCAACGACAGCTGGGGGCACCAGACCGGCGACCAGGTGCTGCGGCTGGTGGCGGCGTGCCTCAGCGAAAATACCAAGGGCCGCGACACCGCCGCCCGCTATGGCGGCGAGGAATTCGCCGTGCTGCTGCGCGGCACCTCGCTGGCGGCGGCGACCAAGGTGGCCGAGCAGATCCGCGGCACGGTCGAAACCAAGAAGCTGGTCAAGAAGTCGACCGGTGACATCCTGGGCACCATCACCATTTCCATCGGCGTGGCCCAGTTCGGCCGTGGTGAAGGCATCGAGTCCGTGGTGCGCCGCGCCGATGCCTGCCTTTATGGCGCCAAGCATCATGGCCGCAATCTGGTGATCAACCAGAATGATACTCGTATGGCTGCACTCGAACCGAGTGCAGCCTAACTCGTATCTTTAGTTTCCCCCTCCGCCCTTCGCAGCTTACTCAGCGCACAGGCAGGCCTGTGCGCTGAGCGCCGCTACGGGTACCTCCCCCACTTGCGCTCCGCGCGTGGGGGAAGGACATGGCGGCGCTCGAAACCAGCGCGGCCTGATCATTTTGGCTTATGCTGGGCCCATGACTCAGCAATCCTTCGACCGCGTGACACTCGCCAGGCACGGCAAAGTGGCCGTCATCACCCTGGACCATCCGCCCACGATCAACGCGCTTTCCAGCACCTTGGCGGGTGGGCTGAAGGCAGCACTGAATGAGGTCGCGGGCGGCGGTTTCCGCACCCTGGTGCTGACCGGCGCCGGCCGCGGCTTCTGTTCCGGCGCCGACATGAAGGAACTGCCGGGCTGGCGGCAGGAAGGTGCCGCAGAGGTGCTGGAGCGGCTTTATCACCCGCTGTTCCGTACCCTGCGCGATTTTTCCATGCCCATCGTTACCGCCATGAACGGCCCGGCCGCCGGCATCGGCATGAGCCTGGCGCTGATGGGCGATCTGATCCTGGCGGCAAGGTCGGCTTATTTCCTGCTGTCCTTCACGCGCATCGGGCTGGTGCCCGACGGCGGCCTGACTTGGCTGTTGCCGCGCGCCATTGGCGTAGCGCGGGCGCGCGAACTGGCGCTGCTGGCCGAGCCATTGCCGGCGGAAAAGGCGCTGGAGTGGGGTTTGATCAACCGGCTGCTGCCGGACGAAGAGCTGCAAACCGAAGCCCTGTCTCTGGCGCGGCGGTTGGCGGACGGACCGGCATCGCTGCCTTTCACCCGCGCGCTGTTCCAGGACCGCGAAGCCCATGAAGCGCAGCTGGCGCGCGAAGCCCAAGCACAAGGCCGTGCCGGCCAGACGGATGATTTCGCGGAAGGCCTGAAGGCCTTCCACGAAAAGCGCGAGCCAAGATTTCGCGGCAGCTGATCGCTATTTCCGCGCGCGGCGCTTCGGGGTCTTGGCCGCTCTGGCCGAAAGCGCCGCATCATGGGCCTTGCGCATCCACCGGCAGAACTCCTCCGGATCGTCCAGCAAGCGTTCCGGCGCGGCATAATAGGAGAGGGACGTGGCATTGCGCTCCTTGCCCCGCGTGTAGGTGAAGGGCTTGGCGCCTTCCCTCACGAAATCCGCCCGGTTGCCGTCGCCGGCTTTCAGATAGATCTGATCATCCATGATCAGGCCAATCATCAGATCGCCCACGAAGATGCCTTCGCCGCCGAACATGCGGCGGACGGCGATGCGGCCAAAAGCGTGGAAAAGATCGTCGAAACGGTCAGGAGCGGATCGCCGCAGGCGAAGGGAATGGTCCGGTGGACCATTCCGTTCGACGGACGCCGCGCGCTTGGGCGAGCGGCCGAAGTCGCGCTTCAAGACTGGGCCGGTGTGATCTGCACGCTTTCGCCGCAGCCGCAGGCAGAGGTCTGGTTCGGGTTGTTGAAGACGAACCGCGCGCCCAGCTTCTCCTGCACGAAATCCAGCTCAGTGCCGATCAGGAACAGGATGGCCTTGGGATCGATGAAGATCTTCACGCCCTTGTCTTCCATCACTTCCTCGAAGGGTTTGGCCTCGGTGGCATATTCCATGGTGTAGCTCATGCCGGCGCAGCCGCCATTGGTCACGCCCACGCGCACGCCTTGATACTGACCGTCCGCATTGGTCATGATCTGCGCGAGGCGCGCGGCCGCGGCCTCGGTCAGCTTGACCGGCTTGGGGCGCTCGCGGCGCGGTTTTTGAACCCGATTGTTTGTTGGCGTATCCATCAGAACATATTCAATTCGAGCTTGGCTTCTTCGCTCATGCGGTCCGGCGTCCAGGTCGGATCGAAGGTCATATTCACCGTCACCGCGCCGATGCCTTCGACTTTTTCCAGTGCCGCCTTGACGTTGTCCGGCATTTCACCCGCCACCGGGCAGTTGGGGGCGGTCAGGGTCATGTCCACGGCGACATCCTTGTTGTCCGCGACGTCCACCTTGTAGATAAGCCCGAGCTCATAGATATCAACCGGGATCTCGGGGTCGTAGACGGTCTTCAGCGCCGTCACCAGCTTGCTGGTAAAGGCATCCAACTCTTCGGGACTGAGGGCCGAGGGCTGAGGACTCTGGGGGGTCTGCGGAGCAGCAGCGTCGCTCATGTCGCCCCCTCCTCCACCGCATTCTTATAGGTATGCCAGGCCAGGGTCGCGCATTTCACCCGCATAGGGAATTCGCTGATGCCGCTCATCACATCCAGCCGCTCGCGATCGTCTTCCGACAACCCGTTCGCACCCTCTCCTTTCACCAGATGCAGGAAACCCTGCATCAAACTTTCGGCTTCTGCCTGGGTACGGCCCTTGAGCATCTCGGTCATCATCGAAGCGGAGGCCTGGCTGATGGCGCAGCCCTTGCCCTCGAAGCGGATGTCCGCGACGCGGCCATCTTCGCCCAGCTTCAGATAGACGGTGACCCGGTCGCCGCAGAGGGGATTATAGCCTTCCGCCTTGTGGCTGGCGCCTTCCAGCGCGCCGTAATGACGGGGATGCCGCGAATGATCGAGGCTCACTTCCGGGTAGAGCTCGCGCAGCGCGTTATCCATCACACCAAAATCCCGCGGGCTTTGGCCAGGCCCGCAATCAGCGCGTCGACATCGGCGCGTGTGTTGTAGAGGGCAAAACTGGCCCGGCTGGTCGAGGTCACGCCGAACCGCTCCATCAGCGGCTGGGCGCAATGGTGGCCAGCCCGGACCGCCACACCTTCCCTGTCCAATATGGTGGCGAGGTCGTGGGCATGCATCCCCTCGGCCTCGAATGACAGGATTGCACCTTTGCCGGGGGCATCGCCGATCACCTTGAGCCAGTTGAACTGGCCCACCTGCTGGCGGGCATAGGCCAGAAGATCATGCTCATGGGCGGCAACCGCGGCGCGGTCCAGCGCCATCAGATAGTCCAATGCCGTGGCCAGGCCGACAGTTTCGATGATGGGCGGGGTTCCCGCCTCGAAGCGGGCCGGCGGATCGGCATAGGTGATGCGCTCGCGGCTGACTTCGCGGATCATCTCGCCGCCGCCATTGAAGGGCCGCATCGCCTTCAGATGCGCCCGCTTGGCATAAAGCGCCCCGATGCCGGTGGGACCGTAAAGCTTGTGGCCGGTAACGGCATAGAAATCGATGTCCAGCGCCTGCACGTCCACCGGCTGATGCACGGCGCCCTGGCAGCCATCGGCCAGTACCGGAACACCCTTGGCGTGGGCGCGGGCCACAATTTCCTTCAGTGGCGTGATGGTGCCAAGCACATTGGACATGTGGGTGACGGCAACCAGCTTGGTCTTGGCGGTGATGGCGGCGTCCAGGGCCTCGATATCCAGGCTGCCGTCGTCGCGCACATCCACCCAGCGAAGCACAGCGCCGGCGCGTTCGCGCAGGAAATGCCAGGGCACGATGTTGGAATGATGTTCCATCACCGTCAGCACGATCTCGTCGCCCGGCTGGATCAGGGGCGCCAGATACGAATAGGACACCAGATTGATGGCCTCGGTGCCGCCCTTGGTGAAGACAATCTCGTCTTCTCGCGCGGCATTCAGGAACTTCTGCACCGTGCGCCGCGCTGCCTCATAGCGGTCGGTGGCGGCAGCGGAGAGGAAATGCACCCCGCGATGGACATTGGCATATTCGCTGACAGCGAAGTCGCGCATGGCATCCAGCACTGCGGCGGGCTTCTGGGCGCTGGCGCCTGAATCCAGATAGACCAGCCGCTTGCCATAGACATTGCGCGCCAGGATGGGGAAATCTTCCCGCGCCTGCTCGGCGTCGAAGCCAACTGCGATCTTGGTTTGCGCCGTCATGCGATACCTTTCAACGCCGTCAGCAGCTCGGTCCGCACCAGCTCGCGCTGGTCGGTGGCCGTGATTTCCGTCACGGCATCTTCCAGGAAGGCCTGCAGCAACAAGCCCCGTGCCTCCGCTTCCGGAATGCCACGGGCGCGCATGTAGAACAGCGATTCCGCATCCAGGTCGCCGACCGCCGCGCCATGGGCGCATTTGACGTCATCGGCGAAGATTTCCAGTTCCGGCTTGAGATCGGCTTCCGCCGCCTCGCCCAAGAGCAACGCCTTGGCGGTCTGGCTGGAGTCGCTGCCATTGGCGCCCTTGGCCACCGTCACCTTGCCCTGATAGACGGCCTGCCCGCGCCCGCCCACCACATGCTTGAAGAGCTGGGTGCTGTTGGTGTTGCCGTGGCGATGAATGACATGGCTGGTGACATCGCTGTGGCGCTTTTCATCCAGCACCGAGACGCCGGAGAGGTGCGCCTGAGCACCCTCGCCTTCCAAAGCAATCTGAAGCTCCATGCGCGACAGTTTGCTGCCGAAGCTGGCGAAGTGGCCGCGATAGGACGCGCCCGCCGCGACCCGGACAAAGGCCTCTTCCACCAGCACGCTGTCGCCAGCCTGCGGCGAGATGCGGACATGTTCCAGGTTGGCGCGCTCGTTCAGGATGATCTCAAAGCCGACATTGCGGAAGTCCGTGAGGCCAACACCCTCCACCAAGGTCAACGAAGCACCCTCTTCCAGCACCAGCAGGCCGCGGACATGGCCAAGCCCGGTGAAATCCAGCTTCAGCGGCGCGGCGATCGAGACATCTTTCGGCACCCGGAAGGCGATGCCGCCGGCCGACAAAGCCAGCGAGGCCGCGCCCATCACATTACCGCTGCTTGCCGCGAAATGCGCCTTCACCCAGTCGGGCGGGTTTGACAGCGACAGATCGAACATCTCAACACCGGCCGGCAGGCTCTGCACCTGCCATTCGGCAAAGACCGCGCCGATGCCCTTTTCGCCCAACGCCGCCTTGAGATCGGAATATTTCCATTCCTCGATGCGCCGGTGCGGCACGCCATGGCTCTGCCACACCGAAGCGGCTTCCGCTTTGCGGGTCTCAAGCGAACGGGTGGCCAGCGCCGTCATGCCGCCTGCCCCACGATATGTTCATAGCCCTTGGCTTCCAGCTCCAGCGCCAGTTCCTTGCCGCCTTCGGCCACGATGCGGCCCCTGGCCAGCACATGGATGCGGTCGGGCACGATGTAATCGAGCAGGCGCTGATAATGGGTGATGACCAGCATGGCGCGGCTGGGATCGCGCAGCGCATTCACGCCTTCCGCCACCAGGCGCAAGGCGTCGATGTCGAGGCCGGAGTCGGTCTCGTCCAGAATGGCCAGCTTGGGCTCGAACAGCGCCATCTGCAGGATTTCCAGCCGCTTCTTCTCGCCGCCGGAAAAGCCCACATTCAGGGCGCGCTTCAGCATCTCTTCCGAGACGTTCAAGCTCTTGGCCTTGGCTCGCACCAGCTTGAGCACGCTCACCGCATCCAGATCCGCCTCGCCGCGCTGGCGCCGCTGGGCGTTCAGCGCGGTCTTCAGGAAGGTCATGGTGGTGACACCGGGGATCTCCACCGGATACTGCATGGCCAGGAACACACCCTTGGCGGCGCGCTCTTCCGGCGCCAGCACGCCCAGGTCCTCGCCGTTATAGAGAATGCTGCCTTCGGTGATGTCATAGCCGGCGCGCCCCGCCAGCACATAAGACAGGGTGGACTTGCCCGAGCCATTGGGCCCCATGATGGCATGCACCTGGCCGGCATGGATATTGAGCGACAGGCCCTTGAGGATTTCCTTGCCATCCACGGCGACGTGAAGGTCTCTGATCTCAAGCATGGTCGTTCTTTTCATGTTCCAGCCGGTCTTCTTCGGTGAAGCGGCTGATGATTTCGATAGGGCCGACAATGGCAGCATTGAAGGCGTCCAGCGTCTCCGCCGGAATCCAGTATTCTTCGTGTTCCCGGCCGCCAACAATTTTGCGGTCGAACTGCTGCAGGAACTTCGAGTCCACAGCGAACCGCGCCACAAAGCCCAACTTGTCGTCTACCTTGGTATTCCAGCCGCGCGCGATCTGGGCTGCATAGGATTCGTTGGTGACGGGATAGAAAATCGGCTGCTCCGGTAGGCGTGGCGGAAAGGCTTTGAAGCCCGACGCCTCGATGAGCGTCAATTCCGCAGATCCGACTGGGCGATAGAGTGTGACGGTCGTCATCCCACACTCCCCTCCAAGCTAATACCAACCAGCTTCTGCGCTTCCACCGCGAACTCCATGGGCAGCTGCTGCAAGACTTCCTTGCAGAAGCCGTTGACGATCAGCGACACCGCCTCGTCCTGCGGAATGCCGCGGGCCAGGCAATAGAACAGCTGGTCCTCAGCGATCTTCGAGGTCGTGGCTTCATGCTCGATGCGCGCAGTCCTGTTGCGGCTTTCGATATAGGGAACCGTATGGGCGCCGCAGTCCGGTCCGATCAACAGCGAGTCGCACTGGGTGTAATTGCGCGCGTTCTTCGCCTTGCCATAGACCGAAACCAGGCCGCGATAGGTGTTCTGCGCCTTTCCGGCGCTGATGCCCTTGGAAATGATGCGCGACCTCGTATTGGCGCCCAGGTGGATCATCTTGGTGCCGGTATCGGCCTGCTGGAAATGATTGGCGATAGCGATGGAATAAAATTCGCCCACGCTGTCGTCGCCGCGCAGGATGCAGGACGGATACTTCCAGGTGATGGCCGAACCGGTCTCGACCTGGGTCCAGCTGATCTTGGACTTTCTGCCCCGGCAATCGCCGCGCTTGGTGACGAAATTGTAGATGCCGCCGACGCCATTCTCGTCGCCCGGATACCAGTTCTGGACGGTGGAATATTTGATCTCCGCATTATCCAGCGCCACCAGCTCGACCACCGCGGCATGCAGCTGGTTCTCATCGCGCTTGGGCGCGGTGCAACCTTCCAGATAGCTGACATAGCTGCCTTCGTCGGCGATGATCAGGGTGCGCTCGAACTGGCCGGTCTCCGATGCATTGATGCGGAAATAGGTGGAAAGCTCCATCGGGCAGCGCACGCCCTTGGGGACATAGACAAAGGTGCCGTCAGAGAAGACTGCCGAATTCAGGGTGGCGAAGAAATTGTCCGTCACCGGCACCACGCTGCCCAGGTATTTCTGCACCAGCTCCGGATAGTCGCGGATCGCCTCCGAAATCGGGCAGAAGATCACGCCCGCCTCGTTCAGATTTTCCTTGAAGGTGGTGGCGACCGAAACGCTGTCGAACACCGCGTCCACCGCCACGCCGGCCAGCGCCATCTGTTCATGCAGCGGGATGCCCAGCTTGTTGTAGGTCTCCAGCAGCTTGGGATCGACCTCGTCCAGCGACTGCTTCTTGGGAACGCTCTTGGGCGCGGCGTAATAATAGGCGTTCTGGTAGTCGATCTTGGGGTAATGCACCCGCGCCCATTTGGGCTCTTTCATCGCCTGCCAGCGGCGGAAGGCGCCAAGACGCCATTCCAGCATCCATTCCGGCTCGCCCTTCTTGGCCGAGATATAGCGCACCGTGTCTTCGGAAAGACCCTTGGGGGCGCGCTCGGTTTCGATATCGGTGACGAAGCCGTATTTGTACTTCTCGCCGATCTGGGCGACCTGCTCGCGGGTTTCTTCGGCGATGCTCATGCCGCCACCACTTTCGCTTGGCTTTGGGGGGCCCGCGCGCGCCCGCGCAGCTTGATCAGCGACTGCAAGGCCGCATTCACGTCTTCCATGGTGGAGGACCAGCCGAAGCTGGCGCGCAGGGCACAGGCCGCCAGCTTTTCCTCGATACCCATCGCGGCCAGCACATGGCTGACTGAAACTTTCCCCGATGAGCAGGTCGATCCGGAACTCATCATCACACCATCCAGGTCCAGCCCGATCAGCGCGGTTTCAGCGGCAAGTCCCGGAATGGCAAAGCAGGAGGTGCTGCAGAGCCGCGCCTTCGTCCCTCCAAAGATAACGGCTTCGGGAATGGCCTGTTTCAGGCCGGTTTCAAAATGGTCACGCAGATGCGCGATGCGGGTGCGCTCGCCCTCACCGTCGGCCACCGCATGGGCCGCCGTGCCGAAGCCGGCAATGCCGGAAAGATTCTCGCAACCGGCGCGCAGACCTTTCTGCTGGCCGCCGCCGACCAGTTGCGGCTGAAGGGGCGCGCCGTCCCGTATCACCAGAGCACCAACACCTTGCGGGCCGCCCAGCTTGTGCGCCGACAGCACCAGGTAGTCGCACAGGGAAAAATCCAGATCGACCTTGCCGGCGGCCGGCACCGCGTCCACCAGCAGCAGACCCGCCGCCTCCCGCACCAGTTTCGAAACTTCGGCAATGGGCTGTACGACGCCGGTTTCGTTGTTGGCGGCCATCACCGCCACCAGGGCGCGGCCCTTGCCTTCGCGCAAAGCGACACGCAGGCCTTCGAGGTCAATCACGCCATCGGCCGTGACGGCCAGGCGCACGACCCGCACCCAGGGAAAGCGCTCGGCCAGCCGGTCGGCGGTGGCCAGCACCGAGGCATGCTCGATGGCGGAAACGAAAATGCGGGTGATGCGCGTTTCACCTTCCGCCAGCGAACCTTCGATAGCGCCGAACAGCGCCAGATTGTTCGCCTCGGTGGCGCCGCTGGTGAAGATCACCGTGTCGGCCTTGGCGCCCACCAGCACGGCAACCTTTTCGCGCGCCTCTTCCATCACCGCGCGCGCGGCCCTGCCCTTGGCGTGAACCGACGACGGATTGCCGCCGACCGCCAGCGCATGGGTGATCGCCGAAAGCGATTCCGGGCGCAGAGGCGAAGTGGCGTTGTGATCCAGATAATGCATGACGTTACTCAGCGGCGGCGATCTCGCCTGCCATGTCGTTACAGGGCTTGGCCCGCCCCAGAACCCGCCGCTCCACCACATCGGCCAGCGACACCGAGGACAGGAAGACATGGATCTGCTGGCCCAGTTCCTCCCAAAGATCGTGGGTGACGCAGCGCGCGCCGGTCTTGGTGCAGCCCTTGCTGCTGCCGCTCTTGCAGCGGGTGGCGGCGATCGGCTCGTCCACCGCCAGAATGATGTCGGCAATCCGCAGGTCGCCGGACGGGCGCGACAGGCGATAGCCCCCGCCCGGTCCGCGCACGCTGGTAACCAGGCCACCGCGGCGCAGCTTGGCGAAAAGCTGTTCCAGATACGAAAGCGAGATGTCCTGGCGGGCGGCGATATCGGCCAGGGCCACCGGCCGCTGCTCGCCGGGATTTGCCGGGTCGGCGGCATTGCCGGCCAGGTCGGCCATTGCCATCACCGCATAACGTCCCTTGGTGCTCAGCCGCATGACAGGTTCCCTTCCGTAAGAAGGCGTTTTTCCTTGCTTTTTCACCCCCCTCCCGGTGTAGAGAGGCGAAGCCGGGTCGACGCCTGGTGCCGGGGATATAGAGTTCCTGAGTAGATTGGTCAAGTATTCAAGGCTGGTTGGTTGGTCTTCCTGTAAGCAATTGTAATGTCATGGGTTTTTGAAGGGCCTGGCCCGGCGAAAACCTGACTGATTTGCTTGCAGATGAGCGGTGGGAAGTAGACATGCCCGATATCATTCTGCCCGGCTCGGCGGGGCGCATCGAAGCGCGCTACCAGCGGCAAAAGAACCCGGGCGCGCCCATGGCGCTGGTGCTGCATCCCCACCCCCAGTTCGGCGGCACCATGAACAATCCGCTGGTCTACGACCTCTTCCACATGTTCCACGGGTTGGGCTGCACCACGGTGCGCTTCAACTTCCGCGGGGTGGGCCGCAGCCAGGGCAGCTTCGACAATGGCGCCGGCGAACTTTCCGACGCCGCCGCCGTGCTGGACTGGATGAACACGCTTTATCCCAACCCCAGCCATGTCTGGGTGTGCGGCATTTCCTTCGGCGCCTGGATCGGCATGCAGCTTCTGATGCGCCGCCCCGAGATTACCGGCTTTGTCTCCATCGCCCCGCCGGCCAGCATGTACGACTTCGCGTTTCTGGCGCCCTGCCCGGCCAGCGGTCTGATCGTGCATGGCACGCGCGACAATGTGGTGCCGGAGCCGGATGTGCAGAAGCTGGTGGATCGGCTGACGGCCCAGAAGGGCATCAAGATCACCTATGCCAAGATCGACGGCGCCAACCACTTCTTCGACAAGCACGAAGCCGATGTGGTGGAGACGGTGAAGGAATATGTCTCCAATATGATGAGCAAGCCCCGGGAAGGAAGGTAAGCTCCGCATGCGGTCGCGGCCATGATAAATCCCTACCCGCTGCTCCTGTTCTTCGCACTGCTGGTTGCTGCCTCGCCCTCAAGGGCCGATGCCGATCAGCTTTGTCTTGGCCGGCCGGGCAAAGACCTGGCCGCAGCCGTCAAAGCCTGCACCGCAATCCTGCAGCGTCCGCTTCTGACACCGCGGTGGAAATTGCAGGCTCTGATCGCGCGCGGGCGCCTGCACGCTCTGCAACACCAGTTCGACCTCGCCATCACCGATTTGAACGCCGCTGTTGCCGTGGACCCGCAGGACAGAACGGCGCGGCTGGACCGTGCCGGCATCTACACGACCATGGGCAAGTTTCACGAGGCGCAGGCCGACACCCAGATCCTGCGCAAAATGTACCCGAACGATCCCGTGCTACTGAACAACAGCTGCTGGTTGCACGCCGCCCTGTGGCAGCTGACGGCGGCGATGGCCGACTGCCGCAGAAGCCTGGCGCTCGCGCCCAAAAACGCCGAAACCCTGGACAGTCTCGGCTTTGTCCAGCTCCGCTCCCGCAAGTACAAGGAGGCGCTCGCCGCTTACAACGCGGCGCTGGCCATCGCGCCCAACCATGCGACATCGCTTTATGTACGCGGTGTGATCAAACGCAAGCTGGGCGACATTGCAGGAGGGGATGCCGACATCCGCGCGGCCGGCAGGATCGCGCCCGAAGTCGCCGAATCCTTCGCGCCTTATGGCCTGACACAGGGAAATTAGCGCGCGCGATGGAGCCGTCCGCCGGTCATCGGCTGTGCCACGCCCGTGGTGGTCGGCAACGACAGCGGCAGGCCCTTCTTCGCGCGCATCGCCAGATAGGCAAAGCCCTGCGCTTCCAGCGCATCGCCGTCCCAGCCGGCATCTTCCGCCACAAGCACCGGCGCATTCACCCGCGCCTTCAGCATGCCCATCAAAGTCTTGTTGTGGCGGCCGCCGCCGCTGACGATCCAGGTGGCGGCGGGATCGGAGAAATGTTCCCGCGCCCGCGCCAGCGACGCGGCGGTGAAAGCGGTGAGCGTGGCTGCGCCGTCCGCGGGCGACAGGCCCTCTACCGCTTCCATGCCGAAATCCATCCGGTCCAGCGACTTGGGCGGCACGCGGTCGAAAAAGGCGTTGGCCAGCATCCTGTCCAGTGCCGCGTCATTGACCTTGCCGGTGGCGGCAAAGGCGCCATCTTCATCCACCGGTCGCCCCGAATGGCGATGCATCCAGTCGTCGATCGGGGCATTGCCCGGCCCGGTATCGAAGGCCAGGACATAATCGCCCTTTATATAAGTGACCTGCGCCACCCCGCCGATGTTCACCACCACCACCGGCTCGGCCAGCCCCGCTTCCCGTGCCATCACAGCATGATAAAGCGGCATCAGCGGCGCACCCTGCCCGCCAGCCTTCACGTCGGCGCTGCGGAAATCGTTGATCACGTCAATTCCGGTCAGCCGCGCCAAAAAGGCGCCGTCACCGATTTGCCAGGTCCAGTGCCGCTCCGGTCGATGCAGGATGGTCTGGCCATGAAAACCGATCAGCGCCACATCTCGCGCGCCGATCCCCGCCTTCACCAGCAGCGCCTC
>CAYQZM010000022.1:0-16782 GCA_964421935.1 uncultured Rhizobium sp. | reverse complement strand
TGCAGGATGGTCTGGCCATGAAAACCGATCAGCGCCACATCTCGCGCGCCGATCCCCGCCTTCACCAGCAGCGCCTCGACCGCCTCGGCATGCACCTCGGTCAGCCGCCGCTCCGCCTCGCGGATCGATTGCGGCACCGGTCCGCCTTGCGCCACCGCCCGCGCCTCATCCAGGCCCGCGCGCAACAGGGCGCGCGTTTCGCCGTCATAGGGCACCGTCAGCCCAGGGCCGGGGCGCGCCACGGCTTCGCCATCGGTCTCCAGCAGGGCGGCGTCCACCCCGTCCAGCGAGGTGCCGCTCATCAGGCCGATGACTTTCTGCCCCACTTCACATTTAGAAAAGTGCGCCACTTGTGCTATTCCCCCGCGCCTCACCCTTCGACAAGCTCAGGGTGAGGACAAGAACTAACATCCTCATGCTGAGCTTGTCGAAGCATGAGGCCAAGGTAAACCGCCATGCCCGCCGCGCCCAGTTTCCAGTCCGAATTCCTGCGCACCTTCACCGCGCGGGGCGCCTATTACGACTGCTCGGCGCCCGAGGATCTGGACGCGCTGTTCGGCAAGGAGCG
The DNA here is from genome assembly GCA_964421935.1 of uncultured Rhizobium sp. Taxonomy (GTDB): domain Bacteria; phylum Pseudomonadota; class Alphaproteobacteria; order Micropepsales; family Micropepsaceae; genus Rhizomicrobium. The sequence continues at coordinate 16,214 of CAYQZM010000022.1, read as the reverse complement.
CGTCACCGCCTATATCGGCTTCGACTGTACTGCCAAGTCCATGCATGTCGGCAATCTGGTGCAGCTGATGACCCTGCGCCGGCTGCAGCAGGCCGGCCACAAGCCGATCCTGTTGATGGGCGGCGGCACCACCAAGGCCGGCGATCCCTCCGGCAAGGACGAAACCCGCCTGATCCTGTCGCCCGAACAGATCGAAGCCAACAAGCAGAGCATGTTGAGCGGCGTGCGCCATCTGTTGAAGTTCGGCGACGGTCCCTCCGACGCCATCATGGTGGACAACGCCGAATGGCTGGACCAGCTCGATTACATTCCCTTCCTGCGCGAGGTCGGACGGCATTTCTCGGTCAACCGCATGCTCACCATGGACAGCGTCAAGCTGAGGCTCGACCGCGAGCAGCCCCTGTCGTTCCTGGAATTCAACTATTCCATCATGCAGGCTTATGACTTCGTCGAGCTTCACAAGCGTTATGGCTGCCGGCTGCAATCCTCCGGCTCCGACCAGTGGGGCAATGTGGTCTCTGGCATCGAGCTGGGTCGGCGGATGGAGAATGTGCAGCTCTTCGGCCTGACCACGCCGCTGATCACCACCGCCTCCGGCGCCAAGATGGGCAAGACCGCCGCCGGCGCCGTCTGGCTGAACCAGGACATGCTGAGCGTCTATGACTATTGGCAGTTCTGGCGCAACACCGACGATGGCGATGTCGGCCGTTTCCTGCGCCTCTTCACTGATTTGCCGCTGGATGAGATCGCGCGGCTGGAGAAGCTTGAAGGCGCGGAGCTGAACGATGCCAAGAAAGTGCTGGCCACCGAAGCCGCCGCCATCCTGCATGGCCGCGAAGCTGCGGACAAAGCGGCCGACACGGCGCGGCGCGCCTTCGAGGAAGGCGCCTCGGCAGAGGGCCTGCCCACCATCAGCGCCAAGCTGCCCGAAGGCATCCTCACTTTGGCCGTGGCGGCGGGACTGGCATCGTCCAATTCCGAGGCGCGCAAGCTGATCGCCAACAACGGGCTCAAGCTCAACGACACGGCCGTCAGCGATCCGCGCCTGATGGTGGACACAGCCGCGCTCAACAGCGACGGTGTGCTGAAGTTGTCCAGCGGCAAGAAAAAGCACGTTCTCGTGAAGCCAGCCGGCGCGTAGGCGAGAGCCGGAGCGCCCAAAATCAGTTTGCAGGCCGTGGCGCCGGGCCCGGTGCTTGCGCCTGGGCCTCGTGATTGGTCGGCGCATCGCGCTGGTTGGGGATATGGCCCTGGAACAGGCGGCGGAAGATGCCGGGCGCCAGCATGGACAGCGGGTTCGTGCTGATATTGGGCTGCTCCATGTTGCCCGTGGCGGAATAGGTGGCGCTCAGGATGCCCTCGCCTTTCTTCGACGCCAGAATGTCGCCCAGCAAGGGAATGTTGCTCAGCACCGAATTGACGCCGCAGGCCGGCACCAGCGAGCCTTTCAACGCCAGGGTGCCATGGGGGCGGTCGATATAGCCGTCGGATGTGGCACAGATGGCGGCGCCGGCGGCGCGCGATCCATTCACGCCAATCACAATGTTCTTGGAGGCGAAGGGGAAATTCCATTCATCCATGCTGATGCCGTTGCCGCCCATCAGGTCGGCCAGGCCGGTCAGGGAGCCGGCGGCAAACAAGCGGCTGATCAGCGGCTGGTTGACCATCTGGAAATTCTTCACCGTCAGTTCGCCTGTGAAGTCGGCCGCCGCATTGGGATTGGGCGGATCGGACGCCTGGCCAGGCAGATCGATGTTCGCCGTCAGCTCGCCGCCCCGCATGCTCTGGAAAGCGAACAGGCCGCGCGCCAACAGGCCCGCATCGCCGCTGGTCACCGTCACCTTGCGCGAACCGCTGACGTTTTCCAGATTGGCCGCAAGCGGCGCACTGCGTGTTCCCTGGGTGATGCTGCCGCTGAGATTGAGCGCACTCGGCCGGTTGCCCACTGCCGTCAAATCCAGATTGAACGGCGCGATCGAAACCCCGTCACGCATGGCCAGCCGGTCCAGCCGGGCACTGATGTGATAGCGCCCGGTGAGACTGTCGTCCTGCGCCGGTGCTTCAGGCCCGCCCGGCTGTTCATTGGAGCCGGTCCGCCCGATCTTGGAGCCGTCCAGGGAATGGCCACGCAACAGATAATCGTCCCCGTTCGGCCCGCGCGCGAGCTGGAACGACAGATCGTTCAACGGCCCCATCCGCACGGAGGGGAAATTCAGCACCGTCAGTTCCCCCTTTTGATTGAAGTCGGCCGTGCCGTTCAGGCTCAGCGCCGGCCCGGTGATGCGGATGGTTTCCTCCTGCACCACATTGCCCGGCGCGAAGTTGATGCCGACCCGGCCCGAGGCCGGCTGGCCCGGCGTCTTCTCCAGATTGACGATCGGCACCGACAGCGAGGCCGGCGTCAGGTCCACCGTCACATCGGCATGCAGCAGATTGCCGCGATGGCCGGTCATGTCCGCAGCCACCGGCACCGCGCCACGGAAGATACGCGGCAGATTGATGTTCAGGGCGGTGCGGACGGGCTCGGTCATCATGCCCTTGACGGTCAGCCGGCTGGTGACCTGGTCGCTGGTCTTGAAGTCCTCCGTCCAATCCACATTGAAACGTGAATCCGCCAGGTTCACCTGCCCGACCTGATGCAGATGATCGTTGTCGATGTCGAAGCTGACATTGCCGCCGGAGAGCCGCATCTTGCCCAGGCTGACGGCGAAATCGCCCACCTGCGCCCGCACCTGGATGCCGACATCGTCCACCGGCAGGTCGGCCAGCATCGGCACCTTGAAGACCAGATCCGTGCTGGCCTGGCCGTTCGTCGTCTTGGGATCGATGCCGAAGCGGGTCGGATAGTTCAGCGGCTTCATGTCGATCAACGCCATCACATCGGGCATGGCGCCATCGACATGGACATTGAACTCGCCCACCGTGCCATGGTCGTGCAGGTTGGGAATCAACGCGCTGCCGGATCGGGCCACCAGCGGGCCGATGCGCCCGGAGGAGAAGCTGGCGCGGAACGTATCACCGGTGAGGATGGCGCTGCCATTGACCTGCGTCGCATGCGTCAGGCCGGTGACATAATTGCCTTCGACATTGTGCATGTCGAAGGTGAGCTTGAGCGCGTCTTCGGGAAAGATCGGCTGGTCCAGCATGCCCGCCGGAAAATTGCTCTGTGCCTCGAGCGGGCCGATATTGCCGGCGAAGATGTTCGCGTCCACCCACGCGCGCGCGCCGGGCGCCACGGTCAGCGGCCAATAACGCAAAAGCTGGCGCACCGGCATGGCCGGAATGCGCGCCTTGGCCTCCAGAGCCGGCGCGCCCTTGTCATTGAGCGTAACGGCGCCGGACGCATCCAATGCAAAGCCGGGCGCTGTGACATTGAGCCGGGCGATATCGAACCGGCGCGGACCGGTCAGGTAGTCGGCCGCCATCGTCAGGCTCTGATACGCCACCGGCTTCTGGAAGAGGCCCGGCACGTCCAGGCTGACATCGCGCGCCGCCAGATCCGTACGCACCCGCTCCAGGCCGCCTGATGCGTCATAGAGGAAATCTCCGGTCCCCTTGAGCCGCGCCCGCAGGCCCCGCGCTTCCAGATCGGCGGTCGAGAGCACCAGATGGTGCCGCACGCCGTCGTAACGGCCGACCAGGCGCAGATTGGAAATATTCAGCGTCCTGGCCTTGGCGACGGCGAAAGGAACTTCGCCGCGGGCGACGATGTCGAAGGCGGCGAAGGTGAGAGAATTGTCCGGGCTCACACGAAAACTGGTCGAAGCGCTGGCCACCACCGGAAACGCCTTCACGCCGTCGAAGAAGCTGGCATTGGCGCCCAGCGCCTTCAGGTCCAGCCCGGTGATGGCGATCGTGCCGGTGATCGGTCCCTTGTCCGGCGGCAGCGCCAGATCGGCAGTGACATGGCTGGTGCTGCCGGAGATGATCACATCGGCATCGAAGCCGGTGGCGATGACGCCGCGGCTGCCGCGCATCACCATGTTGGCGCGCGGCGCCGTCAGGTTGAGGCCGGTGATCTCGTCATAGAAGCCGAGCCTGGCGCCACGCACGGCGAAGCTCTCCAGCGAGGAAGGCTGGTTGCCGTTGGCGGTGATCACGTCGCTGATGCGCTTGATCAGATTGTCGTCGCCGACATCCTTCTCATTGCCCAGCCGGATGCCGCCCGATTTGGTGTGGATCAGGGTGAAGGCCACGCCCACCAGGGTGATGCGCTTGACCACGACGTGACCCTGTAGGAATGGCGCGGCGGCCAGATCGATGGCGGCCTTGGGCGCGGTCGCCACCACCCGGCCATGGGCGTCATAGAGGCGCGTCCCCAGCACCACCAGATTCACGCGGCCCTGATCGCGGCTCCACTCGATGGCCGCCTGGTCATAGTCCAGCGCGATACCCGGCAGGGCATCATGAATAGCCCCGGCCAGAGTTCCTTTCAGGGGGCCCAGCGAAACCGGACCCCAGAGCAACCTCAGGCCTGCGCCCACTACGAAAAACACGATGGCCGCCACCAGCGCGCCAGCCGTCAGCGCGGCCCGGCTGATGTGATGGGCCTTGATGAATCGGGCAAAAGGCAGGTTCAACGCGGGGATTCCCTGAAAATTCCCTGGAAACTTCCCGGGAATTGCCGGCTCGTCCGGCGCATGCCTTTATTACGACTGTTAGGCCTAAAAAGGGCAAATCTTTCCGGCTCTTGTCCCCCCGGTTTGATTTGCGCGCCGATCATGGCATGGCATAAATCCGATAGGCTAGAAGGGCTTGAACGGATGGCGCTGGCGGCGGGGGATAAGGCCCCCTCTTTCAAGATCATGACGGATGAAGGTGAGACCATCACCGCATCCCAGCTGAAGGGTGCGCCTTACATTGTCTATTTCTATCCCAAAGATGACACCTCCGGTTGCACCAAGGAGGCGGTCGCCTTCTCCGACAATCTCAAGAAATTCGAAAAGACCGGCGTGCGGGTCATCGGCGTATCCAAGGACAGCCTGGAGTCCCACGCCAAATTCCGTAAAAAGTACAAGCTGAAATTGACCTTGGGGTCAGACCCCCAGATCAGGATGGCGCAGGACTGGGGTGTGTGGGGTGAAAAGACCCTCTATGGCCGCAAGTATATGGGCATGGAGCGGGCCACATTCCTGGTGGATGCCAAGGGCACCATCGTGGAAGCCTGGCACAAAGTTAAGGTACCGGGCCATGTCGAGGCCGTGCTGGAGAGAGCCAAGAGCGTATGAAAGACCCCTTCCAGCAATCATCGTTAACACGCTCCTTTTTGTGGCACCGCCGCTTGATCAGCCAAGCGCAGCCGGGTGAAATGCCAGCCGGGGATGATATGGGCGTCGAAGATCAGGCCACTTCCAAGGCGAAGGGCTCGTTCCTGGAGCGGGCCTGGTCCTGGATTCACGCCACCTTTCCTGAACGCCAGATCTATATCCGCAGCAATGGCCGGGTACAGTTCTTCACCTTCGGGCCTTCCTTGCAGGCAACCCTGGCCGGCCTGACCCTGATCTTTCTGGGCTGGGTTGCCTTTGCCACCGTCAATGTCGTCTTCAAGGACCGCATCATCGCGGCCAAGGACCATCGCTATCAGCAGATGCAGGCGGCCTATGAAGAGCGCGTCGCCGATCTGCAGATGTCCTACGACCAACTCAACGGCGCACTGGTGTCGGCGCAGGACCGTTTCAAGTCGACCGCCGACGCACTGCAGACCAAGCAGAATGCCATTGCCGGTTTCCTCAATCGCGCCGATCAGGTGGAAGCCTCGGTGGGCGCGCGCCCAGGGGCCTCCTTTGCGCACGCCGCGCCGGGGATGGACGTGGACGCGCCCGATGCGGGTTCTTCGGCCCTGATCGTGATGCCGGGTCCGGCGCAGCCCCAGCCGCGCACCGGCCGCCTCACCCATGCCAGCCTGCTCGATCACGCCATGCAGCGTTTCGCGGCGCTGTTCCAATCCGTGACCCGCAGCGTGCACATGGAGACCCGCCCGCATGAGCCCGATCCGGTCGTCTATGCGCAGCATCCGGGGTTGAAAAAACTGGCCGAGCAGACCGCCCGCGTCGCGCGCATCGGCAGTTCCGAGACCACATTGATGGCGAAAACCGAGGGCGAGCTGGGGCGCGGCATCGGCGCCCTGCAGAACGTCATGCGGCGCGCCGGTATCAATCCCGACCTCTTCGTCCGCAAGGCCGCGGCCAGTGAAGGCATGGGCGGCCCTGAGATTCCGCTCGATCAGGTACGGATCGAAGGCATCACCGATCCCAAATTCAATCACGCCTATTTCAATGCGGCGGCCCGGCTGGATCAACTCAATGGCCTTTCCGCCGCCATGGATCATATGCCGCTCTCCATGCCGGTCAGCGCCGGCACCTTCGACAAGTCCAGCGGCTTCGGCGCCCGCACCGATCCCTTCACCGGCCGCTTCGCCTTCCACCCCGGCATCGATTTCGCCGGCCCCTGGGGCAGCGTGGTGCATGCGACCGCGGCGGGTGTGGTGGTGTTCGCCGGCAATCGCGGCGGCTATGGCAACATGGTCGAGATCGACCATGGCTATGGCATCCATACGCGCTACGGGCACCTCTCCACCATCAGCGTGAAGGTGGGCACCTATCTGGCCAAAGGCGCGGGCCTGGGCCGCGTCGGCTCCACCGGCCGCAGCACCGGACCGCATGTCCATTACGAAGTCTGGTACGACGACGTCGTCAAGAATCCGAACAACTTCATAGAGGCCGGCCGTCATGTTCTCTAGCAGAAGCAAAGACTCCGCCGCCGATATGCCGGCCGCGCCCGTGCCCGTGGCAGGCCCCAAGCGCGGCAGGCCTCTTTCGGCGCCCACGATCGTCAGCGCCGACATGGTGATCAACGGCACCCTGGCCTCCACCGGCGATGTGCAGATCGACGGACGGGTGGAAGGCGATGTGCGCAGCGCGGGTCTGGTCATCGGCGACAAGGCCGAAGTCCTTGGCGAAATTCATGCCGATGATGTCACCATCCGCGGCAAGGTCGTGGGCCGCATCCGCGCCCGCAAGGTCACCCTGGCCGCCACCAGCCATGTGGAAGGCGATATCCTGCATGAAGCCTTCTCGGTGGAGACCGGGGCGTTCTTCGAAGGCAATTGCCGCCACAGCACCAACCCCCTGGGGGACGGCGACAGCCGCCGCGCCGCGGCCGCTCAGGCCGGCACGGCGCCCAGCGCTCTTTTCGCCGCGCTGAGCCCGGCGACCACATAAGCACTGGCCGCAAACCGCCGGAAGGCGCCGTGTTGCTGCTGATTGATCTGCAGCGGGCGATTGATCATCCCGGCTGGGGTATCCGCAACAATCCCGATGCCGAAAAGACGGTCGCAGACCTGCTTGCCCATTGGCGCGGCAAGAAATGGCCGGTGATCCATGTCCGCCATGACTCCAAAGATCCCACATCACCCTACTTCCCGGGTCAGTCGGGCAACGACTTCAAACCGGAAACCGCTCCCCTTCGTGGCGAGGACATCATCGCCAAGCGCACCAACAGCGCGTTCATCGACACCGATTTGGAAGCACGACTGCGCCGCTACCCGGCCTTGGTTGTAGCAGGAGTCATCACCAACAATTCCGTCGAGGCCACCGTGCGGATGGCCGGCAATCTCAGCTTTGATACATGGCTGGTCGAGGACGCCTCTTTCACGTTCGGCCGAAAGGATTGGGACGGCGTCTGGCGCAGCGCCCAAGAAATCCATGCCGTTTCGCTCGCCAATCTGGACGGCGAATATTGCACCGTTATCCGAAGCGATGAGCTCTTACCGAGGGGGTAGTTCCGAGCCTTTTCGGTAACAGCTCGCGGCTGTCACCGCCGCCAATCGTGATCCCGGTCATTGCGGCCCTCGTAACGGCCGCTGCCGCGTTCCAGGGACCGCGCAATGCGCAGATGCTCGCGCAGGGTTGGAAGCTGGCGGCTGGCCAGATCGCTGACCCGGCCATGATGTTCGCGCGCCTCGTCGCGGAAATCGTCGATATCCTTGCGGTGATCGTCGATCATGTAACGGACGAACTCCCGGTCGAAATCGTGGCCACGCAAGCCCATCAGGCGGTCACGTTCGTCACGGGCCTCCGGCGCAACCTCGCGGGTCGGCCGGATGCCGAAACGGCGGCCTACATCCAGCACCTCGCCGCGGGCCTTGGAATGGTCATTGACCAGGGTGCGGCCGAACTCGCGCACCGCCGGATCGCGGGCCCGGTCCGCGGCCAGATTGCCCAGCATGATCTCGGAATTGTCGCCCTGCAGCGCGTGGTGAAGGAACTCGCGCGGGCTGTCGGCGCGGGCGGCCAAAGGCGTCAGGGCCGCGGCAAGCAGGATCGACCCTGCCAGAAAAGAACGCTTCATGTGACTCTCTCCATGGTGCCCTCCCCCTTGCGAACGATTGCCGCAAGCCGAGGTTCCGGTTCCACGGAGATTGCTATTCGAGATCTTCGACCGTCTCGCGCGGCTTGCCACCGACCTCTTGGGCCAACGCCGCGGCCATGAAGCCGTCCAGATCGCCGTCCAGCACATCCGAGGGTGTCCGGCTTTCCACCCCGGTGCGCAGATCCTTTACCAGCTGATAGGGCTGCAGCACATAGGAACGGATCTGGTGGCCCCAGCCGATGTCGGATTTCTCGCCGACAAAAGCGCCGGTTTCGGCCTTCTTCTTTTCCAGCTCGATCTCATAGAGCTTGGATTTCAGCATGTCCCAGCAGATGGCGCGGTTCTGGTGCTGACTGCGCTCGGACTGGCTGGCCACCGCGATGCCGGTGGGAAGATGGGTGATGCGCACCGCGCTCTCGGTCTTGTTGACATGCTGGCCGCCCGCGCCGGAGGCGCGATAGACGTCGACGCGCACGTCCTTTTCCGGAATGTCGATCTCGATGGACTGGTCGATCACCGGATAGACCGTGACGGACGAGAAAGATGTGTGGCGCCGGGCATTGGAATCGAAAGGCGAGATGCGCACCAGCCGGTGCACGCCGGCCTCGGTCTTCAGCCAGCCATAGGCATTGGGACCCTTGACCAGCAAGGTGGTGGACTTGATGCCCGCCCCTTCGCCTTCGCTTTCCTCGATCAACTGCAGCTTGTAGTCGTGACGTTCGGCCCAGCGCGTGTACATGCGCAGCAGCATGCTGGCCCAGTCCTGGCTCTCGGTGCCGCCGGCGCCGGCATGGATTTCGATATAGGTGTCGTTGCCGTCGGCCTCGCCCGACAGCATGGATTCCAGCCGCATCTGCTCGGCCCGCTTGGAGAGCGCCAGCACGGAATTTTCCGCATCCGTCACCATGGCCGCATCGTTCTCGGCCTCCGCCATTTCCAGGAGCTGGGTGGCGTCCGTCAGCTCGTTGGTGAGCTGGGTGACCGAATTGATCGAGGCGTCCAGCTTCTGGCGCTCGCGCATCAGCTTCTGCGCGGCGGCTGGATCGTTCCAGATGGAAGGGTCTTCGGCCCGGGCGTTCAGCTCGTCCAGGCGGCGGCGGGCGGCATCCCAGTCAAAGATGCCTCCTCAGCAGGGCGATGGCCTGCTGGATCTCGTCTACGGCGCGGGCAATTTCGGGACGCATGGCGGGCTGCTTAATGGAGCAGACTAGTAAAGTCCACCGGTACCCTCGCTCACCGACTGCGGCGGCGCGGCGCTCTGGCTGACGCTGGCGGTGCCGGTGCCCGGCACGCTTTCATCCTGCGACGGCGCGTTGGCCTCGCCCGGCGCGGTGCCGGCCTTGAAGGCTTCCATGATGGCCCCGGGCGTGCCGGGCGGAACGGCCTGACCGCTCTTCCAGTCGATGGACACTTCCTCGATGCCGGGCGCGATGCGGAAGGGCGTGGGCGGCGCATCCTTCAGCGCCTCCTTCATGAAGTCGCGGAAGATCGGCGCGGCCACGGTGGCGCCCTGCTCTTTCGGGCCCAGGGTGCGCGGATTGTCGAAGCCGACATAGACGCCGGCAGCCAGGTCTGGCGAGAACCCGATGAACCAGGTGGATTGGGCATCCTGCGAGGTGCCGGTCTTGCCAGCCAGCGGCTTGTTGATCTGGGCGCCCACCGAATAGGCGGCGGTGCCGCGCTGAACCACGCCCTGCAGCATCGAGACGATCTGATAGGCGGTGCGGGGGTCCAGGATCTGCTCGCGCGTATCGGCCAGCAGCGGCTCCTCCTGGTCGTGCCAGTTGGGATCGTTGCAGCCCTCGCACTTGCGGGTGTCGTGACGCCAGATGGTCTTGCCGTTGCGGTCCTGGATGCGGTCGATCAGCGAGGCGCTGATCTTCTTGCCGCCATTCACGAATTCGGAATAACCGGTGACCATGCGCATCAGGGTGGTTTCATACGAACCCAGCGAATTGGCCAGGAGCGGCGGCAGCCTGTCATAGACGCCAAAGCGGATGGGCATCTTGACGACATTGGCCATCCCTAAGTCATGGGCCAGGCGCACCGTCATCAGGTTGCGGGACAGTTCCAGGCCGCGGCGCAGCGTGGTGTCGCCCAGATAGTCACCGCGCTCGAAATTCTCCGGACGCCAGATGCCCTGCCCCGGCCCCATGTCCATCTCGAACGGCGCGTCGAGCACTTTGCTGGCGGGCGTGTAGCCTTCCTCCAGGGCCGTGGCGTAGACGAAGGGCTTGAAGGACGAGCCCGGCTGACGCTGGGCCTGCATGGCACGGTCGAATTGCGATGACGCATAAGAAAAGCCGCCCGACATGGCCAGCACGCGGCCGGTATGCGGGTCCATCACCACAATGGCGCCATTCACTTCCGGCACCTGGCGCAGGCCATATTCACCGGGCTTGGCCGGCGCCGGCAGCGGCTCGACAAAGAAGGCATCCCCCGGCTTGACCACATCCTGCGGTCCTGCCGGCGCCGGACCATATACAGCCCCCGGCAATTGGTGCCGCGCCCATTTGTAGCCGTCATACGGCATCACCCCGGTGCTCCCGTCGGCAAAGCCGATATGCACCGTCTTGCCGGCATAGCTCAGCGCCGCCGCCACCCGCCCCGTATCGATACCCGACTGGTGGTTGGGATCACTGGCCAACTTCTCCAGGCCCTTTTGCCAATCGGCGACGTCGACATGCATCTTGGCGCCGCGCCAGCCATGGCGTCGGTCGTAGCGCACCAGGCCGGTGCGCAGCGCACTCACCGCATAATTCTGCAACCGCGTGTCCAGCGAGGCGCGCACCTGCAGGCCGCCGTCATAAAGCGCCTTGCCGCCATACTGCTTGTAGAGCAGCCGGCGCACCTCCTCGACATAATAGTCGACGTCCGCCGCCTGGCTGCCCAGGGCGCGGGTGCGGGTCACCAGGGGCTCGGCCCTGGCGGCCTGGGCCTGCTGGTCGGTGATAAAGCCATTCTCATGCATCTGGGAGATCACCCAGTTGCGCCGGTCCAGCGCGGCCTCATGATGGAAGCGCGGATCGTAATGGCTGGGCGACTTGGGCAGTGCCGCCAGGAAGGCGACTTCGGAGATGTCGAGTTCGTCCAGCGATTTGCCGAAGTAGTTGAGCGCCGCCGCACCCACGCCATAGCTGTTCTGGCCGAGATTGATCTCGTTCAGATAAAGCTCCAGCACCTTCTCTTTCGGATAGGTGGCGTCTATGCGGATGGCCAGGATCGCCTCGCGTATCTTGCGGGCTATCTTGAGATCGGAATTGAGCAGAAAGATGCGCGCCACCTGCTGGGTGATGGTGGAAGCGCCCTGCGGCCGGCGCCCTTCCAGCACCAGGCCCACGTCCTTGATGGCGGAGCGAATGATGCCCGACGGATCGACGCCAGGATGATTGTAGAAATTGCGATCTTCGGCGCTGGTGAAAGCCTCCTTCACCAGCTTGGGAACGAAGGCGATGGGGACGAAGATGCGCCGCTCATGGGCGTATTCGCCCAGCACCGCACCGTTACCGGCATAGACCCGGGTGGTGATGGGCGGGGAATAGTCCTGCAGCGCCTGCACGCTGGGCAGGTCACGCATCAGGGTGACGATCCAGAAGGCGGCAAAGCCCAGGACCACCACCACCAGCGCCGCCGTCGCCAGGCCAAGCCACTTCAAAAGTCGGGTGAAGAAATTCTGCATAAGATCGCGGGATTTATAAGGCTCAGGGGCTCTGCTTGAAAGGCCCTCGTGAGACCGGGTTTCATCGGGTTGAAGCTCATCGGGCGGCCTGTTCGCCGGAAGATGGCGCAAATTGGGCGTCCACCGCACCGGCGATGGCGTCTGCAACCTTGGTGCGCCATGAATCGGTGTTCATCTGGGCCGCATCGCCGCGATTGGAAAGGTAACCAAGTTCGATCAGAACCGCGGGAACATCGGGGGCGACCAGCACGGCAAGACTGGCGGAACGGTGCGGCGAGTGGGCCAGAAGATCGGTGACACGTCCGATGCTTTTGAGGGCGTTGGTGGCGAACTCGGAGGATTTGTTGCGGGTGTCGCGCTGCGCCAGGCCGATCAGGATGGGCGCCACCGGATTGTTGTCGCCCGACAGGTCCACGCCTGCGATCACGTCCGACTGGTTTTCGCGCCGGGCCAACGCCGCGGCCTCACGGTCCGAGCGGCCGTCATTCAGGGTATAGATCGAGGTGCCGGTGGTGTCGGCATCGGGATTGGAATCGGCATGCAAGGCGATGAACAGATCCGCCTTGTCGGCGCGCGCGATCGCCACGCGCTGGCGCAGCGGAATGAAGGTGTCGTTTTCACGCGTCATGAACACCGTATAGCCACGGCTTTGCAGCAGGCGGCGCAGCTTCAATCCTTCGGCCAGCGCCAGGTCCTTTTCCATCAGGCCATTGACGCCGATGGTTCCGGCATCCAGGCCCCCATGGCCCGGATCCAGCACAATGATCTTCTTGCCGCTGCCCCTGGCGGTGGGAGACTGCTGGGCCGCGATCAGGGCGGCCAGTTTCTCGGCATCGCTTTCCCGCTTCTTGAGATCGGCGGGCCAGCCGGCCAGGGCATCGAACTTGGTGCGGTTGGTCGGGAACAGGTCGATCACCACCCGATAGCCGAATCCCGAGGATGGCGGCAGGACCAGCGCATCGGAAACCGTCACCGGCTGGTTGAGATCGATCACCATGCGGGAATTGCCGGCGCGGAACTGGCCATAGCGGTAGGACTTGATGGCGCCAAAACCGGAGGGCCGCGGCGGCGCGCCCAGCCGCCAGGTCACTTCCGGCATGTCGATCACCACGCGATCGGGATTGGCGAGCGCAAAGGCGCGCAGGTTCACCGGATCGGAAAGTTCGATCACCAGCCGGGTGCGGTCCTCATGCTCGCCGATGCGCGCGCTCATCACCATGGGCAGCGGGCCCTGGGGCTTGGAGCCAACCGTCGGGCCGGCGACCTGGGCGGGCAGCGGCTTGGCCGGCGCCACGGGCAGGTTTTTGGCGGCATCGTCCTGGTTTTTCATCAGGCGGCTGATGGCATCGTCGGCGCCTTCGGCCTTCGGCCCCGCAAGGACAAAGCCCGCGGCGGCAAGGATCAGGACGACAACAAGACGCAAAGCACCCATCTCCGAATCAGCTGGGGTGAGAGTAGCATGGGCCTTTGTTTCGCTTGCCCGCTTTTGCTAGGTTTCACCGCTGCGGGGGGGGTATGATGTTTCTGGAAATAAACGACTTTCTTAAGGCCGAGGAAGTCGCCCGGCTGCGCGAATTGGCGACGCGCGTCACCTTTGTGGATGGGCGGGTCAGCAATCCCCACAATCAGGCGAAAAAAAACCTGCAGGCCAGCGAGAGCGACCCGCTGCACGCGGAATCCTCCCGGATCGTGGGCGAGGCCTTTGCACGCTCCATCCAGTTCCGCGATTTTGCCTTTCCTGCCCTTGTCGCCCCGCCCATGCTCGCCCGTTACGAGATGGGCATGGCATATGGCGCCCATGCCGATACCGCGCATATGTGGTTCGGCAATCAGGTCCGCCGCTCCGACCTCTCGGCAACGGTCTGGCTGACCCCGCCCCAGGACTATGACGGCGGCGAACTGGTGGTGCATCTGGGAACCCGGCCGGTGGTGATCAAAGGCCAGCCCGGGAGCGTGGTGGTCTATCCGTCAACCCAGCTCCATGAGGTCACACCGGTCCGGCGCGGCCAGCGGCTGGTCTCCATCACCTTCATCGAAAGCCGTATTCCCGACGAGTTCCTGCGCACCCAGCTTTATGAATTGAGCGAGGTGGCCGCGCTGGAAGGGCTCAAGATGGAGTGGAGCAGCCGGGTCCGGCTGGAGGCGGTGAAAAACAATCTTCTACGCCTCTGGTCTAGAGGTTAAGTATCTGAATTTTCTATATAAAACCACAAATTTAGACACCTTGTCATAAATGTGCCCATTAATCGCTTGTTGAAACCCTGCTGGCACCCTACAAAAACAATGACCGGCAGAGCGGCGCGATTCTCGCGGCCGCCGCGCCTTCCCTGAACATCCCGCCCCTCGCGCGACGCGCCCGTGCCGGTAACCCTCAGGACAATCCAAGCCTTCAGCCCCGGCTGATGGCCACTTGAAGTAACAATGACTGTCAAATTTGCGCTCCCTTCCGACGCTGTCCCGGTCCCCCAGTCCATGGGCCTGACCGTTTCGGCGGAAGGCACCGCGCGCTTTTCATCCACTTACAATTCGCGCCGCCATCCGTTTGCCGGAAAGGGGCCCGCCGCAGGGCGAGCCGCCGGCGACCCACGCGCGCGCGCCGGAGATTTCCATGACCAAACGCATGCTCATCGACGCCAGCCACCCGGAAGAGACCCGCGTGGTGATCGTGGACGGTTCCAGGGTCGAAGAGTTTGATTTCGAGGCCGCCTCTAAGCGGCCGCTCAAGGGCAACATCTATCTCGCCAAGGTGACGCGCGTAGAGCCGTCGCTGCAGGCGGCCTTTGTCGAATATGGCGGCAACCGCCAGGGCTTCCTGGCCTTCGCCGAAATCCATCCCGACTATTACCAGATCCCGGTCGCCGACCGGCAGGCGCTGCTCGCCGAGCAGGAGGCCGAGGCCCGCCGCCGCCAGGAAGATGACATCGAAAGCTTCGAGATCACCGGCAGCAAGCCCGAGGATGGAGAGGCCGAGGAAGAGGTCGAGACCGAGGAAGATACCGACACCGAAGAGACGGTGGAGATGGCGCCCCTGGTGCCGCTGGATACCGCCGCGGAGGACGAAAATCACGCTTCGGCGGAGGAAACCGCCGAAGACGATCATGACGAGGTTTTCGTCAATCATCCGGGCGCCACGCTGGAAGCGGAAGAAGATATCAGCAAGCCGCAAGCCGCGGACGCGGCGCTGGCCACCGACTATCAGAATGATCCGGAAGTCGCTGCCGCCGAGGCCGCCGAAGAGAGCGAGGGCGAAATAGAGCCCGTCTCGGTGGCGGAAATGGCGGAGATGATGCCGGAAGCGGCCGAGATGCCGCCCAGTGAAGAACCTGCGGAAGCCGATGAAGCGGCGCCGGGCGAAGACGCCGCGGCGCAAACCGGCGCGGAAGGGTCCGGCGAAGCGCAGGCGCTGCAGGCGCAGCGTCCGCCGCAGCGCTGGGTGCGCCGCAAGCACTACAAGATTCAGGAAGTCATCAAGCGCCGCCAGATCATCCTGGTCCAGGTGGTCAAGGAAGAGCGCGGCAACAAGGGCGCGGCGCTCACCACCTATCTGTCGCTGGCCGGCCGCTATTGCGTGCTGATGCCCAACACCCCGCGCGGCGGCGGCATCTCCCGCAAGATCACCAATGCAGCCGACAGGAAGCGCCTGAAATCGGCGGCGCAAGGCCTCGACCTGCCGGAAGGCATGGGCCTGATCATCCGCACCGCCGGCGAGAACCGCACCAAGCTGGAGATCCGGCGCGACTATGATTATCTGCTGCGCCTATGGGACACCATCCGGGAAAAGACCCTGTCGTCCAACGCGCCGGCCTGCGTCTATGAGGAAGGCGATCTGGTCAAGCGGGTGATCCGCGACCTCTACAACAAGGACGTTCAGGACGTCGTGGTCGAGGGCGAACAGGGTTTCCGCGGCGCCAAGGACTTCATGCGCATGCTGATGCCGACCCACGCCAAATATGTCCACCAGTACAAGGACGGCGTCCCCCTCTTCCAGCGCATGCATATCGAATCCCAGCTGGATTCGATGTTTTCGCCCACCGTCACCCTGAAATCGGGCGGCTATATCGTCATCAACCAGACCGAGGCGCTGGTCTCGATCGACGTGAATTCCGGCCGTGCCACCCGCGAGCATTCCATCGAGGAAACGGCGCGCAAGACCAACCTGGAGGCG
>CAYQZM010000021.1:0-24547 GCA_964421935.1 uncultured Rhizobium sp. | reverse complement strand
TCGGCCCAGGCGCGGGCCTGCTCCAGGAAGCGGTTGTCGCCCGTCACCTCGCGCAGGACCATCGCGGCGCGGGCCATGTCGGCATAATCGTCGACCATGCCGCGCGCGCCAGCGGTGTGCTGCAGGCGATTGTCGGCCTGGCCGAGGGTGGCGACGATGGCATCGAAAGCCTTGACCGCCGCCTCGATCCATTCCGGCCTCTCGAAGATGCGTCCCGCGCGGGCCAGCGCGGCAATCGCCAGACCATTCTGATCGGCCAGCAGCCGTTCGTCGCGGAAGGGGCGGTTGCGCTTCTGGCGCGCGGTCAGCAGCATGTCGCGCTGACGCGCCAGCAGCGCCTCATCGGCATCGTTGGCCGGCGTGGGATTGCCCAGCCGCTGCGGCAGGTTGCGGCCCTGGACGTTGCCATCGCGGGTGATGCCATAGACCTGCTTGAAGCGGGCCGAGAAGGTGCCCACCAGGCCGGCGTCAATCTCCGCCTCGCTCCAGGTGTAATATTTGCCGTCCTCGGTCTGGGAGCCGGAAGAAATGGAAGCGGCGAAGCCGTCACCCACCCGCATGTCGCGCAGCAGGAAGTTGATGGTCTCGGTCACGCGCTGGCGGCACAGTTCATTGCGGTTGAACTGCCAGATGCCGGAGCAGAGATCGATCATCAGCGCCTGATCGTAGAGCATCTTCTCGAAGCTGGGCTCCAGCCAGCGCTCGTCCATGCTGTGGCGGAAGAAGCCGCCGCCGATATGATCATAGGCGCCGCCGAACAGGATCGAATCCAGGGTGGTGAAAATCAGCTGCGAGAATTGCTGGGTGCCGGTGCGCAAGTAGGCGCGCCACAACACTTCCAGCAGCAGCGGATTGGGGAATTTCACCGGACCCTGCAGGCCCCCGAAGAAGACGTCGTGGCGCTGGCCGATGCGCACCGCGGCCAGGTCGAGGTTCATCTGTTCCCGCGCCATGGTCATGTCGCGATTGTAGAGCGACTCCACCGCCTGGCGGATCTGATCGCCGGTGGTCTCGGTGCGGGCGCGCTCATTGTTCCAAAGGTCGAGCGTCTCGCGCACCACCCGGCGGAAGCTTGGACCCTGGGCATTGTCTTCCAGCGGCTGGTAGCCGGCGACCCAAAAGGGGCGCCCATCGGGATGCAGGAAGACATTGAGCGGCCAGCCGCCTTGGTGCTGCATGATGCCGGCGGCGCCCTGGTAGAGCATGTCCACATCGGGGCGCTGGTCACGGTCCACCAGGATAGGCACGAAATTGTCGTTCACCATGGCGGCGACTTCCGCGTCGGAGAAGCTTTCCCGGCTGATGGCATGGCACCAGTGGCAGCCGATATAGCCCAGGCTGAGCAGGATGGGCTTTCCTTGCGCCAGGGCTTCGCCCAGCGCTTCCGGCCCCCATTCGCGCCACTTGATGGGATTGTCCTTGTGGGAAGAGAGAAAGGGGCTGTTGCTGTCGCTGAGGCTCATCGTTCCGTTCCAGTTTTGCGCGGAAGGATGCCTTCCCGCCGGCCCGCTTCTGTGATGTTTTTGGGGCCGGGTTACTTACCCCGAAAAAGAGAGCCCCGAAACCCCTCGCGAAGGGCGGCAGGCACCAGCCGGACCGCCCTCAAAATAGGGCGTTAGGCGAAAGCCGGACCGCCCTCAAAGAAAGGTGCCGTGATGAAGGTCAATATCGAGATGGACATGACCCCGGAAGAGGCCCGGGCCTTCATGGGCCTGCCCGATGTGGCGCCCATGCAGAAGAAGATGCTGGAGGAGATGCAGGCCCGGATGAAGGCCGCGTTCGACGCCAACGATCCCGACGGGATGATGCGGGCCTGGCTGCCTTTTTCCTATGGGGTGGGCGGGGCCGACACCTTCCAGAAGTTCCAGAAGGCGATGTGGGACAGCGCCGCCGCCATGCTGAAGAAGGACGGCAAGTAAGCTTGCCCCCTCTTCCATGAATTCCACGATTTTTGCGCTGGCCAGCGCCCCCGGGCGGGCGGGGGTGGGTGTGGTGCGCCTGTCGGGCCCGCAGGCAGGCGTCATAGTCGCAAAGCTGACCGGCGCCCTGCCCGTGCCGCGCCAGGCGGTGCTGCGGCGGCTCCGCTACAATGGCGCCGAAATCGACCACGCCCTGCTGCTGTGGTTCGCCGCCCCGCATAGCTTCACGGGCGAGGACGTGGCCGAATTCCACATCCACGGCGGCCGGGCGGTACGCGAAGCCCTGTTCACAGCGCTTTGCGATCTTGGAGCGCGAGCGGCCGAGCCGGGCGAGTTCAGCCGCCGGGCTGTGGAGAATGGCAAGCTCGACCTTACCCGCGCGGAAGCCGTGGCCGACTTGGTGGATGCGGAGACCCCCGCCCAGTTGCGGCAGGCGCTGCGCCAGCATGACGGCGTGTTGGCCGATCTGTATGAAGGTTGGCGCGCCCGCCTGATCGCCGCCTTGGGCCAGGTGGAAGCGGCGATCGATTTCTCCGATGACGGCGTTGGCGAAAGCGAATTTGCGGCCGCCCAGCGCGCAGCGTCCGAAATAGCCGGGGAAATACAAATACATATGGATGATGCAGGGCGCGGCGAAAGCCTGCGCGAAGGCTTGCGGCTGACCATCCTGGGGCCGCCCAATGCCGGCAAATCCTCGCTGATCAATGCGCTGGCGCGGCGCGATGTGGCGATTGTCTCGGAAACCCCTGGTACAACCAGAGACGTAATCGAGATTCGACTCAACCTGAGCGGGTATCTGTTGCATGTCGCCGACACGGCGGGAGTGCGCGAGACGCGCGACGCGATCGAAGCGGAGGGGATGCGCCGCGCCCTGTCTCACGCGGCAGGAGGCCTGACCCTGTTGCTGCTGGACGGCAGCCTGCCCGACCCGCGCGCCGGGATGCCGCCGGATCTGCCCGATCCGGACATCATCGTCTGGAACAAGGCCGATCTTGGCTTCCAGCGCGAAGGACTTTGTATCTCCCTCAAGACCGGCGAGGGCCTTGCCATGCTGCAGGCCATGCTGCAGCAAAAGGTGCAGCAAAGACTGGATGGCGGCGGGGCGCCCCTGCTAACCCGGCCGCGTCACCGCCAGGCGCTGAGTGAAGCACTGGCCGCGCTGCGTCATGGACTGGAAGCGCCGCCGGATCGCGCCGAGCTGCTAGCGGAGGATCTGCGGCTGGCAATGCGCGCCGTCGGCCGGATCACCGGCCGGGTGGATGTCGAAGAGCTGCTGGACTTTGTCTTCCGCGATTTCTGCATCGGCAAATGAGCTTGTGGATAAAGGGCTAGGCGCGTAAGAGCGCGCCCCATGAGTACGCGCTACGACGTCATCGTGATCGGCGGCGGTCATGCCGGCTGCGAAGCTGCGGCGGCGTCCGCCCGCTTTGGCGCCAAGACACTGCTGCTTACCCACGCCTTCGAGACCTTGGGTGAGATGTCATGCAATCCCGCCATCGGCGGGGTGGGCAAGGGCCACTTGGTGCGCGAGATCGATGCGCTGGACGGCCTGATGGGGCGTGTCGCCGATGCGGCCGGCATCCAGTTTCGTCTGCTTAATCGCCGCAAGGGACCGGCGGTGCGCGGGCCGCGCGCCCAGGCCGATCGTGCACTGTACCGCACGGCGATGCAGGCGATACTGCGTGAGATCGACAATCTCGATATCCGCGTGGCGAGCGCGGAAGACCTGATTTTAAAGGACAGGATTGTCTGCGGTGTGGCAACCGTAGACGGGGATGAGATTTCCTGCGGCAAGGTGGTGCTGACCACCGGGACCTTCCTGAACGGCCTGATCCATATCGGCGAGACCAAAATTCCCGCCGGCCGGATGAAGATCAAGGACGGCGTGGAAGCGCCCAGCATCGGCCTGTCCAAGACGCTCTATGGCTTCGGCCTGAAGATGGGGCGGCTGAAGACCGGCACACCGCCACGGCTGGACGGCCGCACCGTCGATTGGGCGGCGCTGGAGATGCAGCAGGGCGATGACCCGCCCTCGCCCTTCTCTTTCCTGACGACAAATATCACCACGCCGCAGATCGCCTGCGGCATCACCCGTACCACCCTGGCGACCCGCGAAGTGATCCGGGCGAACTTGCACCGCTCGCCGATGTATTCGGGCCAGATCGCGTCGACCGGGCCGCGCTATTGCCCCTCGATCGAGGACAAGGTCAGCCGCTTTGCCGATCGCGAGTCTCATCAGATTTTCCTTGAGCCAGAAGGGCTTAACGATAACACCATCTATCCCAACGGCATTTCGACCTCCCTGCCCCAGGACGTCCAGCTGGCATTGCTGGCCACCATCCCGGGGCTGGAGAAGGCTGTCGTGCAGCGGCTGGGCTACGCCATTGAATATGACTATGTCGACCCGCGGGAGCTGGCCTCGTCGCTGGAGGCGAAGTCTGTGCCCGGCCTGTATCTTGCCGGTCAGATCAATGGAACGACGGGATACGAAGAGGCCGCGGCCCAAGGACTTATGGCCGGTTGGAATGCTGCTCGGGCCGCTGGGGGCGCTACCCCTATCGTTCTGGATCGGGCACAGGCCTATATCGGGGTGCTGATCGACGATCTGGTGACCAAGGGGGTATCGGAGCCCTACCGGATGTTCACAAGCCGGGCTGAGTATCGGCTGACCCTGCGCGCCGACAATGCGGACCAGCGGTTGACCGGACTGGGCGGTCGAGGTGGGCTTGTCGGGGGGAGCCGCGCGCGATATTTCGTCGCGAAGCAGGAAACTCTCAATGTTTCACGTGAAACAATGCGGAACCTCAGCCTGACGCCCAATCAGGCCGCCGCCTACGGCCTGGCAATTCGGCAGGACGGCGTCCGGCGGAACGCGTTGGAGCTGCTGTCCCTTACCCAGTTCCCCAAACTCTGCCAGATCTGGCCCCAATTATCTGCCTTGGAACCCGAAATTGTGGAGCAGTTGGAGATCGATGCCCAATACGCCGGCTACCTGGACCGTCAGGACGCCGATATCATCGCCTTCCGCCGGGATGAGAGCCGGGTGCTGCCTGCAGATATGGATTATGGCGCTGTGATCGGCCTTTCCAATGAAGTCCAGCAGAAGCTGGAGCGGATCCGACCCGGCACCTTGGGCCAGGCCGCGCGGATCGAGGGCGTCACGGCGGCCGCCATTACCCTGATCCTAGCCCATGTGAAGGCGCAGAGACGTGCAGTTCGGGCCTGAGGAATTTGCTACCCGCGCCGGTGTTTCACGTGAAACACTGGCGCGGCTCAAGGCTTATGCCGATCTGCTTGCTGATTGGAACGCCCGACATAACCTGGTCGCGAAAAGCACCCTGCCCGATATCTGGCACCGTCACTTCTGGGACTCCGCACAATTGGCACCCCTGATCCCGGCCCAGGCACGCACCCTGGCCGATCTGGGCTCAGGAGCCGGCTTTCCTGCCCTTGTCCTGGCCGTGCTTCGGCCCGATCTGGCGGTCACCCTTCATGAGGCCACGACCAAGAAGTGCGCCTTTCTCCAGGCCGCGGCAGAACGCATCGGCGCGAGGGTGGCGGTCCGCAATTCCCGTCTGGAAGATCTGTCGCCACAAATTTTCGATGTCGTCACAGCGCGGGCTCTGGCTCCCCTGCCCCAACTGCTGCAATATGCCTATCCGTTCATAGGCCCGAACAGTGTTTGTCTTTTTCTGAAGGGACAAAATGTGGGGGCTGAATTGACCGATGCCCATAAATATTGGAACATGAAGGCCTCTCGGGTGCCAAGCCAGACGGAGCCTTCCGCTGCTATAGTCACTGTGAGAGAGCTGGGTCCCCGACATGTCGCTTCCCACCAAGCCCCGCGTTCTGGTCGTCGCCAACCAAAAGGGCGGCGTCGGTAAGACCACGACGGCGATCAATCTGGGTACCGCCCTGGCCGCTGTCGGTGAGCCGACGTTGGTGATCGACATCGATCCGCAAGGCAACGCCTCCACGGGGCTTGGCATCCACCGCCAGGATCGCCGGCTGACGATCTACGAGGTGCTGACCGGGGAGGCCAAGCTGGCCGAGGCCATCGTCCCTACCCGCATCCCGGGCCTGTCCTTGGTGCCGGCCACGGTGGACCTTTCCGGCGCCGAGCTCGAGCTTGCCGACATGCCGCGGCGCAATTTCATCCTGCGTGACGCGCTGGAAGAATATTCCGCATACGGAGCAAATCAATTCTCCTATGTGCTGATCGACTGCCCCCCTTCCCTCACCTTGCTGACCTTGAACGCGATGGCCGCGGCCGATGCGGTGATGGTGCCCCTGCAGTGCGAATTCTTTGCGCTCGAGGGCCTGTCGCAGTTGATGAAGACGATCGAGCTGGTGCGCGACAAGCTCAATCCCGCTCTCGAAATCCAGGGCATCGTCCTGACCATGTTCGACAAGCGCAACAAGCTGTCGGACCAGGTGGCCGATGACGTGCGCGCGACCTTGGGCGAGAAAGTCTATGCTACGGTGATCCCGAGAAATGTGCGCATCTCCGAAGCGCCAAGCCATGGCGTGCCGGCGCTGGTCTATGATCTGCGCTGTCCCGGCAGTCAGGCTTACATCAAGCTCGCCGGCGAATTGATTCAACGCGAACGCCTGCGGGTGGCGGCATGACCCCGACCCCCGATCGTCCGCGCGGTTTGGGCCGCGGCCTTTCCGCTCTGATCGGCGATGAAGTCGCCGCGGTGAAGGGCGAGCCCGTCACCAAAAAAGATACCCGTACCTTGCCGGTCGCCTTCCTGCAGCCGGGCCGCTATCAGCCGCGCAAGACGTTCGACGAACAGCCGCTGGCCGATCTCGCCGCCAGCATCAAGGAAAAGGGCGTGTTGTCGCCCATCCTGGTGCGGCCCGTCGGCCTGGACCGCTATGAGATCGTGGCCGGCGAGCGGCGCTGGCGCGCGGCGCAACTGGCGCATCTGCATGACGTGCCGGTGGTGGTGCGGGAGTTGCCTGACGATCAGGCGCTGGAAATCGCCATCATCGAGAATGTCCAGCGCGCCGACCTGAACGCGCTGGAAGAGGCGGCCGCCTACGAAGAGCTGATCGCCAAATTTGGCCGCACCCAGGAAGATGTGGCGCGCGAAGTCGGCAAGAGCCGCTCCCATATCGCCAATACCATCCGGCTGCTGAAACTGCCGGAGCAGGTGAAAGTCTGGCTGCAGGAAGGAAAGCTCACCGCCGGTCATGCCCGCACTTTGCTGGGCGTGCCCGATCCGGAAGCCCGCGCGCGCGAGCTGATAGAAGGCGCCATGACGGTACGCCAGGCCGAGCAGCGCTCGACCCAGCACCGCAAGCCTGTGGGCAAGGCGCCCAAGGACCCCAATGTCGCGGATCTGGAAGCCAGCATTTCCAACCACTTGGGGTTGGGCGTCCAAATTGTCCACAAAGGGGATAAAGGTGGGGAAATTCGCATTTCCTACCGCTCGCTGGAGCAGCTGGACGAAATCGCGCGCCGCTTGAGCAAGCCCAGTCTGATTGGTTTTGTGCGGGGTCCCGGCGACCGTTAGCCGGCGCGGGCCAGCGCCTCGGCCGGGTCGATCCGGCCGTCATAAAGCGCCCGGCCCACAACCACGCCTTCGATGTTCGGCTCATTGGCCGTCTTGAGCGCGTCGATATCGGCGATGGAGCCGACACCGCCGGAGGCGATCACCGGAATGGAGAGCGCGCGGGCGAGGGCGGCGGTCGCCCTCACATTGACGCCTTTGAGCAGTCCGTCGCCGTCAATGTCGGTGAAAAGGATGGCGGCGACCCCGGCATCCTCGAAGCGCTTGCCGAGATCCACCGGTGTCAGTTCGCTGACCTCGGCCCAGCCTTCGGTCGCGATCCTGCCGCCCTTGGCGTCGGCGCCGACCACGATGCGGCCGGGGAATTTGCGCGCGGCCTCCTTCACGAAGTCGGGATTGGTCAGGGCCGCCGTCCCCAGGATCACGCGGGTGATGCCGGCGGCAAGCCAGGCTTCCACCGCGGCCAGGTCGCGAATGCCGCCGCCAAGCTGGATGGGCAGATCGATCGCTGCGCGGATCGCCTTGATGGCGTCGCTGTTGGCGCTTTTGCCGGCGAAGGCGCCGTTCAGGTCCACGCAATGGAGCCAGCGGAAGCCCTGCGCGGCAAAGCTTTTGGCTTGCGCAGCAGGATCGGTGTTGAAGACGGTGGCGTCGGCCATCACGCCTTTCTTCAGGCGGACGCAGACACCGTCCTTCAGATCGATGGCGGGGAAAATGATCATCTTCGTTCGTCACTCGCTCCTCATGCTTCGACAGGCTCAGCATGAGGATTTTGCTCATCTCCTCACCCTGAGCCTGTCGAGGGGTGAGGGCGGGGTTGCTTAGGGCCGCCAGCTCAGGAAATTCTCGAGCAGCTTGAGGCCCGTGGCCTGGCTCTTCTCGGGATGGAATTGCGTGCCCGCGACATTCTCGTCGCCGACCATGGCGGTCAGCGGCCCGCCATAATCGGTGGTGGCGATCAGGTCTTCGGGCAGGGCGGGCTTGAGCTGGAAGCTATGCACGAAATAGGCGTGCGCGCCCGGCGCGATGCCTTTCAGCAGCGGATGCTTCTGGACGATAGTGAGCTCATTCCAGCCCATGTGCGGAATTTTCAGGTTGGGGTCGGACGGCGTGATCTTCACGACCTCGCCGGCGATCCAGCCCAGGCCGGCATGACGGCCGAACTCCACCCCGACGGTGGCGAGCAACTGCATGCCGACACAGATGCCCAAAAAGGGCGCGCCCTCTTTCAGCACCTTCTCCCGCAGTGCCTCGACCATGCCCGGCACGGCGGAGAGCCCCCGCATGCAATCGGCGAAGGCGCCGACACCCGGCAGTACAACTCGTTCTGCGTCCCGAACCACCTGCGGATCGGCGGTGGTGACGATGTCGAATTTCCCGTTCGCGGCGCGCGCCAGCGCCTTCGCCGCGCTGGCGGGGTTGCCGGAGCCATAGTCGATCAGGGCCACTGTAGGCATGGGCCGGTCCTATAAAGGCTGGCGGGCCATTTGTCGAAAGCCAGCATAGGCCCGCCGCCCCCGCATGCGCGTAGCGCATAGGCGGGGGAGGTGCCCGTAGCAGCGCGAGGCGCGAAGCGCCGAGCAAGCTGCGAAGGGCGGAGGGGTAAAACTAATTATCATCCATCTTCAGCGCGGCAATGAAGGCTTCCTGCGGAATGTCCACCTTGCCGAACTGGCGCATCTTCTTCTTGCCCTCTTTCTGCTTGTCCAACAACTTGCGCTTGCGGCTGATATCGCCGCCATAGCATTTGGCGGTGACGTCTTTTCTCAAGGCAGAAAGGGTTTCACGGGCGATCACCTTGCCGCCGATCGCGGCCTGGATCGGGATCTTGAACATGTGCCGCGGGATCAAGTCCTTTAGCTTTTCGCACATGGCCCGGCCGCGCCCCTCGGCGCGCTGGCGGTTGACGATCATGGAAAGCGCATCCACCGGCTCGTCATTGACCAGGATGGACATCTTGACCAGATCGCCTTCCTCGTAAGCCTCGATGTGATAATCGAAGCTGGCATAGCCGCGGGAAACGCTCTTCAGCCGGTCGTAGAAATCAAACACGACTTCGTTGAGCGGCAGCATATAGATCACCATGGCGCGGTTGCCGGCATAGGTGAGCTCGACCTGGCGGCCGCGGCGGTCCTCGCACAGCTTCAGCACCGAACCCAGATATTCGTCCGGCACCAGGATGGTAGCCTTGATCCAGGGCTCTTCGATGCGGTAGATATAGGTCACGTCCGTCATGTCGGCCGTATTGTGCAATTCCTTCATCGTGCCGTTGTTGAGAAAGATGTGATAGATCACCGACGGCGCGGTGGTGATCAGGTCCAGGTTGAATTCCCGCTCCAGCCGCTCGCGCACGATTTCCAGATGCAGCAGGCCTAAAAAGCCGCAGCGGAAGCCGAAACCCAGCGCGGCGCTGGATTCGGTCTCATAGGTGAAGCTGGCATCATTGAGATGCAGCTTGGAGAGCGCATCGCGCAGTTCCTCGAACTTGGCGGCATCCACCGGAAACAGGCCGCAGAACACCACCTGCTGCGCCGGCTTGAAGCCGGGCAGAGGTGTCGGCGTACCCTTGCGTTCATCGGTGATGGTGTCGCCCACCTTGGTGTCCGCCACCTGCTTGATCTGGGCGGTGATGTAACCGACCTCGCCGGGACCAAGCTTCTCGACGGGAATTTTCTTCGGCGTGAAGACGCCGATCTGCTCCACCTGATAGACGGCGTCGGTCGCCATCATCCGGATCTTGTGGCCCTTCTTCAGCTCGCCATCGATGATGCGCACCAGCACCACCACGCCCAGATAGGCGTCGTAATAGCTGTCGATCAGCAGGGCCTTGAGCGGCGCCTCCAGGGCGCCCCTGGGCGCGGGCAGGCGGGTGACCACTGCTTCCAGCACCTGGTTGATGTTGAGGCCGGTCTTGGCGGAAATCGGCACCGCCTCGGAGGCATCCAGCCCGATCACATCCTCGATCTGCTGCTTGACCCGGTCGGGCTCGGCAGCGGGCAGATCGATCTTGTTCAAGACCGGCACGATCTCCAGCCCCGCATCGATCGCCTGGTAGACATTGGCCAGGGTCTGGGCTTCCACGCCCTGGCTGGCGTCCACCACCAGCAGCGCGCCTTCGCAGGCGGCCAGGCAGCGGCTGACCTCATAACCGAAGTCCACATGGCCCGGCGTGTCCATCAGGTTCAGGACATAGGTCTCGCCATCCTGGGCCTTGTATTCCAGGCGCACGGTCTGGGCCTTGATGGTGATGCCCCGCTCCCGCTCGATATCCATCGAGTCCAGAACCTGGTTGGTCATCTCGCGGCTGGAAAGGGCGCCGGTGACCTGGATCAGCCGGTCGGCCAGGGTGGACTTGCCATGGTCGATATGGGCGACGATGGAAAAGTTGCGGATTTTGGAAAGATCGGGCATTTGCGCCGGGGGTCTAGCAGACTGAAGCCCCCCATTCCACAGGCTTTTCCGGCTATAACCGGCCCATGCTGCGCTATCTTTACCTCGATTATGGCGGCCGGCCGGAAGTCCGGCGGGAGCTGCGCTACAGCCTGATTTCGCTGCGCCAGGAACTTGGGGCAGATCCTGGGGCGCACATCGCCGTCTATACCGACGTGCCGGCGACCTATGCCAACTGGCCGGTGGAGGTGGTGGACATTGCCGCCCAAACACAAGCCTGGTCAGGCGGGGGGCTTTACCATCACCGCATCAAGCCGGCGGTGGTGCTGGATGCCCTGCGCCGCTTCGACAACCCGGTCTGTTTTGTGGATTCGGACTCCATCATCCAGCCGGGCTTTCATGCCGAGGTCGCCGGCAAGATGGCGCCCCAGGACGTGTGGTCGGCGACCAAGACGCCGCTGGTGATGAACCGGTTCGAGCTGCGCAATCCCTTTCCGCCGCTGAAAGGCTTTCGCACCCGGCTGCCGCACCTGGGCTATTACCATTACGACACCGAGACCAGCTGGATGTTCAATTCCGGGCTGATCGGCGCCTCGCCGGTGCATGTGCCGCTGCTGGAAGACACCTTGGCCTTCATCGACGCCTTGATCGGGCGGGCGCGGAAATTCATCACCCTGGAGCAGTTCGCCATCAGCGAAGTGGCGCGGCTTTCCCAGACCCCGGTTGCCGAGGTGCGTGATAGCTTCCTGCATTACTGGCAGGGCCGCCGGCGCATCTACATGACCCATGTGATCGCGCGGGACCTGTCGCCTGACTGGGACGATCTCTCACCGCCGAAACAATGGACCAAGATGAATTACTGGGCAGTGCGGGCCTATAACTACTGGTACGGCGTCACCCATCCTTTCCAGGCGCTGCGGTCATGAGCAAGAACGCGGCGAGCGATCTATGGCCCGGCCAGTCCGTGGCGCTTTTGAAGGCGCTGCACATCCTGACCCACAATGGTGGGCTGAACGCGGATTCCCGCCGCAAGCTGAAACAGGTGCAGCATCTGGCGCAGCTGATCCGGCCGGCGATCGATGCGATGCTGAAGGAGAAAGACCAGCCTGTGCTGGCTGATCTGGGCGCGGGCAAGTCCTATCTCGGTCTCATTCTCTACGATCTTTATTTCGCGCCGGCGGGCCGGGGGCAGGTGATCGCGGTGGAAACGCGCCCGGAGCTGATCGCGGCGAGCCAGAAGGTCGCATCGGAAAGCGGCTTCGACCGCATACGTTTCGTCGAAGGCAGGATCTCCGACGCGGAGGTCGGGCCGGTGGATATCGTCACCGCGCTCCACGCCTGCGACACCGCCACCGACGCAGCCATTCTCTTTGCCCTGAAGCACGAGGCGAAATTCGTGGCGCTGGTGCCCTGCTGTCAGGCAGAACTGGCGCGGGGCCTCGACGATATCAAAGGCCCGCTGGCGCAGCTTTGGCGCCATCCCATCCAGCGGCGGGAATTTGGTGCCCATCTCACCAATGTGCTGCGCGGACTATATCTGGAAGCCCATGGCTACAAGGTGCGGGTGACGGAATTCACCGGCTTTGAACATACCCAGAAGAACGAGATGCTGTTCGCCGAGCGCCACCAGCGCTCAAACCCGCGCGCCAAAGCGGAGTTCGACAAGCTGGTTGAGGAAATCGGCGCTGCGCCTGGTCTTCTGAAATTCGGCTAGACCAGCCGCAGATCGGCCTGCACTGGGCGAGCTTCCTCCTCCAACGCGCGCGACCAGGCTTCGAACGACTCGCGGCCTTCGCCGCGCGAATGAAAATAAAGCCGCTGCGCCAGCCGACGCATTGGCGTGGTCATCAGCGCGGCATTGATCAGGGCATTGGGAGGCGCGATATCCAGGGCGCGACGCAGCCACAGCTTGGCGCGATAGCGCGGCGCTTCCGCCGCCAGCACTCGCCCAGGGACGGGCCCGCGGCAACCCAGATAGTTGGCGACCAGGACAGCAGCGCGGCGGCCGAAATGCAGTGCGGTGTGGATACCGCCGCCCGTCACCGGCGACACCATCCCGGCGGCATCGCCCACCAGCATGACGCGGCGCGTCCCGAGGTTGCGCAGCACGCCGCCGCAGGGGATCAGGCCGCTGCGTCGCGAGACAACACGGATATCGCGCACGTCCAGCACCGATTTCAGCCGGCGCAGCAGCGCGCCAAGATCGGGGCGGGCAGGGCGGCTGGCTGCCAGGCCGATCTGGGTGGCGCCAACCCCGGGCACCATCCAGGCGATATAGCCGGGCGCGATCTTGCTGTCGGCGAAACAATGCAGGAAGCGGCCGTCCACGCTTTGCAGCGGCTCGCATTCGATTTCCAGGCCGGCAAGAAAGCGCCGGTTCTGGCTCAGCCCGAACGCCTCGGCCACCTGGGATTTGGCGCCGTCGGCGCCGATCAGGAATGCGGCGTGCAGATCGCCCATCGCCACGCCGCGCTCATATTCCAGGCCGCCTTCGAATTTCCTGCCATACAGGAGGGTTGCGCCGGCGCGCGCAGCCTCCTCAGCCATCCAGCGCATCAGGGCGGGCATGTCGGTGGCCTGGAAGAAATAGCCGGGCGCCGACAGATCAATGGACCGGTCGTCCGGCGCATAGAGCCGCACACCCGGCACCTTGCGCATCAGCCCGGCGGGCAGATCGAAGGCGTCGCTGGCTTCCTTGACCAGAATGCCGGTGGTGCGGACCCGCAGGCCGGGATCGGGCTTGGCGTCCAGCACGGCCACTTTCAGGCCTCGCAGGGCGGCGCTTCGGGCACAGGCAAGACCGGCAAAGCTGCCGCCGACGATTGCCAGATCGAACCGCTGAACCATGCGCGCCTCCCGCCTCGCGACTCTGAGATCGCGTCGTGGCCGGATTGTGGCTTGGGCTGGTTAGCTTCTCAAGCTGGCGCCCAGCTTCAGGGCGGCCGCCACGATCTTCTGGGCCAAAGCTTCGATCTCGGCATCGGTCAAGGTCGCGTCGCGTGGCTGGATGCGCACCGCCACGGCGATGGATTTCTTGCAGTCCGGCACGCCCTTGCCTTCGTAAATGTCGAAGACCGAGACATTTTCGATCAGGTTGCGGTCGGCGAGCTTGACGGCCTTAACCATATCGCCGGCCGGTACGCTCGCATCCACGACAAAGGCGAAGTCGCGCTCGATCGCCTGGAACGGCGAAGGCTGGAACAGCGGCCGCGCCTTGCCCTTGGTTTTGGCCTCCGGGATCGCATCCAGGAAAATCTCGAACGCCGCGGCCGGGCCTTTGAGGTCGAAGGCCGCAAGCACCTTCGGGTGCAGCTCGCCGAACTGGGCGATCACCTTGGGCCCCATGGCGATGGTGCCGCTGCGGCCGGGATGATACCAGCCCGGGGCACCTTGGCTGATTGGTGCCGACATCGGCCCGCCGGTAATGGCTTCCAGCGCCGCCATCAAGTCGGCCTTGACGCCAAACACGCCGGCATCTTCGCCGGCCTTCTGCCAGTTGCGCTCGGCATGGCCGGTGCGGATGGCGGTGGCCACGGTCTTCTGGGCTTCGGGCATGCCGCTGTCGAAAGCGGCGCCGATTTCGAACAGCTGGAGATTGGCGAAGCCGCGCGCGGCATTGCGCGAGGCGGCGGCTAGCAGCGACGGCAGCACGCTAGGCCTCAAGGAATCGAGGTCTGAGGCGATCGGGTTGGCAAGCTGGCGCGCGTCATCGCCGCCGCCGAAGAGCTTGGCCTGGCCCTGGGCGATGAAGGAGAAGGTCACGCACTCGTTGAAGCCGCGCGCCGCCAGCGCCCGCCGGGCGGTGCGGACACGCCGTTGCTTGCCAGAGAGAACCGGCTTGGCCACGGCGCTTGCCCGTTCCAGCGCCAACGAAGGCACATCGCCCATACCGTGGATGCGGACGACTTCCTCCACCAGATCGGCGGGGCCATCCACGTCATGGCGCCAGGATGGTGGCACCACCTGAAGCGTGGCGCCATGCTCTTCCACCACAAAGCCCAGACCCTCAAGGATGGCGATGATGCGTTCGCGCGACAGGCGAATGGCGCCGAACGTCTCGACCGTCGCGGGGGCGAAGGCGATGGGCTTGTGCGGCGGTGGCAGTTCGCCGGCGATGAAGACATCGCTGGCTTCTCCGCCGCACCATTCCAGGATCAGCCGGGTGCACAGCTCCAGCCCCGGCAGCACCCATTGCGGATCGACACCGCGCTCGAAACGGTAGCGCGCGTCGGAGATGATGGCCTGTTTGCGGCCGGCGCGGGCGATGCGCGCCGGATCGAAATAGGCGGATTCGATGAAGACGTTGACCGTGCTGTCGTAGCTGCCGGAGTCCTTGCCGCCCATGACGCCGGCGATGCTGAGCGCGCGGGCATCATCGGCAATGACAACGGTATCGGCATCCAGGGTATAGGTCTGGTCGTCCAGGGCCAGCACCTGTTCGCCGGTCTTGGCCATGCGGGCATGCATGTCGCCCGTCAGCTTGTCGGCGTCGAAGACATGCAGCGGCCGGCCGCGCTCATGGCTGACCAGGTTGGTGGCGTCCACCAGGGCGGAAATGGATTTCAGGCCCACCGCCTTGAAGCGCTCCTGCACCCATTTGGGCGCGGGCCCGTTCTTGACACCGCGGATCAGCCGGCCCGCGAAAATCGGGCAGGCCGCCTTGTTCTCGGGGGTGAAGTCGAGCGTGATCTTCTGAGGGCAGGGGAATTTGCCCGCCACCGGCTCGACCTTGTCAGTCTTGAGCGTGCCCAGCCCGCTAGCTGCCAAATCCCGCGCGATGCCATAGACGGAGGCCGCGTCACCGCGATTGGGCGTGATGGAGACATCAAACAGCGGATCGTCGGCCAAGAGGCCCGCTTCGACCAGCGCCGCCATCACCGGCGCCCCGGTTTTGGCGCCGGGCTTCAGCTCGATGATACCATCATGATCTTCGCCCAACAGAAGCTCGCGGGCGCTGCACATCATGCCGCGCGATTCCACATCCCGGATTTTCCCGATCTTCAGCGCTTCTCCGCTGGCCGGGATGATCGTGCCGGGCCGCGCCAGCACCACCTTGATGCCGGCGCGGGCATTGGGCGCGCCGCACACGATCTGCAAAATATCCTTGCCGTCATTGACGGTGCACAGCCGCAGCTTGTCGGCATTGGGATGCTTTTCGGCGGTGATCACCTCGCCGACCACGAAATCCTTCAGGCCCGCGCCCGGATCGGTGACGCTTTCGACTTCCAGGCCGATGGCGGTCAGCTTCTCGGCGATGGTTGCTGTATCGGCATCGGTGTCCAGATGCTCTTTCAGCCAGGAGAGGGTGAACTTCATTTCGACAACCCACCATCAAGCGTGGGCATGTCGAGGGCCGCAAAGCCGTAGTGCTTCAGCCAGCGCAGATCGGCTTCAAAGAAGCCGCGAATGTCCGGCATCCCGTATTTCAGCATGGCCATGCGGTCCAGGCCGAAGCCGAAGGCAAAGCCCTGATACTTGGTGGAGTCGATGCCGCAATTTTCCAGCACCTTGCGATGGACCATGCCGCTGCCGCCCAGCTCCAGCCAGTCATTGCCGGTGCCGAAGGTGATCTTGCCGGGCACGCTGCGGTCGCAGCGCATGTCCCATTCCAGACTGGGCTCGGTGAAGGGGAAAAAGCTGGGCCGCGCGCGCAACTCGATCTTGTCGATCTCGAAGAAGGCCTTGCAGAATTCTTCCACCGTCCATTTCAGGTGGCCGAGATTGATGCCCTCCTCCACCACCAAAGCTTCCACCTGGTGGAACATGGGCGAATGGGTGGCGTCGGAATCCACGCGATAGGTGCGGCCCGGCGAAATCACGCGGATCGGAGGCTTCTGCTTCAGCATCACCCGCACCTGCACCGGGGAGGTGTGGGTGCGCAGCACATGGGACGAACCGTCCGCCTGCGGCGACACGTAGAACGTATCCTGCATCTGGCGGGCAGGATGGTCGGGCGGCATGTTCAGCTTGGTGAAGTTGTAATCGTCATATTCGACGTCCGGCCCTTCGGCGACGCCAAAGCCTAGATCGGCGAAGATGGCGACAACTTCCTCCAGCACCTGGGCGATGGGATGGACGGTGCCGGTATTTTCGGGCCGCGCCGGCAGGGTGACGTCCAGCTTTTCGGAGGCGAGGCGCTGTTCCAGCGCTGCGTCCCCCAGCTCCGCCTTGCGGGCGGCGATGGCCGCTGTGACGGTGTCCTTCAGGCCGTTGAACTGGGGGCCTTTGATCTTGCGCTCGTCGGGTGACAAGCCCCCCATGGTGGCGAGCAGGGCGCTAACCGAGCCCTTCTTGCCAAGGCTGGCCACGCGCACGGCTTCCAGCGCGGCCTCGTCGGCCGCGCCGGAAATTTGCGCCATGATCTCGGATTGAAGGGCGGCGATATCGGTCATGCAAACTCCGGATGGGGAAGGGCCGGACGTGACCGTCCGGCCGAATCTCCGGTGGAGCGTGCTTAGGCTTTCGACGCCTGATCCACCAGAGCCTTGAACGCGGCGGGCTCGTGGATCGCCAGATCGGACAGGACCTTGCGGTCGATCGCGATGCCGGCGCCGGCGAGCCCGGCGATAAATCGGCTGTAGGTCAGGCCATGTTCGCGCACGGCGGCGTTGATGCGCTGGATCCACAGGGCGCGGAAGTTACGCTTGCGCTCCTTGCGGCCGATATAGTTGTGCTGCAGCGACTTGTCGGCCGCGGCATTGGCTGTGGTGATGTTGTTCTTGCGGCGGCCGCGCATGCCTTTGGTCTGCTTGAAGACCTTTTTGCGGCGGGCGTGGCTCGGTACGGCGCGGGGTGAACGGCTCATGGATCAGATACCTCCGCCATAGGGCATCCAGCGCTTCACGCGCCGGGTTTCGGACTCCGACAGCGTGTCCATGCCGCGCAGGTCACGGGTACGAGCCGGCGAATTGTTGATCAGCCGGTGACGCTTGCCGACCTGATGGGTCTTGATCTTGCCCTTGGCGGTGATTTTGAAGCGCTTTTTGGCGCCCGACTTGGTCTTCATCTTGGACATTTTGCTATCCTTCACGGCACCCGGACGCGTCCGGTCCCCCTTTGTTGATGTGCGCATCCGCGCACGGGGGTCGCATTTGGGGCTGCCACGGCATGTCCGGCCGGGCCGCCCAAGAGGGGCGCCTTCTATAAGGCGAGCGGCCCTGGCGCAAGGCCAAAGCCGCGCTCTGCCTCTATTCCTCGGGCGTTCCGTTCCCGCGGTCGCGCGTGGGCGAGGCGGAGGATTTGCCGGTGACCCCGAAATCCTCGGATTTGCTGCCACCAAGGGCCTGATCAAAGCCCTCCGCGGCCAGCCCACGTTTCAGCAATTCCCGGATCGCCGCCGCCCGGCTGGGCATGCGCTTGGCGAAACGCCAGGTGTCCAAAGCTTCCAGTTCTTCTCCAGTGAGCATTATCTGAAGCCGCTCACCACGGGTCAGATCGTTCATTGGTTCGCACCTTTTCCTTTTTTCCCAAAGCCTTAGAGCCATCGACGCTCGAATGAGTAGCTTACTCATTCTGCTGATTTATCTATGAAAACTCATCCTAAGAACCTTTAGTTCCATTTGACAAGAACAATCTCTGTACACTAGGAGCCAAATACTCACACAACTAATTGAAATTGCTCATTTATTTTAATTGCGGGAACCGATAAACGGGCGCACCATGCCGGGCAGAAAGGAGGATGCTTCCATGGACGCTATCCTCGCACCCGATCCCCCATCCATCATGGACCCCACCGACCTGGTGGCTGAGGCCAATCACCGGATTGCCAACAGCCTCACCCTTCTGGTCAGCATGGTTCGCATGCAGGCGATCTCGGTCCACAAGAAGGCCGAGGCTCTCAGCAACGCCGAAGTGCGCCATTTGCTGGATGGCATTGCCGCGCGCATCAACACCATCAGCCAGCTCCACCGCATCCTGTCGCATAGCGCCTATGAGGGCGTGATCAGCCTCAAACCCCATCTGCATGACGTGACCGATGCGCTGGTCGCCGCGCTGTCGTCGGGGGAGCAGTCGGTCAAGGTCGTGCATACCGGTGGTGACTGTCTGGTGATGATGCGTCAGGTCCAGCCGATCGTGCTGATGCTGTGCGAAATCTTCATCAACGCGATGAAATATGCCCATCCGACGGGCGTACCTCTGATCATGGTGGTGGATTGCACCACGGCCTGCGATGGACGGCTGGTACTGACCATCAGCGATGACGGCGTCGGCCTGCCGGAGGACTTTGACGCGGCCAATGGTGGCGGCATGGGCTTTCGGGTGATGCGTGGCCTGGCGGCGGAGATCGGCGCCAACCTGGAAATCCGCTCCACCCATCTGGGCCTTTCCTTCCGGCTATCCTTGCCGGCCGGGGCAATGGCCGGCGCCAGGCTGGCCTGACACAGCGCTGTCATCTTCCCGGCCCCACCTTGTTGATGGCGGGCGTGGCGATTAGCCTTTCGTGTTCTCGAAAGGGTGGAGCTTTCCCATGTCCCTGGTCTCGGAATTCAAGAAATTCGCGATGCGCGGCAATGTCGTGGATCTGGCGGTTGGTGTGATCATCGGCGCCTCCTTCACCGGCATCGTCAATTCGCTGGTCAACGACGTCCTGATGCCGCCGATCGGCCTGGCGCTGGGTGGCGTGGATTTCTCCAACTTCTTCGTCGTGCTGAAGGGCGATCGCGCCGTGGACACGCTGGCCGCCGCCAAGGCTGCCAAGGATGTGACCATCAATTATGGCCTGTTCATCAATGCCGTGATCAATTTCGTCATTGTGGCCTTTGTTCTGTTCATGCTGCTGCGCCAGCTCAACAAGCTGGTTGCGCCAAGCCCGACCACCGAAGCCGCGCCCCCGCCATCCGAGGAAGTGCTGCTGTTGCGCGAAATCCGCGACAGCCTGAAGACCCGCGGATGAAGCGGTTTCTCAATGCGGCGCTCCTGCTCGCGGCGTCTTCCGCGGCCTGGGCACAGGGCGAGGGTCCCGCCGCGGCCGTCAATGCCTTCTACGCGGTATATGTGGGTCAGCATGCGCAAGGCCGCGGCATTCCCGATGCCACTGTGCGGCTGCGGCTTCAGCCGGTACTGTCACCGCGCCTCAACAAGCAGCTGACGACAGCCGCCGCTGCGCAGGCGCGCCTGACCGCCAAGGTGAAGAATGCAGTTCCGCCGGTTCTGGAGGGGGATATTTTTTCGTCCCTCTTTGAAGGCCCGACCGCCTGGAAGGTCGGAAACTGCCAGCAGAAGGACAAGACGGCCCGTTGCAGCGTGGCTCTGAGCTATGTCCCGCCGCCGGTGGCCGGCAGCAAAGCCAAGCCCGCCAACTGGACTGACACGGTGGTGCTGGCGACAACACCCCAGGGCTGGAAAGTGGATGATGTGGTCTATGACGCCGGTTTTGCTTTCGGCAATACGGGCCGGCTGTCCGAGATGCTCAATATGGTCATTGCCTCCAATCCCTGAAAAAAATGCTTATGTAGGGGCGGAAAGGACACTCCCATGACCGACAGCCAAACCCGCACCCTGACCCCCGAACAGCATCGCATCCTGCGCGAACCTGGCACCGAGCGCCCGTGCTCCAGCACCCTGAACCATGCAAAGCGTCCGGGCGAGTTCCAATGCGCCGGCTGTGGCGCCGAATTGTTCGATGCCTCGGCAAAGTTCGACAGTGGCACAGGCTGGCCCAGTTTCTTCGACACCTTGCCCGGCGCGGTGGAAACCCGCACGGACACCAGCCACGGCATGGTGAGGACTGAGTTTCACTGCGCCAAATGCGGTGGCCATCTGGGCCATGTCTTCAACGACGGCCCGGGGCCGACGGGCCTTCGTTACTGCACGAATGGCTGCGCTCTGGATTTTGCCCCCAAGGCCAAAGGGTAGGTCTGCGCAGCCATTCGTTTATTTGGGGTCGCGCAGGCGGGCGCTCGCTTTCGCTCGCTGGCCTGCCGCTCCTGGCTGCGCTCTGGATTTTGCGCCCAAGGCCAAAGAGTAGGTCTACGCAGCCATTCGTTTATTTGGGGTCGCGCAAGGCGGGCGCTCGCTTTCGCTCGCTGGCCTGCCGCGCCTAGCTGCGCTCTGGATTTTGCGCCCAAGGCCAAAGAGTAGGTCTGCGCAGCCATTCGTTTATTTGGGGTCGCGCAGGCGGGCGCTCGCTTTCGCTCGCCTGCCGCTCCTGGCTGCGCTCCGGATTTTGCGCCGAAAGTCAAAGAGCAGACCCGAAAACAGAACGCCGCGGCCCGGAAGAGCCGCGGCGTTTCGCTCTCTGCTGCTGACGTCCGCTCAGAAAGTGTCGCGTGACCGGGCCGCGGCCGTGGCTTCGGCGTCGCGCAGGGAAGCGCCCTCGGGACCTTCCAAGGCCTTCTCGGCCTCCTTGCCCATGGCAGGGATGGCGCCCTTGTTCTTTTCAACGAATCCGGACTGATCCTTGAGGAAGGCCCGCGATGCGGCGTAATCGCCCTCGCCCACGATCTGTTTTTTCTTCCTGGGAGCGGGTTTGGCCTTGGCTGCTGGGGCCTTCCGGGTGGCCGTCTTCCGGGCCGCCGTCTTTTTGGCGGCCGCCTTGGTCTTCTTGGCTGGGCGCTTGGATGTCTTTTTGGAAGAGCGCTTGGCCTTCCGGGATGGCGCCTTTGCCTTGCGAGCCGGTGCGCGTTTGGCCTTGCGGGCCGCTGGAGCCTTCTTCGCCTTCTTCCTTTTCGCTGCCATGTCATTCACTCCGGGGTTATGGATG
Source organism: uncultured Rhizobium sp. (assembly GCA_964421935.1). Taxonomy (GTDB): domain Bacteria; phylum Pseudomonadota; class Alphaproteobacteria; order Micropepsales; family Micropepsaceae; genus Rhizomicrobium. The sequence continues at coordinate 3,017 of CAYQZM010000021.1, read as the reverse complement.
AGAAAAACGCCGCGGCTTGCGACAGTCGCGGCGTTGTCTTTCAAACCTTTAATCAGATGCCAACCGGAGCCTCAGGCGGGATCTCGGTCGGGGCGGGTGCCGGTGCGGCCGGCTTGGCCTTCCTGGCGGCGGTCTTCCTTTTCGGAGCGGCCTTCTTCTTGGCCGGCCTTTTCGCCTTCTTTGCAGACCGCTTTACGCTTTTCTTGGTCTTCTTCGCAGCGGCTTTCTTCTTCCCCTTCTTGGGGCGGGCTGCCGCCTTCTTCGCTTTCTTTTTCTTCCTCGCTGCCATGTCATTCACTCCATGGGTTTTTGTTTGAGCAAAAAACCTTACGCGTCTTCGCGCCAATGCGCGAGCGTCTGCTTTGTTCCTGATGCATTTTGTTTATGACAGCCGCCGGCGCATCACATCCTTGCTTCAACGCACCGTCAAGCGGCTCAGCCGTTCGATGGATCAGGGCGACAGCCATTCCGGCCCCTGGGAGCCATGCCCTCGCGCCGGCGCACAGCCATGGCCTTGTTTCCCTTCGGCAGGCCGGGCTGTGCACGCGGGCAGGCGAAGCTGCATTTTGCCTATATAAGGACGTTATGACTGAGCTGTTCTTGGAAGATTTCGCGGTGGGGCAGCGCTTCATCAGCGGCACCCGCACCCTGACGGCAGACGAGATCAAGACGTTTGCCGCGAGCTTTGACCCCCAGCCCTTCCACACCGATGAGGTGGCGGCCAAGACCAGCTTCTTCCGCGGCCTGGCCGCCAGCGGTTGGCATACCGCCGCCATCACCATGTCGCTTCTGGTCGACAGCGGCATGCCGATCTCCGGCGGGCTGATCGGCGCCGGCGGGGAGATCGAATGGCCCCGGCCGGTGCGCCCGGGTGATGTGCTCCAGGTGGAAAGCGAAGTGCTGGCGGTCGTCCCATCCCGCTCCCGGCCGGAACGCGGCATGATCACGGTTAAAAGCGTGACCAAGAATCAAAAGAGCGAGCCGGTGCAGATCCTCACCACCAAGATGTTGGTGTGGAAAAGGATACCGTAGCGGAAACTCGAGGGCCGCATTCCGCGGCCCGGCCCCTCTGCTTACGACAGCGTCCTCCCCCTTATGGCGAAGCCACCGGAGGGGGAAGGTCGCAGCGAGGTGTTTGCGGAACGCAAATCCGAGCTGCGATGGGGGTAAACCAAACTAAAGCGCCCGGGCTGCCCCGCTTTCGGCACTATGCCGGATCCTGGAATCTTCCAGATCCAGCTCCCGCTCGATACGACGGCGGGCCTCATCGCTGATCTCGCCGCGATAATAGAGGTCCGCGATGGAGGCGCGTTCGGCGCCCACAAATTGCAGTTGCAGGGCCGCGCTGGCGCTGGAAACGTCGCCGCGCACAATGTCCTGGCACGCCGCCACGAAATAGGCCCGGCGATCCTCGTTGCGTCGCCTAAGGGCCGCCACCGTCTCGGGCGCCGAGGTCGCCGCCTCCAGCTTGTCCAGCCGCGCCAGCGCCGCATCGATGGCGGCAAGACGGGCGGAAATCTCCCGCCGCTTTTCCGTATCGGCCTCCTGGCGGCCATGCTCGGCGATGCCCAGCTTGCCAATGACCCAGGGCAGCGCGAAACCCTGGCCCACCAGGGTGACCAGGATCACAGCGAAGGTGATCAGCAGCAAAAGTCCCCGTGCGGGAAATGGAACCCCGTCCGACTGCATCGGAATGGACAGAACCGCGGCAAGCGACACCACGCCCCGGATGCCGGTAAAGGCCACGACGAAGGTGCTCTGCCAGCTGGGGGCGGGATCTTTTTTTGCCAGGGCCGGCAAAAGCAGCCGCGGCAGATAGGTGGCGACATAGACCCAGACAAACCGCACCAGGATCAGCACGGCGCAGACGGCCAGACACGCCAACCCCAAATAGGCCCATTGCGACAGGTCCAGCGTATCGGCGACGACGCGGGCCTGAAGGCCCGTCAGCAGGAAGATCACGCTCTCCACCAGATAGACCACCAGGTCCCAGACGAAGAACCCCTGCAGGCGTGTCGTGGGCGAGATGAAGCGCGGTCCGTTCCAGCTCACGTACAGCCCGCAGGTGACGGTGGCCAAAACACCCGAGCCACCGGCAGCTTCGGGCACCCAGAAAGCCGCAAAAGGTGTCAGCAGCGAGAACACCATTTCGACCCGCGGATCGGCCGCCCAGCGCCGCAGGAAGAGACCACCCCAGCCCATCAGAAGGCCCCAGCCGATCTCGCAAGCCACGATCAGAAGAAATTCCCCGGTCGCGGCGGAGATGGAGAAATGCCGCCCTTGCGTCACCGCGGCCACCGCGAAGCTGAAGAGGATCAAAGCCGTGGCGTCGTTCACCAGCCCTTCGCCTTCCAGAATGGTCAGAACGCGGTTCGGCAGCGCAAAGCGACGGGCTATGGCCATCGGCGCCACCGCGTCAGGCGGCGAAACGATGGCACCCAGCACGAAGCTGACCGCCAGCGGCAGTCCGAACAGGCTGTGTGCCATTTCCGCCACCGCGACGGTGGTGAAGATCACCAGGCCCACCGCCAAAAGCAGGATGGGGCGCAAATTCGCCTTGAAGCCGCGCCAGCTCATATTGACACCGGCCCGGTAAAGCAGCGGCGGCAAGAGCAGGCTCAGGACCAGATCGGGGCGCAGGACGATCCTGGGCATGCCCGGCACGAAGCTGATGGCCAACCCCACCAGCACCAGGAAGATCGAGGTGGGGAGGTGGGTCCGCCGCGCGCCCAGCGCGGCGAAGCCGGTGACCGCCAGCAGGGCGAAGATGATGGGCAGAACCGGCTGAAGCATAGTGGGAGTGTGATGTGGGATGAAATGGGGAGCAACCAGGGGGGCGGGGTCTACGGCATGGCTGCTGTGAGCGTTCGTTGCCGGCTGCGCCCGCCCGAGCGGCCTGGCGTCAGCGTAGTGGCCGCGCTGACGCGCGGGTGGGCTTGCGGCGCCATTTCTTTCGCTCGCAATGCGAACGAAAGAAATGGCGCACCCGATAGGATTCGAACCTATGACCTCTGCCT
>CAYQZM010000020.1:0-10948 GCA_964421935.1 uncultured Rhizobium sp. | reverse complement strand
GACCAAGGCGTTGGACGAGCATTTCTGGAACAGCCAGATCAATGGCTATGCCTTCTATCCCGACGACAATGATCCCCTGTTCGTGCGGCCGCGCATGGTGTTCGACAACCCTTCGCCGGCGGCGAACGGCACTATGCTGTTCGTGCTGACGCGGCTGGCCATGCTGACGGGCGAGGTGGACTACATGAGCCGGGCCTCGACCCTGGCCGTCACCTTCGGCAACGAAGCCAACCGGATGCTCAATGGCGCGGGCAGCTATCTCAACGGCTTTGAGTATCTGATCAATGCCCTGGTGATCGTGGTGATCGGCCACAAGGGCCACGCCCGCACCCAGGAATTGCTGCGGGCTTATTGGTCCAGGCCCATGCCCAACGCCATGGTGGTGCAGCTCGAGCCGGGCGATCCGTTGCCGGCCGGCCATCCGGCCGCCGGGCGCGGCATGGAGGGCGGCCATCCCACGGCTTATATCTGCCAGACGGGACAGTGCTCGCAGCCCATCACCAATGCCGCCGATCTGGCACTGGCCCTGACCTTGCCGCCGCAGATGCGCCAGCAACAGCAACAGGTACGCGCCACCGCATAGGGTATCCCATGATCAAAGCCATCCGCTTCGAAAAGACCGGCGGCAGCGACGTGCTGCAATATGTCGACTACGACCTGCCGCCACCCGCCAAGGGCCAGGTGCAGGTCAGGCACAACGCCATCGGCGTGAACTTCATCGACACCTATCACCGCACCGGGCTCTACCCGCTGCCGCTGCCGTCGGGCCTGGGCTCGGAAGCGGCCGGCACCGTCACCGCGGTGGGCGAGGGTGTCACCCGCTTCAAGCCCGGCGACCGGGTCGGCTATGCCAGCGGCGTTATCGGCTCCTATGCCGAGGCCAACAATGTGGTCGCCGACCGGCTGGTGCGCCTGCCCGATGGCATCAGTGACGAACTGGCGGCCGCCGTGCTGCTCAAGGGCATGACCAGCCAATATCTCATCCGCCGCATCCATCCCGTGAAGGCGGGCGAGACCATCGTCTTTCATGCCGCCGCCGGCGGTGTCGGCCAGATCGCCTGCCAGTGGGCCAAGCATCTGGGTGCCACCGTGATCGGCTCGACCACCTCGCCCGAGAAGGTCGAGCTGGCCAAGGCCAATGGCTGCGCCCATGTGATCAACACCAAGGATGCGGGTTGGGAAAAGCAGGTGCGGGAACTGACCGGCGGCAAGGGCGTGCCGGTGGTTTACGACTCCATCGGCAAGGACACCTTCATGGCCGGGCTGGATTGCCTCTCGCCGCGCGGCATCATGGTGACCTATGGCAATGCCTCCGGTCCCGTCGATCCCTTCTCGCCGGCGGTCCTGGCGGGCAAGGGCTCCTTGTTCGTCACCCGGCCGGTGCTGGCGCATTACACCCGCACGGCCGAAGAGCTGCAGGAGACGGCGGATGACCTCTTCAAGGTGCTGCAGTCGGGCGCGGTGAAAGTCGCCATCAACCAGCGCTTTGCCCTCAAGGACGCGGCCAAGGCGCATGACGCATTGACCGGCAAAAAGACGACCGGTGCCACCATCCTTATTCCATGACCCCCTTCCGTCACAGCCCAGGTCGGCTTCGCCGACACTTCGCTGTGACACCGTCCCCCTCTGATGGCTTCGCCATGAGGGGAGGGGAGCTATCGGATGCTACTGGATGAGGAGTGGCGCGCGATACGCGCGTGAGCAGGTCCGATGGACCTGCGAAACCGACGAACGCCGCGAGCTTAGGCGAGCGGCGGGGCCGCGCCGCGATATGCGGCGCTCGCACCAGAAGCCCATCCTCACTGGTCACAGCTGGGAATAGCCTGGAGGATGACGAGTCCGGACCCACGGCCCAGCCGGACGCGCTTTGCAATCCTGGCGCTGATCAGCCTGGCGGTTGCGGTCAACTATCTGGACCGCGCCGTCATCGGCATTGCTTCGCCCTCCATGGCTCAGGAATTCGCGCTCTCTCCCGTGGCGATGGGGCTGATCTTCTCGGCCTTTTCCTGGAGCTATTTCGCCGCCCAGATTCCCGGCGGACTGGCGCTCGATCGCTTCGGCGCGCGGCTGGTCTATCTGGTGGCGCTTGCCGGCTGGTCTCTCTCGACTCTCCTGCATGCCACCGCCACGGGCTTTGCCTCCCTGTTTGGCTGGCGTATTTCGCTGGGCCTGTTTGAGGCGCCTTGCTTTCCCGCCAACAGCAACATCGTCGGCGCCTGGTTTCCGCGGGCCGAGCGGGCGCGCGCCATCGGGGTCTATACCGCGGCGGAATATGTCGCGCTGGGCTTTGCCTCGCCGCTGCTGTTGTGGGTCCTGCACAGCCATGGCTGGCGCGCCTTGTTCCTGGTCAGTGGCATGCTCGGCCTGGTTCTGGTGCCGCTCTGGTCCAAGCTCTATCGCGAGCCGGCCGAGCATCCCGGCATCAACACCGCCGAACTGGCCCTGATCCGCGATGGCGGCGGCCGCGTCGCAGGTGAGACCGCGGCCTTCACGTCCGCACGTCTCTGGCAGCTGGCCCACCACCCCCAGATCATCGCGCTGTGCATCGGACAGTTTGCGGTCTATTCGACCTTCGTCTTCTTCCTCACCTGGTTTCCCACCTATCTCGCCACCGCGCGGCACATGGCGTGGATCAGGCTCGGCTTCTTCGCGTCCTTGCCTTATCTGGCGGGCTTCTTCGGCATCCTGTTCGCGGGCTGGCTCTCGGATTTCCTGCTTCAACGCGGTGCAAGCCTTAACAACGCCCGCAAGATTCCCGTGATCGCCGGGCTACTGCTGGCGTCCAGCATCGTGCTGGCCAATTATGTGGAGAGCGACGCGGTGGTGGTCGCCATCCTCTCGCTGGCCTTCTTCGCGCAAGCCATGTCGTCGTCCGGCTGGTCGGTGCTGTCGGAAATCGCGCCGCCCGGCACCCTGGGCATGGTCGGCAGTCTGTTCAGCGCCGCCGCCAACCTGTCCGGCATCGTGACGCCGCTGGTGATCGCCGCGATCTATCAGCAGACCGGTTCGTTCAACCTGGCGCTGGCCTTTGTCGGCGCGGTGGCCGCGGCAGGCGCCGCCGCCTGGATCTTCTTTGTCGGGGATTTGAAGCCGATCGCCGGTTGAAAAAGCCCGCTGGAACGAACATCTGAGCCCTGATCACGGAGCCCGCCATGCGAAACTTTCTCACGACCGCAATGATCCTTGCCGCGACCGTTGTCGGCGCGCACGCCCAGACCGCGCCTGTGATCAAGCGCACGCCGCTGGCCACCGACGCGATGTCGCCGTCCAAAAATGTCACGCGCGTTGAGGTGGTACGGCTGGATTTCCTTCTCGGCATGGTCACGCCCCTGCACCTGCATCCCGTGCCGGTCATAACCTATGTCGAGAAGGGCAGATTCCTCTTCCAGATCGAGGGCCAGCCGGCCCATCACTACAAGGCCGGCGATGCCGTCTATGAGCCCGCCAATGCCCGCATCCTGCATTACGACAATGAGTCCAAGACCGAGCCCGCCGTGCTGATCGCCAGTTATCTTGCCGGCGCGGACGACCACGCGCTGATTACCCTGCTGTCGAAATAGTCATTCCCACTTGCCGTCAAAGGACGGCATCAGCGCGATCATGCCGAACAGGCAGATCAAAACACCGGCCGCGATCCATTCCAGGCTCATGGCGCCATAACGCGCCGGAGCCAAACTTGGCCGCAGAATGAGCGCTGGCCAAATTTCTCCGCTGTCTTTTTGGGCACGCTCATGCTTCGGGCAATTGCGCACGGCCAGAATTGGGTTAGGATTTCATTTGGCGCGCCCACGCCTCCTCCCTCCAAGCGGGAAAGCATGGCTCATGCAGGGCAATTTCTTCATCGAACCAACCGTTCTGGCGAAGGCTGCATAAGGAGGGACTTGCGATTTCTGCCCGCAATGGAAGGTCGCTCATGAAACTGTCAGCACCCGTTTATCGCCTGCGGCGCAATGCCAAGCTTTTGTCACGTGAGAAAAAGATGCCGCTTGTCCGGGCGCTTGATGAGATCGCCCGGCAGGAAGGCTACAAAAGCTGGAGCCTGCTTGCCGCTCGACTGTCGGCAGAGCCGCCGGCCGCCAAATTGTTCAGTCGATTGATCCCTGGCGACTTGCTGCTGGTGGGTGCGCGGCCCGGCCACGGCAAAACCTTGCTCGGCCTTGAGCTTGCGATGGAAGCGATAAAGGCTGGAAGTCCGGGCAAATTCTTCAGCCTCGAGTTTGGCACGCGCGATGTTCAGGATTGCCTGCACGCCATCGGGGTTGATCACAGATCGCTGGAGGACGGATTTGAATTCGACAGTTCTGACGCCATCAGCGCCGATTATCTGATACCGGCCTTGGCATCCGCGCCGATTGGCACCCTTGTCGTCATCGACTATCTGCAACTCTTGGATCAGAACCGCGACCGGCCCGCCCTGCTGGCCCAAGTGCAGGCGCTCAAGTCGTTTGCGTCCCAACGGGGATTGATCCTGGTTTTCCTGTCCCAGATCGGCCGCTCGTACGACCCTGCGGAGAAACCCTGCCCAGGCCTTGGCGATGTCCGGCTTCCGAACCCGATGGACCTGACCTTGTTCAACAAGGCTTGCTTCCTGCACAACGGCGCGATCGACTTCCAGGCCGTGCACTAAAGAAAAACCCCGCTCGTGACCGGGCGGGGTTTTCCGTCAACCGCGAATGAATATCGTCAGGTATTCATGCTCTCGAAGAAATCGCCATTGTTCTTGGACTGACGCAACTTCTCGAGCAGGAACTCGATCGCGTCCACCGTGCCCATGGGCGAGAGGATACGGCGCAGGACATAGGTCTTGGCCAGGGTACCCTTCTCGACCAGGAGCTCGTCCTTGCGGGTGCCCGAACGCATGATGTCGATGGCCGGGAAGACGCGCTTGTCGGCGACCTTGCGGTCCAGGATGATTTCGCTGTTACCGGTGCCCTTGAACTCTTCGAAGATCACTTCGTCCATGCGGCTGCCGGTATCGATGAGCGCGGTGGCGATGATAGTCAGCGAGCCGCCTTCCTCGATATTGCGGGCGGCGCCGAAGAAGCGCTTGGGCCGCTGCAGGGCGTTGGCGTCCACACCGCCGGTCAGCACCTTGCCCGACGAAGGGACAACCGTGTTGTAGGCGCGGCCCAGGCGGGTGATGGAGTCCAAAAGGATGATCACGTCGCGCTTGTGCTCGACCAGGCGCTTGGCCTTCTCGATCACCATCTCGGCCACCTGCACGTGGCGGGTCGCCGGCTCGTCGAAGGTGGAGGAGATCACCTCGCCGCGCACGGTACGCTGCATGTCGGTGACTTCTTCCGGCCGCTCGTCGATCAACAGCACGATCAGGAAGGCATCGGGGTGATTGGCCGCGATCGCCTTGGCGATATTCTGCAGGATCACCGTCTTGCCGGTGCGCGGCGGCGCGGTGATCAGGGCGCGCTGGCCCATGCCCTGCGGCGCCACAATGTCGATCACCCGGCCGGTCTTGTCCTTCAGGGTGGGGTCTTCCAGCTCCATCTTCAGCGGCTTGGTGGGATAAAGCGGGGTCAGGTTGTCGAAATGGACCTTGTGCTTGATCTGCTCGGGGTCCTCGAAATTGATGGTCGTGACCTTCAGCAGGGCGAAATAGCGCTCGCCTTCCTTGGGGGCGCGGATCGGACCTTCGGCGGTGTCGCCGGTGCGCAGGCCGAAGCGGCGGATCTGGGACGGCGAGACATAGATGTCGTCGGGACCGGGCAGGTAGTTGGATTCCGGCGAGCGCAGGAAGCCGAAGCCGTCCTGCAAGATCTCCACCACCCCTGAGCCGGTGATCTCCACCTCGCGGTCGGCGAGTTCCTTCAGGATGGCAAACAGCATGTCCTGTTTGCGCATCGAGGAGGCGTTCTCGATCTCGAGTTCTTCGGCGAAAGCCAGCAGATCCGCGGGTTTTTTATTCTTGAGATCCTGCAATTTCATCGCTTGCAGGCCATCTTGGACAGTCATGGGGGACACCTGGTCGGGGAGGGGGAACGGTCCGATGCTACCTAGGGGCCTTCGCCCCGGTCGCGATCATCGAAGTGGTGGTTTTGACCCTTGACCGGTCCGGCTTTCGCCCTGCTTGGCTTGGACCGTCCGGCTCGCGGGCCACGCCCTGACAGGACGGGCTGCGCGGATCAATCAGACAAAGCGGTTTATAGCGTGATTTGGGGGGCTTGCAAATATCCCCCGCGGTCCCCGCATCCGCACGTAATGTTTCAGCCGGTTCATCAAAAACTAATCGGAAAAAGGCTGCACCTTCACCAGGATCACGATCAGCACCATCAGCACCGCCGGCACTTCGTTAACGATCTTGTAGAAGCGGGCCGAGCGCGTGTTGCGGTCATTGGCGAAGTCGCGCCACCAGCGGACATAGCAACCGTGCAGGCCGCTCATGATCACCACCAGCACGAACTTGACCTGCAGCCAGGTGTCGAGATAGGCGCCGGTCAGCCAGGCCAGCAGCGGTCCCAGGATCCACACCGCGATCATGGAAGGGTTCATGATGCCTTTGAGCAGGCGCCGCTCCATCACCTTGAAGCGCTCGCTGCCTTCCGAGCCGGGCGCGGTCTCGGTGTGATAGACGAACAGCCGCGGCAGGTAGAGCATCGCCGACATCCAGGCTATCACCGCGATGATGTGGAAGGCGATGATCCAGGGGATGTAGTTGGCAAGTTCGTTGCGCAGCGTATCCATCACGTTTCTCCGTAACCACAGGCCCTGTGCACGCCGGGGCAGATGCGTCCCTCACCGCACGTGACAGTCTTGCCTTCCAGCGCCCGGCGCACAAGGCCCGCCAGCCCTGCGATGAAATCCGGATGAATGCCCACAGTGCCGGCGCGGCGATAGTCCGGCACGCCGCTTTCCGCGGCCAGGCGGCGATATTCGATATCCAGTTCGACCAGGGTCTCGGAATGCTCGCTGACAAAGGCGATGGGTGCGACGATGACGCCTTTGTTATCCTGTCCGGCGCGCCGGATCTCGGCATCGGTGGCGGGGCCGATCCATTCCAGCGGGCCCACCCGGCTCTGGTAGCAAACCACAGGCTCGAGTTGTGGCGCACCGAGCGCTTTCACGATGGCGGCCGCCGATTGCTCCACCTGCCATTGATAGGGATCGCCCCGTTGGATCGTGCGCTTGGGCAAGCCATGCGCCGACAGCAACAGGCGATAGGAAACACCCGGCGACGACCCGGCCATGGCGGCGCTGATCTTGGCAGCCGCCGCGGCGACAAACCTCTCTTCCCAGGGATAGCAGCAGACCCGCGACGTGGGCGCGGTCAGACCCACCTTCTTCGCAGTCTTGTCCCAATCAACCAGAGATGATGCGGTGGTGGTGGTGGAATATTGCGGATAGAGCGGCAAAAGCACGATTTTATCGGGATTAAATGCTTTCGCGGCACGCGCAGCTTCATCGCTGAAGGGCCGCCAATAGCGCATCGCGATGAACGCCTTGGCCTCTATGCCGTTGCCTGACAGCGCCCGTTCCAGCGCATCGGCTTGGGCACGCGTCTCCTCGACAATGGGCGATTTGCCGCCCATGTGATTATAGATCTCCCGCGCGATCGGCGCGCGGCGGCGCGCGATCAGATGCGCGATGGGCAGCCGCGCAATCGCCGGCAGGCTGATAATGGCCGGATCGGAAAAAAGATTCTTCAGGAAAGGCGCTACCGCCTCCGGGCAATCCGGTCCACCCAGATTGAACAGGACGATGGCCAGCTTCACCCGCGAATCCGCCTCAGCAATTGCTCGACATGGGCGATCGGTGTCTCGGGCAGAATGCCGTGGCCCAGATTGAAGATATGCGGCCTGCCGTTCATGGCTGTCAGAATTTCATCCACCGCCTGATCCAGTGCAGCGCCGCCGGCGATCAAGGTGATGGGATCCAGATTGCCCTGCGCCGCACAGCCCAGTTTCTTCGCCGCCCAACCCATGGGCGCGGATGTATCCAGCGATAGCGCATCCACGCCGGTTGCCTGGGCATACGATTCATAGCCGGCTAGGGTCGTCGCCCGCGGAAAGCCGATGATCCGCGCCTGGGGCTTTGCCGCGCGAACTGCCGTCACGATTTTTTGCGTAGGGCCGATCACGGTCCGTTCGAACAGCGCTGCCGGTATCCCGCCCGCCCAACTGTCGAAGATCTGCACCGCATCGGCACCGGCCTCCAACTGCCGGATCAGATGAAAGGCGACACAGTCCGCCAGGATATCCAGAAGATATCCAAAGCCCTCCGGATCACGATACGCCCACAACTTGGCGGCCTTCTGTTCGTCACCACCCGCGCCCGCGGCCAGATAGGTCGCCAGGGTCCAGGGCGCGCCGGCAAAACCCAGCAGCGCGGTCCCGTCCGGCAATCCGGCCCGCGTCAGGCGCAGCGCCTCATAGACCGGCTCGAAATAGCGCGCCCAGGCCTGCCGGTCTTCCACAAAGCCCGTGGCCGAGCTCACTGGCTCGAGGCTGGGGCCTTCTCCGGCGGTGAAGGTCACCTTCCGTCCCAGCGCCTCCGGCACGGTCAGAATGTCCGAGAACAGGATCGCCGCGTCAAAGCCGAAGCGCCGGATCGGCTGTAAGGTCACCTCCGCGGCGTAGGCCGGATTCAGCGCCATCCCCCAGAAGGAACCCGCCTTGGCCCGAAGCTCCCGGTACTCAGGCAGATAGCGGCCGGCCTGGCGCATCAGCCAGACAGGCGGGGTCTTCTCCGCGCTTCCTTCCAGCACACGCACAAGCTTGGAAGACATAACCAAAACAAGACTCCAAGACTCTAGAAGATGATGAGGATGATGTTAGGCCTGTGGGTTGTGGGCCATTGTGTGAAAGAGGATTTGGCTTAAGGGAAGGTGCCCGCAGGTTCAAGCACTTGGCGACGGATCACGCCGGATCACCAACCCCCTTGCCATGTTGGCAGGTGGGTACAGTCTTCCCCACTCCTGCCGGGTTTGCACAGCAGGGGCTTTCCCGGCTAGGACGCCTGTGGGCGCCAGCCCGGTTATTCACCTTAATCCCGGACCTTCCGGGCCGGTTGCGGACGAAGCTGTGGATCATAAGTTTCACGTTCACCTGGTGTCGGATTCCACTGGCGAGACCTTGCACGCCATGACCAACGCCGCCCTGGCCCAGTTCGAGAATGTGGAGGTGATGGTCCACCCCTACGCGCTGGTGCGAGCCGAGCAACAGCTTACGCGCGCGCTGGACCATATCGCCATCCTGCCCGGCATCGTGTTCTTCACCCTGGCCAACCAGAATTTGCGCAACAAGCTGATCACACGCTGCAAGGACATCGAAGTCCGCTGCATCGATCTTCTGGAAGGGCCGGTCACGGCACTGGCCCATTTCCTGGGCCGTGAGGAAACCCACAGGGTGGGCCGGCAGCATGAAGTGGACCAGCGCTATCTGGAACGGATCGAGGCAATGAATTTCACTATCGCCCACGATGACGGCCAATCGCTGGATTCGATCGGCGATGCCGAGATCATCCTGACGGGGGCCAGCCGCACCTCCAAGACGCCGACGTGCGTGTATCTGGCCATACGCGGCATCCGTGCCGCCAATGTGCCGCTGGTGCCCGGCGTGCCGCCGCCGCCACAATTGCTGCAGGCCAGGAAGCCGCTGATCGTGGGTCTGTGGGTATCGCCTGACCGGCTGGTACAGGTGCGACGCAACCGGCTCTCCAGCATGGGCGAAACGCGCGACAGCTCTTATGTGGAACTGGATGCGGTGCGGGCCGAGGTTGCCGCCACGCGGCAGCTGTTCGAAAACCAGGATTGGCCCATGATCGATGTTTCCCGCCGCTCCATCGAGGAAACGGCCGCGTCGGTCATCAACATGATGACCGAGCGCAAGGAAGCTCTGGCCTGAGATGAAGCCAGTGTCCCGATTCCGAGATTCGCACGATCTCGATATCGGGCTCCGGGCGAATCTCGGAATCGAAGGACACTAGCAACCTATTGCTTCCTAGTGTCGTTTGGTTTCGAAGTTCGCTTGAGGCTGATACCCATAATATGGCGAACTTCGAAACCACGACACTAGTGCTGGCATCGGGCAGCCAAAGCCGCAAAGCGCTGCTGACGGCGGCCGGGGTGTCCTTCATCGCCGATCCCGCCGATCTGGACGAAGACGCTTTGATGGCGCAGCTCAAAGGCGCGCCCGCCGAAACCGTGGCGCAAAGCCTGGCTGAGCAGAAAGCGCTGACCGTGTCGCGCCGCCATCCTGGCGAGCTGGTCCTGGGCGGGGACAGCGTAATTGCCTTTGGCGGTGAATTCCTCAGCAAGTGCGCAACGCTGCAGGCGGCCCACGCCCTGCTCACCCGGCTTTCCGGCCACCAGCACCTGCTGGTCTCGGCGGTGGCTCTGGCACGTGATGGGGCCTTGCTGTGGACGCATGCCAGCCCCTGCCGGATGGTCATGCGCGTCTTAAGCCCACAATTCCTCGATGATTATCTGGCCCTGGAAGGCCCCGCAATCCTGTCGTCGGTGGGCTGCTACCATTTCGAGGGGCGCGGGGCGCAGCTTTTCGATAAGGTGGACGGCGACTATTTCTCGGTCCTGGGCCTGCCTCTACTTCCGGTGCTGGCGCAGTTGCGCAAGGGACAGTTCAAGGTCACCACCCCCTCCGGCCAGGTCGCCGTCCGCGAGCACCCTCTCCTCTGGGCCGGCTTCCTCATCGTCGGCGAACCCTAGCGGCGCGCGCGGACGGGCGCCCTCGTCTTCTCATCTCCTCGTTCCGCTCGACGCACGCGCACCACCACGGCGGCCACGGCGGCGAAAGACGGCAAGCCGCGAGCAACAGGCGCGCGCCGCCGAAGCGGCAGCCGCGATGGAAGGTGGCGAAAGATGGACGGCGGCGGCGCTGCGGTGTGGCCTGGCGCGGGCAGCGGCAACGACGGCGTCACGGCATGACCTGACGCGCGGGCGCGGCAGCGGCGGATCCTGCCGCGCCGCAACATCGGGCCG
>CAYQZM010000019.1:0-3502 GCA_964421935.1 uncultured Rhizobium sp. | reverse complement strand
GACGAGATCAATTCCCGTACCGTCCTTCTGATCGGCGACGACGGCCACAAGTATGGCGAGATCGACCTGGATGAAGCGCTCGCACTGGGCGAGGAAAAGGGCTTCGACGTCGTCGAGGTCTCACCCGATACCAAGCCGCCTGTCTGCAAGCTGATGGACTATGGCAAGTACAAATACGAGCAGCAGAAGAAGGCCGCCGAGGCCCGCAAGAAGCAGAAGGTCATCGAGATCAAGGAGATCAAGATGCGCCCGACCATCGACGATCACGACTATGATGTGAAGATGCGTGCGATGAAGCGCTTCTTCGATGAAGGCGACAAGGTCAAGGTGACCCTGCGCTTCCGCGGTCGCGTGATGGCCCACCAGCATCTGGGCATGGAACTGCTGACCCGGGTCCAGAAGGACACCGAGGTCTTCGCCAAGATGGAGCAGTATCCCAAGATGGAAGGCCGCCAGATGATGATGGTTCTGGCTCCGCGATAAGCCTCCGGCTTGTCGCGAGCCGAAAGCCCGGCGCGGCCATGCGCCGGGCCGCAAAGGCAACAAGCTCGAATTGAAAAGCGCTCCTCGCGGGCGCTTTTTATTTTCACTCGATTTTAGCGGAAACGGACCACGCGCCCGGCAACGGGCGGCGTTTCTGCACAGAGCGATATTTGCCTGATAGATTATCAGTCCACGTCGCTATCGCTATTCTTGACCCCCGCAGACCGTCGCGGCAGTTTGCTTCATCCTACGGGGGTGGGCATGGCCGGGCGTTACAGAAGCCGTATTTGTATTGGCATCGCGCTGTTCTGCGCGGCAGGACTGGCACCTTCTGCGCGGGCCGCAGAATGTCCGCCACTTCTAAAAATCGCCAGCGTGAAGCTGCAGCCCCTCGCCACCTCCAGGAGGCTTCTGGTTCCGGTTACGATCAACAATGTTCCCAAGAAATTCCTGCTCGATACGGCGGGCACACATGCGTTCATTACCAAGGAGTCCGCGGACGAGCTGCAGATGCCGAACGTGGCCCTCGGGCGTGCGGTCAAGACCGTCAAGACCTTCGGCCTCGGCGGGCGCACCTATGAACTGCCCGCCACCGAGAATACCGATACGACCCTGATAGCATCGCTGAACGCCACCAGCCCCGATCGGGACGGTGACATCGATGGCACGTTGACGAATGCCTATTTGCTGACCAAGGGCGAACTGGATCTCGACTTTCCGGGCGGCACCCTCAACCTGTTTTCACCGGACCATTGTCCCGGAAATGTCAATTATTGGGGGGCGCCGGATATCGATTATCTGCCCCTGAGCGACGATGTCATCGCGCCCACCATGCCCGACCGCGTGACCTTTGAACGGATGAAGTACGCCGATTTCAAGTTGAAGAATGATATTTCGCATCTGACGGTTCCGGTGACCCTGGACGGCCACGCGCTCAATGCCTGGATAGACACGTCGGCAGACAAATCATCCGTGAGCGTTGAAGTGGCCGAGCGGCTTTTCAATCTGCAGGAAAAAGATCTGGGGCCGACCTCCGACGTCAAAGTAACGCCAGAGGCCGTTCTCGGGTTTTTCAATCCCTCCCCCCAGATGCCGCCATCCAAATTTTCCGGGCGCGTCCTTGTTTTCAACAATCAGCTTGTCAACGACAAGACGCCGGCCAGGGCGAAGGTCTACCGGCACATATTTTCCAGCCTGATCATTGGTCATGTCGGCATCAAAAATCTGGAAATGCTGATCGTTCCGGATTTGTGGGGACGCAACAATGACCTGACGCGCCGGCTCGCCTATACGCCACAGAACTACATCAGGTCCGTATGGAATTACGATATGGCGGGCGTTGGCGAACTACGCGGTGATCAGGCGCTTCTTTCCAACGCCAAGAAAGATGTCCCGGACATGGTGCTGGGCATGGATGTCCTCCGGCATTTGCACATCTACCTCTCCCTGAAAGAAAAACGGATGTATTTCAGCGCAGGTGCGGCACCGGCTTCCAAGACCACGGCCAACTGAGAAAAGGCGCTCGTCGGAGTGCTTTGAGCCGCTATTTCGCCAGCAGCTGCGCGAAGCTGGCCGGATCGCCATTGCCGCCAGAGAGAACCAGCGCGACAGCCCTGCCCTTCACATCCAGCTTGCCGGCCAGAAGCGCCGCCAGGCCGGCTGCGCCGCCCGGTTCGACCAGCAGTTTCAATTTTTTCGCCGCAAAGGCCATCGCCGTTTCGAGTTCGCCGTCCGACACCGCCAAGCCCGACGCCAGCAGATCTTTGGCAACATCGAACACCACGGCACCCGGCGTCGGCGCCATCAGGGCATCGGCGATGGAGAGCTTGCCGCCCGCCGCGGTCGAGCGCCTGCCCTGTTCCAGGGACAGTTTCATGCCGGCGAAATTTTCCGGCTCGACGCTGTGGACCTTGGCCTGAGAGCCCGCCCCGTTCAGTCCCAGCGCCACGCCGCTCACCAGCCCGCCGCCACTGCACGGCACCAGCACCTCGTCCAAACTGATGCCCAAATGCTGCTCGGCATGGGCGATCTCCAAGCCCACCGTGCCCTGGCCGGCAATGATGCCGGGATCGTCAAACGGTTTCACCAGTACGGCGCGGCGCTCGGCGCAGATTCGCGCAGCAATGGCTTCGCGGTCTTCCTTCACCCGATCATAGGACACGATGGCGGCGCCGAAGGCGCGCGTGCCCTCGATCTTGGGTCGCGGCGCATCGGCTGGCATCACGATCCCCGCAGGCAGGCCGAAAATCTGCGCCGCCGCCGCCACGCCCTGGGCGTGATTGCCGGACGAGAACGCCACCACGCCGTTGCCACGCTCGCTTTCGGGAATCATGGCGATCCGGTTGCAGGCGCCCCGGAATTTGAAGGAACCGGTGCGCTGCAAGGTCTCCAGCTTCAGGAACACCCGCGCGCCCAACTCGGCATTCAGCACCCAGCTTTCGACCAGCGGGGTGCGGATGGCATAGGGCTTGATGCGTTCGGCGGCGGCCTGGATGTCGGCAAATTCCGGGATCATCGCTAGTTGACGTCCTTGATCCGCGCGACCCGGTAGACGGTCACGTGAACCTTCCGGCCGCGCGAATAATTGAAGCCGCTGACCTCGCCTTTCTCGGTCGCGTCGGCCTGCAACTCCGCCAGCCGGGCCAGGAAGGGGCCGCGCTCGCCATCTTCCACCAGCGCCAGGCCGCCATGACCGGCAACCGCGTCGGCGGCGCCAGCACCATCGCTCAGCACCACATCGGCGCCGAAGGCAAAGAGCATACTGGGCTCTTCATAGCCGGCCAAAGCAGGCGCAGGATCACCTGGCTCGCTGGTCAGCGCCACCATGTGCTTGAGGCGCTGTGTCACCCAGAGATCATCGAGCCGGGGCGCCACACCTGCCGTCAGGCCGGGCACAAATACCAGCAAGGACAGAAACGCCAGAAGGGCCGCGGCAGGAAACGTCTTCAGAATCGCCAGCACCAGCGCCGTCACCGCCAGCGCGGCGCCCATCCCGGCCGCGACCAGCGGCGGCCATGCC
>CAYQZM010000018.1:0-6784 GCA_964421935.1 uncultured Rhizobium sp. | reverse complement strand
TCCCGCGGGATAGTTGTTCTGCTGCAGGATATAGGCGGTCACCGCGGCAAACTCTTCCGGCTTGAGGGAGCCCGGATCGGATTGCGGCATGGTATTGACGATCACGTCCAGCAGCGCGTCGGCGGTCAGGCTTTGGGCATTGGCCATGTCGCCGAAAGCGGGGCCTTTGAGCGCGGGAGCGGCGACGCCTTCCAGCTGGCTGCCGTGGCAGGCGGCACAGGACTGGGCGTAGACAGCGGCCCCCGCATTGGCCTGGTCCGCGGTATAGAGAGCAGGCTTGGCGCCCGGGCCGCCAGCAGCTTGGTCGCCGGCAGCTTGGCCGCCGGCGTCTTGGGCGATAGCCGCCACCGGCATGGCCGCGGCGAGGATCAATGTCATCAATGAACGGCGCATGAGGTCCCTGGAGGTTGGATTTTGCGGTGACGATAGCGGCGAGGCCCCTATCTTACTAGCTGACTTGTGTCCGATTGGAGGCAGAAAAGAGCGATTTTGCATCGCACCAGCCGGCGGCCGGCTTTGCGCGTCATCGGTTCATCGCGTAGAGCAGCGGCATGACTGCGGAACAACTTTTCGAGGCCGCGCTGGACGCCCATCGGCGCGGCGACCTGTCGGAAGCTGGGCGCTTCTACCGCCGGGTGCTGAGCCTTGCGCCCGGCCATATCGGCGCGCTCCACATGCTGGGCGTGATCTCGGCCCAGCAACACCGCTATGGCGAAGCGCATGACCTGCTTTCGCAGGTGTTGCAACAGACCCCGCGCGATCCGCTGGCCTTGAACAATTTCGCCAATTTGCTTGTCGCCCAGGGCAGGCAGGCGGATGCGCTCGCGATGGCCGAACAAGCGCTTGGCATCGCGCCGGACTATGCGGACGCCTGGACCAGCCGCGGCAACGCCCTTTTGGGGCTGGAGCGTCCGGAGGAATCACTGGCGAGCTATGACCGGGCGCTGGCGCTGCAGCCGGGGTCGTTTCTGACCTTGAAAGGACGCGGTGACGCGTTGCTCGCGCTTCGGCGCTATGACGCGGCCATCGCCAACTATGACCGCGCCATCGCGCTGCAGCCTGGCTTTGCGGAGGCCCATAAGGGACGGGGCGATGCGTTGCAGCGGCAGTGCCGCTACGAGGAAGCGGTCGCCGCCTATGATCGTGCGCTTGCGGGCAATCCCGGATTGGGAGGCGTATGGAACAATCGCGGTGTCGCGCTGCAAAATCTGCGACGGCTGGAGGCGGCAGAAGAAAGCTTTGGACGCGCCGTAGCGCTTGAGCCGTCACAGGCGGGATCGCGCGTCAATCAGGCGCTTCTATGTCTGCTGCAGGAGGATTTTTCCCGCGGCTGGCCCGCCCTGGAATGGGCGCAGGAGACGCCGCAGTGGCGGGATGGACGGCCTTACCGGCAACCCGTCTGGCGTGGCACGGAAGACATTGCCGACAAGACCCTGTTCGTCTATCTGCGCAAGGGACTGGGCGATGCCATTCAGTTCTACCGTTATGCGCTTCTCGCCCAGGAGCGGGGCGCGCAGGTCATCCTGTCCCTGAACGATCCGCTGCTGCCGCTGTTGCGCAATGCCCTTCGGCCCGTCCCCGTCATCGGTCTGGATGAAGAGCCGGCGGCATTCGACTTTCACATCTCGCTGATGAGTCTGCCGCGGGCGCTGGGCCTGGGTGCGGTGTCCATGGACCGGTATCTGGCCGCCGAGCCGGCGCGGGTAAAGGCCTGGCGCGCGCGCATCGGTGATCATGGCTATCGCATCGGCGTGGCCTGGCAGGGTGATGCCGCCGTGCTGGGCGCGGAAGGCAAGGCCTTTCCGCTCGCCGTCCTTCAGGGCATTGCCCGCTTGCCTGGCGTGCGGCTGATCAGCCTTCAGAAGAATGCGGGGGCAGAACAGCTCCAAACTCTTCCTGAGGGCATGACGGTGGAAGCATTCGACGATCTGGATTCTGGCCCTGGCGCCTTCCTCGATTCAGCCGCCATCATGGAGACTCTGGACCTGGTGATTTCATCGGACACGGCGGCCGCCCATCTGGCCGGCGCGCTCGGTGTGCCCACCTGGATCGCCTTGAAGTATGTCCCGGAATGGCGCTGGTTTTTGGATCGCGTAGATACGCCCTGGTATCCGCATGCGCGTCTTTTCCGTCAGCCAAGCATCGGGGTGTGGGAGCCTGTTTTCCAGGCCATGACAACAGAGTTGCAGCTGACTCTCGCGCGTGACCGATAAACTGACAGCGGCGTCAGCCAAAGTACCCAGCACGGGTATTAGCGCTTGTATACATCAATTTGTGCAACGCACCATTACATTGAGGCAGCGATACGGCTAGCCTTTGTTAACAGGGAATTTATTTATATTGCGCCGCATCAAATCTGAGCCATTTCGTGGCGTTGCAATAATGTGACGTTCATCTTTTTCCTGACTTTTAGCGGCCACTTTCACTCGCTTCGCGGCGCGCTCGTCTGCTATCCACCCCCCCGATGGCCGGCATGCTGCCGGTAGAACAACCGTCCAGGGGGACTATTCTGATGAATTATGGTTTGACCAAGACGCGTATGCGCCTCGCAGGCAGTGCTGCGATCCTGGCGCTGAGCGCCGGCGGCGCGATGGCGCAGGAAGCCGTCGAGCAGGTCGTGGTGTCCTCGACCCGCCTGCAGAACGCCGGCTTTGACGCGCCGACGCCGACCACCGTGGTCAGCGCCGCTGATCTGCAGGCCCAGGCCAAGCCCAGCGTCTTCGATGCGATCACCCAATTGCCGGCCCTGCAGGGCTCCACCGGCGTCGGCTACAACACCGGTTCCACCACCACCGGCCTGATCGGCCTGTCGGCGCTGAACCTGCGTGGTCTGTCGGCCTTGCGTACCCTGGTGCTCCTGGACGGCCAGCGCGTCGTGGGCGCCAACTTCAACGGCGTCGTCGACGCCAACCAGATGCCGCAGCTGCTGATCCAGCGCGTGGACGTGGTGACCGGCGGTGCCTCTGCTTCGTGGGGCTCGGACGCCATCTCGGGCGTGGTCAACTTCGTGACCGACAGGAAGTTCGAGGGCTTCAAGATGAACGCCCAGGCGGGTATCTCCACCTATGGCGATGCCGGTAACACGCTGTTCCAGGCTGCCGCGGGTACCTCCTTCGCCGGCGGCCGTGGTCATTTCGAAATCGCGGGCGAATATGCCTATAACGACGGCCTGCTGCCGCGTTATCCGGTTGAGACCCAGCACACGGCCCAGCCGAACATCGGCGGCCGCACACTGGCGCGCCAGTCCGGCACAATGAGCTATAACAGCGATGCCGCCACCCCGGCGGGCCAGCCCCGTACCCTTTATGGGGCTCTGCTTCAGGGCACCCAGGTCGCGGCTTACGGCATCATCCAGAGCGGTCCATTGGCCTTCACCACCTTCGATCGCAGTGGTCGTCCGATTCCGTTCGACCTGGCCGGCTCTTGCTTCAAGACGGCCAGCAACACCCTTGGCGGCTCGCCGACTGGCAGCTCGAGCTGCTTCGGCACGCCGACCGATCCGGGCAACCAGGCCGACCAGCATGAGTTCACCCAGGGCCTGTACGATCCCCTGACGCGCGGCAATATCTATATGCGCGCCTCTTATGATCTGTCGCCCAACGCTGAAGTCTTCGCCAGCTTGATCTATTCGGCTGTCCGCACCGAGAATATCCCGGCGCAGGGCAACTCGGACAAGAACGGCATGACCATGCGCTGCGACAATGCCTTCCTGTACCAGACCTTCCAGGGCACCGCCTTCGGCCTGAACGGTGCCAGCCCGTCGGCTTTCGCGGCCGGTTGCGGCGCTGCCATTGGCGGCGTGGCGGGTGCGGCGGCTCCCTCCACCGCTACCTTCACCTACGGTTCGCAGTGGGCCAACATTCCGACCGACCAGCTGATGTTCCTGATGCGCACCATGCGCCGCTACACGGTGGGTGGTGACGGCACCTTCAGCCTGTTCGGCAAGACCTGGAGCTGGGACAGCTACTTCGAGCATGGTGAGAGCGACACCGGCATCAAGATCTACAACATGCCGCTGTCGGGCGCGCCGAATGCGTTCGGCGCCATCAACGGCCAGCTTTCGCGCTTCAACCTCGCGCAGGATGCGGTGTTCAACGGTGCGGGCCAGATTGTCTGCCGCAATACCGTTGCACAGTCCTTCGGCTGCGTGCCGTTCAATCCCTTCAGCGGTACCGCGCTGACGCCTGGCCAGATTGCCTACTTTGACGGCCAGAACGTCCCCGGCGGTACCACCATTGGACCGACGGCTATCATGACCCAGCGCCAGGAAGCCTTCAGCTTCGCCGTGAACGGTTCGCCGATCGAGGACTGGGCCGGTCCGGTCGCCGTCGCAGCTGGTTACGAATATCGCGAGGAGCATTACAGCCAGCGCTCCGATCCCTATTCGGGCGGAATCACCGCTTCCACGCCGGCCACTGTCAACGAGCCTTGCACCGATCCCTTTATCGACTGCGGTACGACTTCCGCGGGTTCGCTGGGTGCCTGGAACGCCGGTAACTATCACGATGGCGTTGGTACCTATCACGTCAACGAAGTGTTCCTGCAGGTTGGTGTTCCGATCCTGAATGACAACTTCTGGGGCAAGGCCGACGTCGAACTCGACGGCCGTCATGCGCGGTACTCCACCGCCGGCGATGCCAATACCTGGAAGGTGGGTGTGACCTGGGACACGCCGATCCCCGGTATTCGCCTGCGTGCCCTGCAGTCGCGGGACGTTCGCGCCCCCAACCTGTCGGAACTGTTCTCGCCCCCGCAGGGCCTGAACGGCAGCGTCAACAACGACTTCTGGAATGCCATCACCCCTGGTGCCGGCCAGACCCAGCAGGTTCGCCAGCTCAACGAAGGCAATCCGTTCCTGAAGCCGGAAAGGGCGCAGACGACACAGGGCGGTATCGTGTGGCAGCCGGACTTCCTGCCCGGCTTCCAGACCTCGATCGACTATTACCGCATCCGGGTTCAGGGCGCGGTGTCGGCACTGTCTCTGCAGAATGTGGAAGACCTCTGCTTCAACTCCGGCGGCACGTCCATCTTCTGTAACCAGGACGCCATCACCACCGCCAATGGTGTGAACCAGGGGCCGAACAATCCGGGCATTACCAACACGCCCGGTCAGCTGACGGCGGTCGCGTCCAAGGCCTTCAATGCCGCGACCTTGACCACCGATGGCTTCGACCTGGAATCGAGCTATCAGTTTGATCTGCAGGACTATGACATCCCCGGCAACTTCACCCTTCGGTCGTTGGTCACGCACACCAGCAAGTACATCTCCGACAGCGGCATCCCTGGCACCCAGCGGAATGTCGAACTGGCCGGTGCGTTGAGCGGCAGCGGCGGCAGCTCGACCTACAACCAGTCCGGCGGTAACGTGCTGAACTGGAAGCTGCTGGAAACCCAGAGCTACCAGACCGATGTCTGGGGCTTCAACCTGACGGAGCGTTGGTACTCCGGCGGCGTGTTCACCAACCGCAACACACTGGCCTGCGCTCCCGGCACCTGCCCGGCGCCGACCGTCCAAACGCCTACCATCAACTTCAACAAGGTCGATTCGATCCTGTACTTCGACCTGGGTGCCAACTGGTACGTCAGCGACAAGGTCCAGCTCTATGCCAATGTCGATAACGTCGCCAACACCAACCCGCCGGATACCGGTGGCCAGAACGCCAGCAACAATCTGTATGACGTGATTGGCCGCATGTACCGCATCGGCGTCCGCTTCTCGAACTAGGAAAAGCGGCTACGGCAAAGACAGGGGCTCCCGGCAACGGGAGCCCTTTTCTTTTCGGCTGTCATCCGAGCGGGGAACGCGCCTGAGCTGCCTTGCGGGGCCCTTCCATATGGGTGCTCCTTGAAGGAGATTGCGCGAGATCGAACATCCAGGGAGTGCCATGAGAGGCGCGAACATCGCCCGAATCGATGAAGGCGAGCTTTTGCTGTCCGAAGGCAAGGCTGCAGAGGCCCTGCAACTATTCGAGCAGGTCCTGGAGGCAGGCGCCGATTTCATGGCGCTGCATGGGCGCGCCAGTGCGCTGCATATGCTTGGCCGCTCTGCCGAGGCGCTGGCCGATTTCGACGCTGCGCTCTGCCTCAGGCCTGGGGACATGGCGGCCATGGCCAACCGGTCACACGTGCTCCAGGCCATGGGCCGATATGACGAGGCGCTTGAGGGCTATGACGGAATATTGCAATCGCGGCCCGACTTCGCGCCCATTCTCTATAGCCGCAGCAATGTCCTGCAGGCGTTGAACCGTTTTGACGAGGCGCTTGCCGGCTACAACCGGGTTCTGGCGCAAAATCCGGCTGATCCGGCGGCACGAAACAACCGCGGGAACACCTTCATGAAGATGCGGCGTTATCCGGAAGCGCTGGCTGATTTTGATGCCGTTCTGGCAGCGCGACCGGGTTTTGCCAGCGCCCTGTACAATCGGGGCCGGGCTTTGTGCGAGAGCGGCGATATCGCCAACGGTATGGATGACTTTCGTCGGGCAGCCGCCCTGTTCGAAGGACAGGCGGTACAAGCAGGCCCGGCTCCAAAGGCGCGTCATGACGCGGAACAGCAGGCCTGGCTCGCAGCAGAAGGGATTTCCGCGACCGTGGCAGGTCCGGTGCATATCGAAACAGGGGCGCGTTTGTCCGGCGTTGCGATCGATCCCCGAAACGCGGAAAAGGTCCAGCGTGCGTGGCAGGGCTCAGACCCCAAGCTGGTGGTCGTCGACAATTTGCTGAGCCCGGAAGCTCTCTTTGCGCTGCGGCGTTTCTGTTTGGAGTCGACGATCTGGCGCAAGAC
>CAYQZM010000017.1:0-7026 GCA_964421935.1 uncultured Rhizobium sp. | reverse complement strand
TTTTCAGGGCGCGCAGACAGGCATCCTGAAAGGCCTCCTCGGCCCGGTCCATGTCGCGGAAATAACGCAGCAGCGCGCCCAGGGCTTGCGGCCGGGCGGCGGTCAGGGCTGCATTGATCCACGCCAAATCGGTCATCAGTAGGCCCGGATCATTTCTTTCGGCGCGTTCGGCCGTGCATCGGGAACGAACAGCGCGATGGGGCGCACTTCATAGACGCTGGTGGGATTGGCGGCGGAAAGCTCTTTGGCAACATCCAGCGCCGCGTCCAGATTTTCCACATCGATCACATAGAAGCCCAGAAGCTGTTCCTTGGTCTCGGCGAACGGGCCGTCGATCACCATGCTGCCACGCAAGGTGGCGGCGGCGGTGGTGGGCAGGAGACGCAAGGACGGTCCCAGCTTTCCTTCCTTGACCAGCTTTTCGTGGACCACCGAAAGCCGGCCCATCACGGCATCGTCTTCTTCCCTGCTCCAGGACCAGACGACGTCTTCCTTGTTGTAGCAAAGCAGGCTGTAGAGCATGGCTGTTCCTTTGACTTCCCAGGAGGACGGGCGAGTATGACCCGCCCCGACACCGTGTTGAAAAAATAATTGCGCAAGGTTCCTGTCGGCCCGGCGCCCGGCCGCCCGTCCTTGGGCCAGATCTGACATTCATCCTAAGGGAAATGAGAGGAAAACATGGCCATCCACGAAATGTCCTTTACCCGGCTCTTGGACGCCCCGGCCGACAAGCTGTTCCGCTGCTGGACGACGCCGGACTTGATGAAACAGTGGTTCGCGCCCCAGCCTTGGACCGTCCCGGTCGCCCAGGTCGACCTCAAGCCCGGCGGGGCCAACAACATCACCATGCGCAGCCCGCAAGGCCAGGACATGCCCTGCCCCGGCCAGTATCTGGAGGTGGTGCCGAACCGCAAGCTGGTCTTCACCGATGCCTTCACCGGCGACTGGATGCCGAAGGACGGCGCGCCCTTCATGGTGGCCACCGTCACCTTTGAACCGGACGGCGACAAGACCCGCTACACCGCCACGGTGCGGCACTGGAGCGAAGCCGATCGCGCCAGGCATGAGCAGATGGGCTTTCACCCCGGCTGGAACAAATGCGCCGACCAGTTCGAAGCGCTGGCGAAAACGATTTGAGGAGCAACAACCATGACCGTCAAGAGCATCACGCCCTTTCTGTGGTTCGACACCCAGGCTGAAGACGCGGCGAAATTCTACGTCTCGCTGTTTCCCAATTCCAAAATCACCCATGTCTCGCGCTATGGCGATACGGGGCCCGGTCCCAAGGGCAGCGTGATGGTGGTGGCGTTCGAGCTCAACGGGCGCCCTCTCCTGGCGTTGAATGGCGGCCCGCGCCAGAAGCTCAGCGAAGCCTTTTCGCTGTTCGTGGAATGCACGGACCAAGTCGACATCGACAGGTTGTGGGACGCCCTGACCGACACACCGAGTGTCTGCGGCTGGACCAAGGACAGGTTCGGGCTCAGCTGGCAGATCGGCTATGAGCGCCTGCCCGAACTGTTGAGCGGACCGAAGTCCGGCAAGGTGATGGCCGCCGTCATGAAGATGACCAAGATCGATATCCAGGCGTTGAAAGACGCGGCGGCATGAGCGACGCGCGCTATCGCTGGGTGATCGTGGCAGCGGGCGGCTTGCTGGGCTGCGTTGCCATCGGCGCCATGTTCTCGCTGCCGGTGTTCCTGCGCTTCATCGCCAGGGACACCGGCTGGTCGGTCACCGCCGTCTCCAGCGCCATGACCGTCGGCTTTCTCGCCATGGCGGTGGGAAGCATGGCCTGGGGCAATCTGTCGGACCGCTTCGGCCCAAGGCCCGTGGTGATGGCCGGATCGGTGCTGCTGGCGGCGGGCCTGGCTTTGGCCAGCCGGACGACCAGCCTGATTGCGTTCCAGTTCCTGTTCGGGATTGTGGTGGGCGGGGCCTGCGCCGCGATCTTCGCGCCCATGATGGCCTGCGTCACCGGCTGGTTCGATACCCATCGCAGCCTGGCGGTATCGCTGGTCTCCGCCGGCATGGGCATGGCGCCCATGACCATGTCACCGCTGGCGGCCTGGCTGATCTCCCATCACGATTGGCGCACCTCGATGCAGATCATCGCCGGGCTGGTCGCCGTCCTGATGATCCCCGTGACGCTGCTGATACGCCGGCCGCCGGCGATGGAAAGCACCGCGCCGGCTGCCCCGAAGGACGAGCCACAGGCGGCAATGTCGCTGGGCCAGGCGATCCGCTCGCCGCAGTTCATCATCCTGCTGCTCACCAACTTCTTCTGCTGCGCCACCCATTCCGGCCCGATCTTCCATACCGTGAGCTATGCCATCACCTGCGGCATCCCCACCATCGCCGCGGTCTCGATCTACAGCCTGGAAGGGCTGGCGGGGCTGGGCGGGCGCGTGGTCTTCGGCATCCTGGGCGACCGGCTGGGCGCCAAGCGCGTGCTCGTGTCCGGGCTCCTGCTGCAGGCGTTCGGCGCGCTGGCTTATGTTTTCGTGCGCCAGCTGGACGAATTCTATGCCGTGGCCGCTCTGTTCGGCTTTGTCTATGCCGGCGTGATGCCGCTTTATGCGGTGCTGGCGCGGGAGAATTTTCCGCTGCGCATGATGGGCACGGTGATCGGCGGCACCGCCATGGCTGGCAGCCTGGGCATGGCGACCGGTCCGGTGGCGGGCGGGCTGATCTATGACACCTTTGCCAGCTATACCTGGCTCTATGTCGGATCCTTCGGCCTTGGGCTGGGCGCGTTCCTGATCGCCATGACGTTTAGACCTTTCCCAAAATTGAAGGAGGAGCCATGCCCCGCTTGAACATGTTCAACAATATCTCGCTGGACGGCTATTTCACCGACGCGAATGGCGACATGAGTTGTACGAGTTGATGAAGGCCTTCTGGCCCACACCGATGGCGGCGCAGATGATGCCGGAAGTCGCCAAGGGCATGAACGCGGCGCGCAAATATGTGTTTTCGCGCAGCCTGAAAAATTCGGACTGGACCAACATCGTCATTTTGGACGGCGATCCGGCCGGCGAAATCGCGCGGCTGAAACAGGAAGACGGCAAGGGCCTTACCGTCCTGGGTAGCGGCAGCATCGTCAAACAGCTCGCGGCCGCCGATCTGATCGACGATTATCAATTCATGCTGTGCCCGGTGATACTGGGTGCCGGCCGCACTTTGTTCGACGGCCTGCCGGGCGGGCCCAGGCTGACCTTGGAGAACAGCCGCACCTTCAAGAACGGCAACGTCTTCCTGCACTATCGCCGCTGATCCGGCCGCCCGCCCAAGCTCGCGGCGTTCCTCGCTCTCGCAAGTCCACTGGCCTTGCTCGCGCGCTGTGCGCCGCTCGTCACCCAAACAGCTTCTTGTATTCCTCCGGCTTGAAACCGACGGTGAGCTTGCCTTTGGCCTCGAGCACCGGCCGCTTGATCATGGAGGGCTGGGCCAGCATCAGGGCGATCGCCTTCTTTTCCGTGAGCCCTTCCTTGTCAGCATCGGGCAGCTTCTTGAAAGTGGTGCCAGCACGATTGAGCAGGATTTCCCAGCCGACTTTCTTCGTCCAGCCTTCCAGCGTCGGCTTGTCGATGCCGGAAGCCTTGTAGTCGTGGAAGCTGTACGCAACCTTGTGCCTGTCCAGCCAGGTGCGAGCCTTCTTCATCGTGTCACAATTCTTGATGCCATAGATGGTGGTCATTGCGTCTCGCTTGTGCTCGGCCGGTTCGCCGCTCAAATTGATCCCCGGACCAATTTGACCCTAGAGGGTCAAGGCATGCGGGTCCAAAAATATCTCCAAGGCGCCGTCGGCAGGCGAAGCCGCCGCCCGTCCTTGAGGCAGGTAGCAAAATAACAGGAGAGGCGCATGACGACAGACACCAAGCGGACAGGATGGTCCACAGTTGCGATCTTGGCGGGGCGCCTGATCTTCGCCGCCGTCTTCATTATGGCGGTGAGTTTCAAGCTGATGGATGTCAATACGACGACGGCTTACATCGCGGCGGCGGGTTTTCCCCTGGCCAAGCTTCTAGCCTGGCTTGCGGCGTTACTCGAACTAGCGCTTATCGCGTGTTTTCTTACCGGCGCCTATTTCTCGGAAGCAGCACTTCTGGCCGCGGCCTATGTGCTGTTTCTGGGCTTTGCCTTCCATGGCCCCTCGCATTGGTCGGGAAATCAGGCCGAGTTCGGATTTTTCGTCGATCACTTCACGTTTATTGCAGGCCTTCTCTTTGCGGCGGCGCACGGCCCCGGAAGCGTTTTGGCAATGAACCGCGGGTGGCTTCGCCCCAAAGTTTGAACGCCGGAACTGGGAGGCGGGCGCGGCGCGGAAGCGGCTATTCTTCCACCATGACCGGATTGAAACAGGACTGGACCCGGATCGGCGCCGAGCTGGACGAGCAGGGCTGGGCGTTGCTGCCGGGCTTGCTGGAACGGGCGGCCTGCGTCGCCACCGCGATGCTTTATGACTGGGATGACGGCTTCCGCAGCCGGGTCGTGATGGCGCGGCACGGCTTTGGCCGCGGCGAGTATCGCTATTTCAGCTACCCCCTGCCCCGGATGGTCGAAAGCTTGCGCACCGGGCTCTATCCGCGCCTGGCCACCATCGCCAATGGCTGGCAGCAAAAGCTGGGCAAAGCGGCACGCTTTCCCGACAGCCATCCCGATTACATCAGCCATTGCCACAAAGCCGGGCAGACCCGGCCCACGCCATTGCTGTTGCGCTACGGTCCCGGCGATTACAACTGCCTCCACCAGGATCTCTACGGCAAAGAGGTCTTTCCCCTCCAAGTGACGATCCTGCTGTCGGAACCGGGCAAGGATTTCGCCGGCGGAGAATTCGTGCTGACCGAACAACGCCCGCGCATGCAGTCCCGTGTGATGGTGGTGCCGCTCTCCCAGGGCGATGGTGTGTGCTTTGCGGTGAACAACCGTCCCGTCAAAGGCACGCGCGGCATTTATCAAGTGAAGATGCGCCATGGCGTCAGCCGGCTCACGAGCGGCCAGCGCCATACCCTGGGCATCATCTTCCACGATGCCAGTTGATCAGCGACCCGCTACATCGACCGGTGCAGGTTCATTGGGGCTCAGCCAGCGATAGACAAAGCCGGCAATCAGTGCGCCCATGATCGGCGCCACCCAGAACAACCAGAGTTGCTCCAGCGCCCAACCGCCGGCGAACAAGGCCGGCGCCGTCGAACGTGCCGGATTAACCGAGGTGTTGGTCACCGGGATCGAGATCAGATGGATCAGGGTCAAAGCCAGGCCAATGGCGATGGGGGCAAAGCCTTGCGGTGCCCGGCCATGAGTCGAGCCCAGGATCACGAACAGGAAGGCGAAGGTCATCACCACTTCGCAGACCAGCGCCGCGGTCAGGCTGTAACCGCCGGGCGAATGATCGCCATAGCCGTTGCTGGCAAAGCCGGCGTGGACATCGAAACCGGCGTGGCCGCTGGCGATGAGATACAGCACGCCCGCACCGGCGATGCCGCCCAGCACCTGGGCGATGATATAGCCGGGCAGATCCGAGGCCGGGAAACGCCCGCCCGCCCATAGCCCGACCGAAACGGCGGGATTGAGGTGGCAGCCCGAGACATGGCCGATGGCGAAGGCCATGGTCAGTACCGTCAGGCCGAAGGCCAGAGCGACGCCGACAAAGCCGATGCCCAAAGCCGGAAAGGCCGCGGCCAGCACGGCCGCACCGCATCCGCCAAGGACCAGCCAGGCTGTTCCGATGAATTCCGCGGCAAGCTTGCGCGTCATGCCCGTCCCCCTTCTTGTGCCCACTTGAACGGTACGCTTTGCAACAAAAAGAGTCACCGCCTGGGGTTAGGGACTGCCTTCCGCTTTTTCACCCCTTGCCATCTCGATCAGGGCGCCCAGGGTGCGGCGGGTCTGGATCAGGGCCGCCGATCCCACGCGCCGCTCCAGGTCCGCATCGATGCGTTCGCGCTCCGCCCGCTGGACGGCGGCGGCATGCCGGCCGCGCTCGGTCAGGGCCACGGTGAAGCGGCGCCGGTCGGCCTCGTCCACCTCGCGCCGCAGATAGCCGCGCAGAACCAAGGTATCGACCAACTGTCCTGCCGCCTGCTTGGAGACCTTGAGGTCCCGGACCAGGGCCGAGAGCGGCACATCGCCTGCCCCCATCGCCAAGCCGCCGATCACGAACAGGCCGTTGGACGGAATGTCGTCGCATCCGGCCTTAGCCAGCGCTTCGCGCATGGCCTCGCCATAGGTGGCGCGGGCCCAGCGCAGCAGGGCTGGCATCACGATCGTGTCGTACCAGGGCGTGTCATTGGGCATGGACGTCTCCTCACCAGACACCGCCACTCTCTAGTCAAAATAATTGATAGTCAATATAATTGACTAATATTTTGGCGATTTTTCTTGCGTTTCATCCTGCCTTGACAGACTGTAAAGCAGGACTTTCTGAGGTTTACATAATGTCAAGTGAGGCCGGCGGCCGCCGACGCATCCTGGACGCCACCTTCGCGTGTGCGCGGGCCCGGCCGGATTTCAGCATGGCGGAAGTGGCAGCCGGGGCGGGTCTTTCGCGTCAGGCGGTTTATCTGCATTTCCCGGACCGTGCCGCCTTGTTGGCCACCTTGCGCGCGGATCTTGCCTTGCCCGAAGGGCCCGAGATCGCCGAACAGGCACCCAGCGCGCGTGCTGCCCTGGCCTCCGTGCTGACCAGGCTAGCAGAGAGCTATGTGCGGCTCTGGCCAGTGCTGCGTGCGTCCGGAACGACCGAAACACCGGGCCGGCTGCCGCTGTGCCAGACCCTGGTGGCCCGCTTCCGCGATGAGGGCGCATTGGCCCCGCATCTGTCGCCGGCGACGGCGGCCGATATCCTCTTCAGCCTGACCTCGCCGGCGCTATGGCATGAGCTGGTCCAGACCCGCGGCTGGGACACTGCCCGCTACCGCACCCACCTGGCCTTCCTGGCGGTCAGCGCGCTCACCAAGTAAGCGGCCACCGGCCAAGCTGGATGTGATCGCCGCCGGCGCTGAGCACCAGTTCAAAATCCTCGAT
>CAYQZM010000016.1:0-19183 GCA_964421935.1 uncultured Rhizobium sp. | reverse complement strand
AATGGTCCACTGGACCATTTCGTTTGCCTTCGGCAAATTGCTCCTCACCCTCATGCTGAGCTTGTCGAAGCATGAGGCCACAAGCAGATTGGCGCATCGCCGCGAAGGGCTGAACCATGGATGAAAAGACCAAAGAGATTTTGCGGGGCATTTCCACCGCCACCCTGACCACGGTGCTGCTGAAGAAAGGGCTGCGCAATGTCTGGCTGCGCGGCGCCTTCCCCAAACAGCCCGGCCAGAAGCGCGTGGCCGGCACCGCCTTCACCTTGCGCTTTGTGCCGGCGCGCGAGGACCTGGCGACGCCGGCGAGCTGGGCCTCGCCCATCTCCACCCGCGCCGCCATCGAGGCGATGGAGGAAGGGGTGATCGCCGTGGCCGACGCCATGGGCGTGACCGATGCCGGCATCTTCGGTGACATCCTCTGTGCCCGCATGGCCAAGCGCAAAGTCGGCGCCCTGATCACCGACGGGGTGATGCGCGACATGGAAGGCGTGCTGACGACCGGCCTGCCGGTCTGGTGCGCGGGCGCGGCGGCGCCGGCTTCCGTCGCGGGCCTGACCTTCATCAACTGGCAGGAGCCCATCGCCTGCGGCGGCGTGGCGATCTTCCCGGGCGACGGCATCGTCGCCGACGGCGACGGCGCGGTGGTGATCCCGCAGGCCATGCTGGCCGAGGTCACCGAACAGGCGGTGGAGCAGGAAACCCAGGAAGGCTGGATCATGGGCGAGATCGAAAAGGGCCTGCCCCTGCCCGGTCTCTATCCGCCCAACGACGAGACCAAGGCGCGCTATGCCGCCTGGCGCAAGGCGAACGGCAAATAACTTGCCGCCCGCAAGCGACCTCTTTCGGTTTCCCGGCGCGATGCGGCGAGACCCGGCGGTCGAGGCCTGGTTTGCCGGCGGCGATGCGCCCCGCGGCTTTGCCCTGCCCTGGTTCGAGCGGATGCGCGCCTGCGGGCCGGATGTGCGTGAGCTGATGCATGACGGCTGTCCCACAGCTTGTGTGGAGGATGCGGCCTTCGCCTATGTGGCCGCCTTCACCAGCCACGTGAATGTCGGTTTTTTCCAGGGCGCGAGCCTGCGGGATCCCGCGGAGCTGCTGCTAGGCAATGGCAAACGGATGCGGCATGTGAAGCTGCGCTCGGGCGAGCCAATAAAAGAGACCGCGCTCCATGCCCTGATCCTGGCCGCCTACCACGACATGCGGACGCGTCTCACTCCTTAATGAAGTCGCGCAAACGCCGGTAAGAGCGCTCGATGTGCCGGCGCATGGCGCCCTCCGCGGCCCAGTCATCGCGCGCCCGGATGGCGGCGATGATGGCGTCATGCTCGTCCACCGCCTCCTCGGCGATCTCGCGCCTAAAGCAGGAGCGGAAGATATGGACATGGATGTGCAGCCGGGCCAGGGAGTCCGCGATCAGATGGTTGCCGGCCCCCTGCGCGATCAGGCGGTGGAAATCGGTGTCCAGATCGGCGAAGGCGTCGTGTGAGGGTGCCGCCTCGCCGCTGGCCAGAAGAGCCATGTCGGCCTCGTTCATCATCAGGGCCGCCTTGCGCGCAGCATGAGGCTCGATCAGCAGGCGGAACTCGAACAGCTCGTCCAGCTGGGCCCGGTCCATCCGCGGGGTAGTGGCATAGCCGGCGAAATGCCGTTTGCTGACCAGGCCATTGGCTTCCAGCATGGAGAGCGCCTCGCGGATCGGGGTCTGTGACACCCCCAGCTCCCGCGCCAGGCTGTCCACCGACACGCGGCTCTCCGGGGGCAGCTTCAGGGACATGATGTCGGCCCGGATGCGGCGATAGACCTCCTCCGCCAGCCCCGGCGGGCGGGCGATCTGCCGGTCGTCGTTCGCCGCCAGCGCTGGAACTTTGTTCACAGAAAGACCGCCTTTTTACCTTGACCATCAGGACCATACCCCATACGGTGCCAAAATCCTATAGGATATTTGATCGGTGCTGGTCCCCGTCGAAACCGTCCGCAAGCTGGCCGAGGGCATCCTGCTCGCCAACGGCGTGCCCGAAGTCCATGCCCGCACCCAGGCTGGCCTGTTCCTTGAAGCGGAGATGCGGGCGATTCCTTCTCACGGCCTCTTGCGCCTACGCCGGGTGGTCGAGCGCATCCATGCCGGCCTTTCCGTGGCGGACACCACCGGCGACCAGCAATGGACGGCGCGCTCATTTCTGTCCGTGGATGGCCAGCGGGGCCTGGGCCCTGTCGTCGCCATGGCGGCGCTGGACACCATCGTGCCCCGGGCGAAAGAAGACGGCATCGCCATCGCCGCCATCCGCAACACCAACCACCTGGGCGCGCTGGCCTATTACGCCGAGCATGTCGCGGCTCTGGGCCTGACCTGTATCGCACTGACCATTTCCGAGGCGCTGGTCCATCCCTGGGGCGGGCGCAAGGCCATGATCGGCACCAACCCCATCGCCATCGGCGTGCCCGCCGATCCCACCCCCATGGTGCTGGACATGGCCACGGGCCTGGTCTCGATGGGCAAGATCCACGATCACGCCAACCGCGGCGCACCGATCCCGCTGGGCTGGGCGCTGGACGAGAAGGGCGATCCCACCACCGATGCTTCGGCGGCCAAGAAGGGCGCCATCGCGCCCTTCGGCGGGCCCAAGGGCTATGCGCTGGGCATCGCCTTCGAGGTGCTGGTGGCAAGCCTCGCCGCGTCAGCCATCGGCACCACTGTCAAAGGTACCCTGGATTCGGTGCATGTCAGCAACAAGGGCGACCTCTTCATTGTCATCGCGCCGCCCCATGCCGAAGCCGCCAAGGCGCTGGTCACCGACTATCTGAACGAGATCCGCGCCGCGGCCCCCGCCGATCCGGAGCATCCGGTGCTGGCGCCGGGCGACCGCGCCCATGCCGTGCGCGCCCAATCGATCAAGAGGGGCATGTTCATCGACGATGGCCTGTGGGCCGACCTGCGCAAGCTGGCGGCCGAGGCCCATCTTCCGTCGCATCAAGTCCCATCCCGGAAGGAAAAAACCCAATGACATCTCTCTTCGGCGCCCTGCGCCTGCCCACGTCCGTCGTGTTCGGCTCCGGCCAGCGCGCCGCCCTTGGGCTTATGACCGCCCAGATCGGCAAGTGCGCCTTGGTCTGCACCGATGCCCGCATGGGCGGCGATGCCCAGTTCAAGGCGATGGTGAAGGACATTGAGGCCAATGGTGTCGAGGTGCGGGTCTACGATCGCACCGAGGCGGATCTTCCCATCAATGGCATTTCGGCCTGCGTGGAAGAGAATGCCAGCTTCAAACCGGATGTGGTGCTGGGCATCGGCGGCGGCTCCTGCATGGACATGGCCAAGTGCGTCGCCCTGTTGCTGCAGCATGGCGGTTCGCTGCGCGACTATTACGGCGAGAACAAGATTCCGGGTCCCGTGGCGCCGGTGATCGCGGTGCCCACGACCTCGGGCACCGGCTCGGAAGTGACCCCTGTCGCGGTGATCGCCGATACCGAGCGCGGCACCAAGGTCGGCATCTCCAGTCCTTATCTGATCCCGCGCGCGGCCGTGTGCGATCCGGAACTGACCCTCACCTGCCCGCCGGGCCTTACGGCAGTCAGCGGCGCCGACGCGCTGACCCATGCCATCGAAAGCTTCACCGCGGCGCGGCGCGAGGTGACGCCGGATCTGACGGTCAAGAACGTGTTCGTGGGCAAGAATGTCCTCAGCGACACCTTTGGCCTCTTGGCGCTCAAGAACATCTTCAAGGCCCTGCGCACCGCGGTGAAGGACGGCAAGAATATCGAGGCGCGCGAGCAGATGATGCTGGCCTCGCTGGCCGCCGGTTGCGCTTTCGGCGCGGCCGGAACCGCGGCGGCGCATGCCATCCAGTATCCGGTAGGCAACGAAACCCACACGCCCCACGGTATGGGGGTGGCGCTCCTGATGCCCTATGTGATGGAGTTCAACCGTCCCACTTGTGTCGATTGTTTTGCCGAGATCGGCCGCGCCATCGGCCTTTCCGGCACGGACGAAGAACTCTCGCGCAAGGTGATCGATGAAGTCGCCAGCCTGCTCAAGGATATCGGTATTCCGGTGACCCTGAAGGACCTGGGCCTGCCGGAAGACAAGCAGGATTGGACGGCCGAAGCCGCCATTGGCGCCGCCCGCCTGGTCAACAACAATCCCCGCAAGCTGGATGTGGACGCCCTGAAAGCGATCACCCGCGCCGCCTTCACCGGCAACCGCGCCACGCTGGCTTCCTGAATATCGAGAATAGAGAGACCCATGACCAATACGCTCACCATCCCCACGCCTGCCAAGGGCCCTGCCCCCTTCCCGATTCCCACCGACCTCTGGATCGGCGGCAAATGGGTGGAAGCCGCCAGCAAAAAACGCGTTGATGTCTTCGATCCGTCCACCGGCAAGAAAATCTGCGATGTCGCCGACTGCGACGCCAATGACGCCATGGCGGCGGTGGACGCCGCCGACAAGGCCGCCGCCGGCTGGGCGGCGACCACGCCGCGCCACCGCGCCGAGATCCTGCGCAAATGCTATGAGAAGATCGTCGAGAATATCGAATGGCTGGCCTATCTGATCAGCCTGGAGAACGGCAAGGCGCTGCCCGACGCGCGCAGCGAAGTTCTCTATGCCGCCGAATTCTACCGCTGGTATGCCGAGGAATGCTGTCATGTGCTGGGTGAGGTCGCGATGGCGCCGGCCAGCGGCGCGCGCATCCTGGTGCAGTATCAGCCCATGGGCATTGCGCTCCTGATCACGCCCTGGAATTATCCGGCGGCGATGGCCACCCGCAAGATCGCGCCGGCGTTGGCGGCCGGCTGCACCGTGGTGCTCAAGCCCGCCACCGAGACCCCGCTCACCGCCTTTGCCGTCGCCCAGATCATGCATGACTGCGGCGTGCCGGCGGGTGTGGTCAATGTCGTCACCACCGCCAAGGCCAGCGCTCTCTCCAAGGCGGTGCTGCACGATCCGCGGGTGCGCAAGCTCTCCTTCACCGGTTCGACCCAAGTCGGCCGCGCCCTGCTGCACGAAGCCGCCGACCAGGTGATCTCCTGCGCCATGGAACTGGGTGGCAATGCGCCTTTCCTGGTCTGCAAGGACGCCAATCTCAACGACGCCCTGGACGGCGCCATGCTGGCCAAGATGCGCAACAGCGGCGAGGCGTGCACCGCCGCCAACCGCTTCTATGTCCACAAGGATGTCTACCAGCCCTTCACCGACGGCATCGTGGGGCGCATGGCGGCGATCAAGCTGGGCGAGGCCACCGATCCGCAATCCACCCTCGGCCCGATGATCAACGAGAAATCCGTCGCCAAGATCGCCGAGCTGGTGGACGACGCCGTGACCAAGGGCGCCAAGCTGCTGCTGGGTGGCCAGCGCCTGAACCGGCCGGGCTACTACTATCCACCCACCGTGCTGGCCGATGTGCCCGACAACGCCGACATGATGAAGGAAGAAATCTTCGGGCCGGTGGTATCGTTGCAGTCCTTCGAGGACGAGGCCGAAGCGATCCGCAAGGCTAACGATACCGAGTATGGCCTGGCGGCTTATGTCTATACCCAGGACATCAAGCGGGGCCTTCAGATCTGCGAGAAGCTGGAGTCCGGCATGTTGGGCCTCAACCGCGGCCTGATGTCGGACCCGGCGGCGCCCTTTGGCGGCGTCAAGCAGTCGGGCCTGGGCCGCGAGGGCTCGCACCACGGCCTGATCGAGTTCTGCGAAGTGAAATATATTTCAACGAACTGGTAAGCTGGACTAGGAAGAACAGCTCACTTCCAGATCGCACATGGATGACGGCGGCGACGCGGCGAAAGCTTCGTCGCCGTCATGCTCTTCAAATGGTGTCTTCAGGATCCGGAAGATGCGATCCAGGGTCGCCACATCGCCCCTGTCTTCCACCGCGCGGATAGCCGTTTCCGCTACCCAGTTGCGCAGCACGAATTTGGGATTGATCAACGAAAGACCCGATAGGTCCTCGCTTTCGGTGCGGACGCGGTAGCGTGACAGCCAGGCCTCGGCATCCGGATTGCTGTCTCCGAACAGGGCCAGCCATTCGCCATCCTCAGCCGTCAGCTTGCGGAAGCTGAGCGCGTAGTCGGCCCGCGCCTTGGCCATCAGCGCCAGAAGATCGCCGATCAGCCGATCGTCGCCTTCTTCCTCATGTGTCAGGCCGAGTTTGGCCCGCATCAGCTCGCGATATTTTCTGGCGAAATGCTCCTCGAAGCTGGTGAGCTTCTCCAGCAGCTGATCGGTGGGGATCAGGTCTGACACGGCCAGCGCCAGCGCCCGCAGGTTCCAGTGCGCGATCATCGGCTGGTTGATGAAGCTGTAGCGCCCCTGTTCGTCGCTGTGATTGCAGACGAATTCCGGATCATAGGCATCCATGAAGCCATAGGGACCATAATCGATGGTCAGACCCAGGATGGACATATTGTCGGTGTTCATCACGCCATGGGCAAAGCCGACGGCCTGCCAGCGCGCGATCAGCTCCGCCGTGGCCTTGACCACCGCACCAAACCAGCCGGCATAGTCCTGGGCGAATTCGATGAAATATTCGGCGATGACGTAATCGGCCAACGCTTTCACTTCGGCCTTTTGGCCGCGGTGGAAGAAATGCTCGAAATGGCCGAAGCGCACGTGGCTCCTGGCCAGCCGCGTCAGCACCGCGCCAGGCTCCGGCCGCTCCCGCATCACCCTCTCGCCGGTGGCGACGACCGCCAGCGCGCGTGAGGTCGGCACACCCAGCGCCGCCATCGCTTCGCTGCAGAGATATTCCCGCAAGGTGGAGCGCATCACCGCGCGCCCGTCACCGAAACGGGAATAGGGCGTGCGGCCGGCACCCTTGAGCTGGATGTCCCAAAGCTGGCCTTTGCGGTTGCGCACCTGGCCGATCAGGAGTGCCCGGCCGTCGCCAAGCTGTCCGGCCCAGACGCCGAACTGGTGACCGGAGTAAACCATCGCCAGAGGCTTGAAGCCTTCCAGCGGCCGGTGACCGGCGGCCACTTCGACGAAGCGGCGGTCCTTGAACACCTGCGGATCAAGATCCAGCAGCGCCGCGGCGTCCTCATTGGCGTGGATCAGCCTGGGCCTCTCGCCAACCTTCTCCGCCGGCTGATGGGTGAAAAAGCCATTGCCCAGGCTGGCATAATGATTTTCGAGTTTCAGGCCGAAATCGGACATCGTTCCTCTCGCGGGGCCGTCGCACGACGCAGGACTAAAATGCGCGTTTCAGCGCAACGATGCAATTTTCCAGTTCATTTAGGAAACTGGAACGATCACGGCTGCTGAACCCGGCGTGCCGGGTTTGTCCGCCAGGCGTAAGCTCGCGCAGGTGCCGGCTGAGTTCCCGCATGCCCAGCGCCATGCCGATGCTTTCTTGTGTAAAGCGCTTGCCGTTCGGCCCCAGCACACGCGCACCCTTGTCCAGACAACGCGCCGCCAGGGGAATGTCGGCGGTGATGCAGATGTCGCGGGCGGCGATGTTATCCACGATCCAGTTATCGGCGGCGTCCGCGCCCTCCGCCACCACGACATGGCGCAGGCGCGGATTGGCGGATGGCCTGAGCCCCCCATTGCTGACGATGGTGACGGCCAGGCTGTGCCGCGCCGCCACCTTCTCCACTTCCGCCTTTACGGGGCAGGCGTCACCGTCAACGAAGATATGAATGGTCGCGACCAAGATTTATGTCCCCGGCCGCTCGCTCAAGCTCGCGGCGTTCGTCGCTTTCGCAGGTCCACTGGACCTGCTCACGCGCTATTCGCGCGCCGCGCCTTACTCTGGTCCTTGCCGCGATGCCAGTGAGGGCGCGAACCGTTGCGCTTCTTGGGGGCATGGGGATTGTGCGCCTCGCCGGGCTCGCCGCGGCCGCCATGGTGATGGCCACCCTGCTTGTGACCGCCGCCCTTGTGGCCGTGCGGCTTGCCATGCCGGTGACCATGAGGCCGGCGCGGCTCCTCCATCTGACGGCGCTGTTCTTCCGTCAGCTCCGGCAAGTCATGAGCCACGACCTCGATCTTCATGCGGATCAGCCGCTCGATGTCGCGCAGGTAATTGCGCTCGGAGGCATCGCAGAAACTGATGGCAACGCCCTCGGTGCCGGCGCGCGCGGTGCGGCCGATGCGATGGACATAGCTTTCCGGCTCGTTGGGCAGCTCGAAATTCACCACATGGGAGATATTGTCGATGTCGATGCCGCGGGCGGCGATGTCGGTGGCCACCAGCACGCGGGCCTTGCCGTCGCGGAACATCTCCAGCGCGCGTTGACGGGCGTTCTGGCTCTTGTTGCCATGGATGGCCTCCGCCACCACGCCAGTGCGCGACAGGTGCTCGGCCACGCGATTGGCGCCATGCTTGGTGCGGGTGAAGACGATCACGCGGTTCAGCGACACGTCCTTCAAGAGCTCGCTCAGCAGCTGGCGCTTCTGCGGCATCGGCACGAAATAAAGTTTCTGGGTGACGCGATCGGCGGTACGGCCTTGCGGCGCGATCTCGATGCGCTGGGGCTGGTTCAGCATTTCATGCGCCAGCTTGGCGATGTCGTCGGGCATGGTGGCCGAGAACAGCATGGATTGGCGCTTCTTCGGCAGCAGCACCACCAGCTTGCGCACATCGCGGATGAAGCCCATGTCGAGCATGCGATCGGCTTCATCCACGATGAAGCTTTCCACCGCGTCCAGCCGCACATGCTTCTGCTGCACCAGGTCAAGCAAGCGTCCCGGTGTCGCCACCAGAATGTCCACGCCGCGCGCCATGGCCCGTACCTGGTTGTTCTGGCTGACGCCGCCCAGGATCACGGCCAGCTTCAAATTCAAAAAGCGGCCATAGGTGCGAAGGCTCTGCTCGATCTGCACCGCCAGCTCGCGGGTCGGTGCCAGGATCAGGGCGCGGGCTTGCTTGGGGCCGGGCGGCACATGGCCGACCGAGAGCTTCTGCAGCAGCGGCAGACCGAAGGCGGCCGTCTTGCCGGTGCCGGTCTGGGCGATGCCCAGGAGATCGCGGCCCTCCAGCAGGGCCGGAACGGCCTTGGCCTGGATGGGGGTGGGATGGGTGTAGTTCTCGGCGGCGAGCGCGCGAAGGATCGGCTCGGCCACGCCAAGCGAAACGAAAGTCAGGTCAGTCACAAAGTCCTCAAATACCGTGGACGCGCCAAAAGGCGCGGGATTACGGCGGGTTGCCGTCTTCCACGCACATTGGAGGGAACGGAAGGTCAAACAGAGATCCGGCGGATAAGCGCCCAATTTCAGGGAGGGCGCCCGGTGCGTCGCTGCGGATACGCCTATATCAAGGGATGCGCGGCAGAAGTCAAGGGAACTTGCTGCGCCGCAGCATTAAAGACCGTAACAATTGTGCTGTTAACACCGTTGCGGGCCAACCCTTTCTGTAGTCATGATGTCGCAGGCGCCCCCCTTATTGGCCGGGATGGGGAGCGTCTTGGGGTGTCCAACCGGCATGGGGCAGTGCGTCGGTTCAATGGCATATGGCAATGAAAAAACCATTTCGCAGGCTTCTGCGAAGGGCAAAGTGAAGTGGTTCAACGGAACCAAGGGTTACGGATTCATCACACTCGACAATGGCGGCGACGCCTTCTGTCACGCCAGCGCGCTTCAGGCGGCGGGTCACAGCGACGTGCCACCCGGCACGAGCATCGTTTGTGACCTGGCAGACAGTGCGCGCGGGATGCAGGTGGTGACGGTGCACAGCATCGATACGTCCACCGCGGAAGCGCCCAGCCGGGGCCCGCGGCGCGATGGTTTCGGTGGCGGCGGCTTTCATCACCGCGACAGCGGGCCGTCCGGTCCCATGGTCGAAGGCAAGATCAAGTTCTTCAACGACCAGAAGGGCTTCGGGTTTGTGATGCCGGACAGCGGCAGCGGCGACATCTATCTGCATGCCAGCGCGCTCAGGCGCTCAGGCGTGCAGCAGGTGGAGCCCGACCAGCGTATTCGCTACTCCACGCGCCAAGGCAACAAGGGCGTGGAAGTCGATCGCGTCGAGATCCTCTAACCGTTGACGTCCGTCTGAGATGGCGACCGATCGTGCTCGGCAACATGCTGGGCGCGTGTCGTCCAATATCCGCCGCTGACAGCATTCAAGCTTAGGCGCGAGGAATTTTGGGGCGTGACGAACTCGTCCATCAGCTGCCGCTGATGGATCCCAAAAGGACGGTGCCGCCTAAACGGGTGTGGCCTTGGCCACGCCCGGCGCGACGTCGGGATCGTTTTCGACTTCCTTGAGCTTCTCGCGGGCGGCGGCGGCTTCGCGCTGCTTGTTCCACATGGCGGCATAATGCCCGCCCAGCGCCAGCAGTTCGGAATGGCGGCCGCGCTCGATGATGCGGCCATGGTCCAGCACCAGGATCTCGTCGGCGTCGACCACGGTGGAAAGCCGGTGCGCAATGACCAGAGTGGTGCGATCGCGCGAGACTTCGTTGAGGGCGCTCTGGATTTCGCGTTCGGTGCCGGTGTCCAGCGCACTGGTCGCTTCGTCCAGAAGCAGGATGGGCGGATTCTTGAGAATGGTGCGGGCGATGGCGACGCGCTGTTTCTCGCCGCCCGACAGCTTGAGCCCCCGTTCGCCCACCATGGAGTCATAGCCCAGCGGCAATTCCACGATGAACTTGTCGATCTGGGCAAGGCGCGCCGCTTCCTTGATTTCGGCCTCATTGGCGCCGATCCGGCCATAGGCGATGTTGTACTTGACCGTGTCGTTGAACAGCACCGTGTCCTGCGGGACGATGCCAATCACGGCGCGCAGGGTTTCCTGTGTCACGTCACGGACATCCTGGCCGTCGATAGTCACCTTGCCGCTCTTGATGTCGTAAAAGCGGTAGAGAATGCGACTGATGGTGGACTTGCCGGCGCCGGAGGGCCCCACGACGGCCACGGTCTTGCCCGCCGGCACGGTGAAGCTGATCCCTTTCAGAACCGTGCGTTCCGGATCATAGGCGAACACCACATCCTCGAAGCGGATCTCCCCGCCCCGGACGACAAGTGGCTTGGCCCCTGGTTTGTCCTGCACTTCCTGCGGCTGATGCAGCAGCCGGAACATGGCCTCCATGTCCACCAGCCCTTGCGTGATTTCGCGATAGACGGTGCCCAGAAGGTTCAGC
The DNA here is from genome assembly GCA_964421935.1 of uncultured Rhizobium sp. GTDB lineage: Bacteria > Pseudomonadota > Alphaproteobacteria > Micropepsales > Micropepsaceae > Rhizomicrobium. Next base: position 8,098 of record CAYQZM010000016.1, on the reverse strand, counting down.
GGCTGATAGAGCTGGATCACGATCAGATTGGCGGCGACGAACTGGCCCAGCTTGACCTCGCCCGACTTCACCATCAGGGCGGCCAATACCAGCACCACGCCCTGCCCCACCGCGATGATCGCTGCCTGGCCGGTGTTGAGGATGGACAGCGAGGTCTGCGACTGGATCGAGGCCAGGGAATATTTTTCCATCGAGACGTCATAGCGCCGCGTCTCGTGCTTTTCGTTGTTGAAATACTTGACCGTCTCGAAATTGATCAGGCTGTCCACCGCCTTGGTATTGGCGTCGGTGTCGCTCTGGTTCATCTCGCGGCGAAAGGCGACGCGCCAGCGGGTGACGGCGACCGTGAACCAGCTATAGGCCGCCACCATGACGATCGCGGTCAACGCCACCCAGATATTGAAGGTGTAGAACAGCAGCCCCGCATAGATCAGCACCTGGAAGATGATCGGGAAGACCGAAAACAGGGCGAAGGACAGGATATTGTCTATGCCCCGGGTGCCGCGCTCGATAATGCGCGACAAGCCGCCGGTCTTGCGTTCCAGGTGGAAGCGCATGGACAAGGTATGGACATGGGCGAAGGTCTCCACCGCCACTTCGCGCATGGCGTGATACTGAACCTTGGCGAACACACCGTCGCGCAATTGGGCGCAGGCCTGCATCAGCAGACGCGACATCGCATAGGCCGCCACCAGCGCGACCACCACCCACATCGCCGCGGTCTGGGGCGTGGTGCCGAAGGCATCGACCGCGGCACCCAGGAATTGCTGTGAGACGGTGGTGGCTACGATGCCCAGCATCAGGAACAGGACGCTCAGCACCACCCGCAGCTTCAGGTCGGGCCGGCCTTGGGGCCACAGATAGGGCATCAGCCGCCACAGGGGGCTGAAGGATGGCGCGCCGATGCCTTCTTCGATCGGATGGGGCATGAAAGGCTCTTTCTCCTACCGCCCCATATCGCCGCCGCCAAATGTCACAAAACCGGCAATCATGGCCAGCACGGCCACCGCCGCCAAAATCCATACCCAGCGCGGCAAAATAATCTCCGTTGGAAAGGGCGATGAAACCTGTTTAGGAAGGTGTGGTTTAAAGAACTACCACAAAGTTGCGCAACCCTGCTCTCAACATGGACAAGCCTACACCACAAAAATCGGGCGCCGCGGTCTGCGTCTTCTGCGGTTCCTCCTTCGGCGACGATCCGGCATTCCGCCAGGCGGCTGAATCCATCGGCAGCGGCATCGCCCGGATGGGCTTTTCGCTGGTGTTCGGCGGCGGCGGACTGGGACTGATGGGCGTTGTGGCCAGGGCGGCGCTGGACGGCGGCAGCGAGATTCAGGGCATCATGCCGGGCTTCCTGCAGGCGCTCGAGCCAGGTGTTTCGCCCCAGGAAAAACTGATCGTCACCCCGCACCTGCAGGAGCGCAAGAACCTGATGTTGCAGGTGTCGGATGCCTTTGTCGTCCTGCCCGGCGGGCTCGGCACCTTCGACGAATTTTTCGAGGTGGCGACGGAAGCCCAGCTCGGCGTGCATGCCAAGCCGATCATCGTGGTCAATGTAAACGGCTATTTCGATGCCTTGGATGCGATGCTGCACGCCATCGTCAAAAAGGGGTTCGCCAAGGACAAAGTCCTCAAGCTCTACTACCTGGCGGATGGGCCGCAAGCGGCGCTGGAAATTCTGGAAGGGGCACTCAATGCCCCTGCCCGTTCCTAAGCCGGCGCCTTGTCGCGATAGAGCTTGTAGATGATGGAATCGGTGAGCGCCTCGAAGGAGGCGTCCACGATATTCTCCGAAACGCCCACCGTGGACCAGCGCTCGCCCTTGCCGTCGGCCGATTCCACCATCACGCGGGTGACGGCCTCAGTGCCGCTGGTCAGGATGCGCACCTTGTAGTCCACCAGCCGCAGATCGGCCAGATAGGACGAATATTTTCCAAGATCCATGCGCAGCGCCGCGTCCAGCGCGTTGACAGGACCGTTGCCGCTTCCTGTGTTGCGGATTTTGTCGCCCGCCACCGTCATCTCCACGACCGCATGGGCGCGCGATGTCAACTCGTCATCCCGATCGCGTATGCTTTCCACCGTGACACTGAAACGATCGACCGAGAAATAGCGCGGCAGCTTCTTCTGCTGGCGCAGCGCCAGCAGCTCGAACGACGCGGCAGCATCGTCGTAGGAATAGCCCTGGAATTCGCGGTGCTTCACGTCCTGCAGCAGGCGCGTCAGATCCGGCTTGTCGCCGTCCATGGCCCCCTGGACGGACAAGTTGGCCGCGACATTGGCGCGGCCCGACTGGGATGAAACCGGTACGACGCGCTTGTTGCCCACCGACTCCGGCGGCACATGCTCGTAGGTCTGCGGATTCTTCATCACGGCCGAGACGTGCAAGCCGCCCTTGTGGGTGAAGGCCGAAGCGCCGACATAAGGCTGATAACGGTTGGGCGCGCGATTGAGAATTTCGTCCAGTAGCCGCGAGACATGGGTGAGTTGCTTCAGCTTCCCCAACGCGATGCCGGTCTCGAACTGGGAGGCGTAAGGCTCTTTCAACATCAGATTGGGCAACAGCGAGCAGAGATTGGCGTTGCCGCAGCGCTCGCCCAGGCCATTCAAGGTACCCTGCACCTGGCGGACGCCGGCGCGGATGGCGGCCAGCGATACCGCCACAGCCTGTTCGGTGTCGTTATGGGCGTGGATACCCAAGGACGCATCCGGCAGCGCGGCCTTGACCTCGCTGACGATGCGATAGGCTTCTTCTGGCATCACCCCGCCATTGGTGTCGCACAGCACCAGCCATTTGGCGCCGGCCTCATAGGCGGTACGAACGGCCGCCAGCGCATAGGCCGGGTCATGCTTGTAGCCGTCGAAGAAATGCTCGGCGTCGAGCAGGGGTTCGCGGCCCTTCGCGACAATCGCCTCCATGGAGCGGGCGATATTGTCGAGATTTTCTTCCAGCGAGATTTCCAGCGCCACCTTGACCTGGAAAGCGCTGGATTTTCCAACCAGGCAGACCGCGTCGCTGGCGGCCTCCAGCACCGGCGCCAATGAAGGGTCGTTGGCGGCGCTGCGCCCCGCCCTTTTGGTCATGCCGAAGGCGGTGTAGCGGGCGCGGTTCAGCCGCGGACGGTCGGCGAAGAAAGCCGTGTCGGTGGGATTGGCGCCGGGCCAGCCGCCCTCGATGTAATCCACGCCCAGATCGTCCAGGGCGAGCGCGATCTGGCGCTTGTCTTCCACGGAAAAATCCACGCCCTGCGTCTGCGCGCCATCGCGCAGGGTGGTGTCGAAGATGAACAGCCGTTCTTTTTTGCCTGAGGTCATTTCTGGACTTCCCAGGTCGTGCCCTGCGGGCCGTCCTTGAGCACAATGCCCTTGGCCAGCAATTCATCGCGGATGCGATCGCTTTCGGCGAAGTTCCTGGTCTTGCGCGCTGCGGTGCGGGCGGCGATGGCCTCGGCGATCGCCGCCGTGTCCATCCTGGCCTTGGCCGCGATCTTCAGCTGCACATTGGAGAAGCCCAGAAAGCCCAGGCCGCCGGCCAGGCCCATCTCGTCGGTCTGGTGCAGACTGGCGATCGCAGCCGGTGTGTTCAGGTCATCCGACAGCGCCTCGAAGAAATCAGCGTCCGGCGCGGGGTCCACCAGCGGCTCCGTCGTGGCATACCAGCGCTCCAGAGTCTTCCAGCTTTCCTTCAGGCCCGAGAGCGTGAAATCGATCGGCTGACGGTAGTGGGTGCGCAGCATGGTGAAGCGCAGCACTTCGCCCGGCCAGTCGGCCAGCAGGTCGCGGATGGTGAAGAAATTGCCGGCGCTCTTGGCCATCTTCTCGCCTTCCACCTGCAGGAAACCATTGTGCATCCACACCTTGGCCAGCGGGTGATTGTGATGGGCGCCCTCGCTCTGTGCGATCTCATTTTCGTGATGCGGAAAGACCAGATCGATGCCGCCACCATGGATGTCGAACGTCTCGCCCAGATATTTGCCGGCCATGGCCGAGCATTCGATATGCCAGCCGGGACGGCCGCGACCCCAGGGCGAGTCCCAGCCGGGAAGCGCCACGTCTGACGGCTTCCACAGCACAAAGTCCATGGCGCTTTTTTTGTAAGGCGCCACTTCCACCCGCGCACCGGCCAGCATCTCGTCCAGCGAGCGGCGTGCCAGCTTGCCGTAATCGGCCTTGGAGGAGACATCGAACAGCACATGGCCTTGCGCTTCATAGGCATGGCCGGCCACGATCAACTGTTCGATCATGGCGATCATCTCGGCCACATGCTCGGTGGCGCGCGGGGTCACGGACGGCGGCAGGTTGCCCAGTGCCGCGACGTCTTCCTCATAGATGCGTCCGGTCTCTTCGGTCAGTTCGCGGATGGAGATGCCGCGCTCGGCTGCGCGCGCGTTGATCTTGTCATCCACGTCGGTGATGTTGCGGACATAGGTGACATGGGCGTCGCCATAGATGTGGCGCAGCAGCCGGTACAACACGTCGAAGACGATGACGGGACGCGCATTGCCGATATGGGCGAGGTCGTAAACCGTCGGGCCGCAGACATACATGCGCACATTCTTGGGATCGATGGGCGCGAAAACGTCTTTGGACTTGGTCAGGGTGTTGTAGAGGCGCAGGGGCGTCGGATGGGACATGGGCTGGACTCGAAAAGGAGTGGAACGGTTCAGGCGAACGGGAACAACGGCAAATTCAGCCGCTAATTCGAATTCCAGTCCGACACCAAGCCATCACGCCATCTGTCCTTTGAGCCGCGCCAGAGACCGGTCGCGCCCGATCAGGGGTAACAGCTTTTTGAGTTCGGGTCCATGCTCAAGGCCCGTTAACGCCAGGCGCAGGGGATGGAACAGGCCACGGCCCTTGGCGCCGGTCTCGGCGGCAACCGCCTTGGTCCAGGCGCCCCAGGTTTCTTCATTCCAGGGCTCGGGCGGCAAAAGGGCGGCAGCTTTGGTGGCGAGGGCGGCATCTTCGATCACCGGGGTGACGGGCCCATGGATCAATCGCGCCATCTCCGGAACGTCCGACACTTTGGCGATATTGGGCCTGATAGCGTCCCAGAACGCCTCGCCTTCCGGCACACGGCTCTTCACCGCGCCATACGGCAAAATGTGGAGCAGCTTGGCGTTCAGCACGGCCAGCTCTTCCGGCACGAAATGGGCTGGTGCCCGGCCGATTTTGGCAAAGTCGAACTCGCCCGCCAGCTCCTCCAGCGAAAGGCGCGGCTCGACAGGATCGGAAGTGCCGATCTTGGCAAGATAGGACGCGATCGCGGGCGGCTCCACGCCTTCCTCGCGCAGCTGCTGCAGCGACAGCGAACCCAGCCGCTTGGACAGGGCTTCGCCGCCTGCACCCACCAGCAGCGGAAAATGCGCGAAGGCCGGCACCGTCGCGCCCAGCGCCTCAAAGATCTCGATCTGGGCGGCGGTGTTGGTGACATGGTCCTCGCCGCGGATCACATGGCTGATGGCGAAGTCCACGTCATCAGCCACCGACGGCAAGGTATAGAGGAAGGCCCCGTCTTCGCGCACCACCACGGGATCGGACATGGTGGCGGTATCGATCTCGACCGCTCCGCGCACCAGATCGGTCCACCCGACTTTGCGGCGCGAGAGCAGGAAGCGCCAGTGAGGCTTGCGGCCCTCCGCTTCCCACTTCTTCCTGTTCGCGGGATCGAGCGAGGCGCGGTTATAGATGGGCGGCAGCTTGCGCGCCGCCAGCAGCGAACGCTGGCGCTCCAGCTCGGCTTCGGTTTCGTAACAGGGATAGACGCGGCCCGCAGCCTGCAATTTGTAGAAAGCCGCGGAATAAACCGCGAGCCGGTTGATCTGGCGGTCGGCCAGGTCATGACGCAGGCCCAGCCAGTCCAGGTCGCGATAGATGGCTTCCTCGAAGGCCTTGGTGGAACGGGCCTGATCGGTATCGTCGATCCGCAACAGGAATTTGCCGCCAAGCTTTTTCGCAAACAGCCAGTTCAATAGGGCCGTACGGGCATTGCCGACATGCAGGAGTCCCGTGGGCGACGGCGCAAAACGAACTATCACCTGATTCAAGGAAGAAGGCATCAGCGCGCGTCCCGGAAAGCGTTGGTAATCGGATAACGCCGATCGCGGCCAAAATTGCGGCTGCTGATCTTCACGCCCGGCGGCGCCTGGCGGCGCTTGTACTCCGAAATGTAAAGCAAATGCTCCACCCGCTTGACGGTTGCCGGGTCATAGCCCTGTGCCACTGTCTCATCGAAACTGCATTCCCGCTCCACCAGACATTCCAGGATGCCATCCAGAATGTCGTAAGGCGGCAGGGAATCCTGATCGGTCTGGTTGGGCTTCAGCTCGGCACTGGGCGGCTTCTCGATGATGCGTTCGGGGATCACGCGCCCCTGCGGCCCCAGGGCACCCGCGGGAGAATGCTGGTTGCGCCAATGGGAAAGACGAAACACCTCGGTCTTATAAATGTCCTTGAGCACGTTATAGCCGCCGCACATGTCGCCATAGAGGGTGGCGTAGCCGACGCTCATCTCGCTCTTGTTGCCCGTCGTCAGCACCATCGGCCCGAACTTGTTGGAGATGGCCATCAGGATCACGCCGCGCAGGCGCGACTGGAGATTTTCTTCCGTCGTATCAACCTTCGTGCCGGCAAAAGGCGCAGCCAGGGTCTCGCCCATCGCCTTGACGGCGTGTTCGATCTCGATGGTTTCGTATTTCACGCCCAGCATCCGGGCGCAGGCATCGGCATCTTCAAGGCTTTCGCGGCTGGTGTAGCGCGAAGGCAGCATCACACAGCGGACGCGATCCGGGCCCAGCGCGTCGACCGCCACCGCCGCGGACAGCGCGGAATCGATGCCGCCCGAAAGCCCCAGCACCACGCCCGGGAACCGGTTCTTGTTCACATAATCGCGCAGCGCCAGCATCATGGCGTGATAGACCTGGGACGAGCGGTCTTCGGCCGCGAACCTGTCGCCGGGCACGCAGGCCCACCTGCCGCCCGCATCACGCCGCCATTCGGTGATGGCGACCTGCTCCGCCCAGCCCGGCAGCGCCACGGCAATGGCGCCGTCCGCGTTCAGCACAAAACTGGCGCCGTCATAGACCACCTCGTCCTGGCCGCCGAGCTGATTGAGATAAAACAGCGGCAGGCCAGTCTCCGTGACGCGGGCCGCGGCCAGCGTCAGGCGCACATCCTCCTTGCCGGCCTCGAAGGGCGAGCCGTTGGGCACACAGAGAATCTCCGCGCCCCTCTCTTCCAGCGCGGCGCAGACGCCCTGTTTCCAGATGTCCTCGCAAATCGGCACGCCGAGCTGGACACCGCGCACCGTGAAAGGCCGCGGCATTGGCCCCGCCACGAAAACGCGCTTCTCGTCAAACACGCCGTAATTGGGCAGGTCCGCCTTGAAGGTCTTGCCGGCGATGACGCCGCCATCCAGCAGCAGCATGGCGTTATAGAGCTTGCCCTCCTCCATCCAAGGCGCGCCGACAAGCACGGCCGGGCCGCCATCGGCGGTATCGCGTGCCAGCTCTTCCACCGCGGCACGGGCATCGTCCTGCAGGGCCGGCTTGAGCACCAGGTCTTCCGGCGAATAGCCGACAATGAAAAGCTCGGAAAACAGAATGATGTCGGCGTCCTCCGCTTTTGCGCGGGCGTCGCGGGCGCGTTTCAGGTTACCCACGATGTCACCCATCACGGGATTGAGCTGGGCCAAGGCAATGCGAAAACAGTCAGCCATGACCGTTATTTAGCGCGACGGGAAGATATTGCGCAAAGCCGCGCTGCAGGACAGCTTTGCGAAAAAGCCTTAGCGGCCGCCCGCGGCCCGCGCCCGCTGGGGCATCGCCATACCGGTGGCCTCTTCCACCCACAGCGCCGTTTCCAGCGCCTGGGCCGCCTGTTCCGGCGTCACCAGCGCGTCCGTGCCGGCCTGGGCGGCGGCGACAAAGCCGGCCACGGACTCACCTAGGGGATCGCCCAGCTCCAATGCGCCCAGCTTGTGCGGCGTGGTGTTGCGCACGGTGCGGGACAGGAAGTCGATCTCGACAATGCCATCGGCATAGATGGCGCGCAGCCCGCGCTTGCGCTCATTGGCGACCCGGCTGGTTTCCAGCTTGGC
>CAYQZM010000015.1:0-13457 GCA_964421935.1 uncultured Rhizobium sp. | reverse complement strand
GGTACTGTTCGGCGCGCGGGTGTCGCTGGCGGTGGGCCTGGTGGCGACCTTCGTGTCGCTGGTGATCGGCGTCCTCTATGGCGCGATAGCCGGCTATCTGGGCGGCCGCGTCGATGGCGCGATGATGCGCATTGTCGATGTGCTCTATTCCCTGCCTTTCATTTTCTTCGTCATCATCCTGATGGTGATGTTCGACCGCAATTTCATCCTGCTGTTCGTGGCGATCGGCGCGGTGGAGTGGCTGACCATGGCCCGCATCGTCCGCGGCCAGACCCTTTCCATCAAGCAGAAGGAATTCATCGAGGCGGCGCGCGCCGCCGGTGTCGGACCGCTCGGCATCATCATCCGCCATGTGATTCCCAACGTGGTGGGGCCGGTGATGGTCTATGTCACCCTCACCGTGCCAGGCGTCATCCTGATGGAGAGCTTCCTGTCCTTCCTGGGACTCGGCATTCAGGAGCCGCTGACCAGCTGGGGCGTGCTGATCTCCGATGGCGCCGACCAGATGGAGACGGCGCCCTGGATGCTGCTGTTCCCGGCCTTGTTCATGGCGGTGACATTGTTCTGCTTCAATTTCATCGGCGACGGCATGCGCGACGCCCTCGATCCGAAGGACCGGTGAGGCGTGGCGGCGCTGCTCGAAATCCGAAATCTCGATGTCCGCTTCGACACGCCGGACGGTGAAGTCCATGCGGTGAAGAATGCCAGCCTCACCATCCAGGAAGGCGAATGCCTTGGGGTGGTGGGCGAATCCGGCTCGGGCAAGAGCCAGCTCTTCCTGGCCGCCTTCGGGCTTCTGGCGGGCAATGGCCGCGCCACCGGCCAGGTGCTTTACCACAGCGAGGAGATACTTGGCGCCTCGCAGAAGCGGCTGAACACCCTGCGCGGCAGCGCCGTCACCATGATCTTCCAGGACCCGCTGACCTCATTGACGCCGCATATGCGCGTGGGCGACCAGATCATCGAAGCCCTGATGCTGCACCGAAAGATGCCGCGCACCGAGGCCCGCGAGCGCGCCAGGGAAATGCTGGACTATGTCCGCATCCCCGAGAGTGCCCGGCGCCTGAGGCAATATCCCCACGAACTGTCTGGCGGCATGCGCCAGCGCGTGATGATCGCCATGGCCACCATCACCGGCCCCGATCTGATCATCGCCGACGAGCCCACCACCGCGCTGGACGTCACGGTGCAGGCGCAGATTCTGGAGATCCTGCGCGCCCTCAAGACCGACAAGAAGACCGCCATCGCCCTGGTGAGCCACGACATGGGCGTGATCGCCGGGCTGGCCGACCGGGTGCAGGTGATGCGTCACGGCGAGATCGTGGAAAGCGGCACGGCGGATGAGATCTTCTACGCGCCCGGCAACGACTATACCCGCATGCTGCTGGCAGCGATCCCCAAGGCCGATGACACGCCGCCGCCGGCGACCAAGGTCGGGCCGCCGGTGCTGCAAGTCAAAGACCTGAAGGTCAGCTTCCCCGTCAGCCGCGGCCTGTTTCAGAGACCGCTCACCCTGCGCGCGGTAGATGGGGTCAGCTTCACCCTCTATCAGGGTGAGACTTTGGGCGTGGTGGGCGAATCCGGCTGCGGCAAGTCCACCCTCGCCCGCGCTGTGCTTCAGTTGCTACCCAAGACCGGCGGCAAGGTGGTATGGCTGGGCAACGATCTGGATGCCTCCACCAGGACCGACATCCGCGCCCTTCGCGAGGATCTGCAGATCGTCTTTCAGGATCCGCTGGCGAGTCTGGACCCGCGCATGCCCATCGGCGTCTCCATCGCCGAACCGCTGCGCGCTTTGGAGCCGCAGCTTTCGCGGACCGCGCTGAAAGAAAAAGTAAGCGCGATGATGGCGCGGGTGGGTCTCGATCCGGCCTGGATCAATCGCTATCCGCATGAACTGTCCGGCGGTCAGAACCAGCGCGTGGGGCTGGCGCGCGCCATGATCGTTGGGCCGCGGCTGCTGGTCTGCGATGAGGCGGTCAGCGCCCTGGATGTTTCCATCCAGGCACAGATCGTGGCGCTGATCGGCGCGCTGCAGGCGGAAACCGGGCTGTCGCTGATCTTCATCAGCCACGATCTGTCGGTGGTGCGCCGCCTGTCACATCGCGTGATGGTTCTCTACCTCGGCCGGGTGGTGGAACTCGCGCCCAGTACGGAGCTGTACGCTCATCCGCGCCACCCGTATACAAGAGCCCTGCTCTCGGCGGTCCTTGCCCCCGATCCCCGCGCCGAACGGGCAAAAAAACGCGAGCTTCTGACCGGCGATCAGCCCTCGCCGCTGGATCCCAGGGCGCAGCTGACCTTTCTGAAGTCCCGGTTGGGCGAGCCCGGCTACCGCCCCAAACTGGAGCAGGTGGTGCCTGGTCACTTTGTGGCCGAGCACGACTAATGTTGGCCGCGCGGACCTGGCGGCTCGCTCTGCGCGCCGGGCCGATGCTCCGGCTTGCCCATTTCCTGGCCAAACACGCTGCGTTTTTAACGCCGGGAAGGATTTGAGGGGCTGCCACGCCTCGGTAAAAACTGCTATAAATAATACCAACCGCCACTATCAGAACGGCGCAGCACGCAGGAACGGAGACGCTAGCAGATCAATTTTTTCGGGAGGTAACTGGATGAGTAACATCGGTGAATTCCACCATGCCGAAGACACGCAGGATAAAAAATCCCGCACCGTGGTGGCGATTGTTATAGCCCTCGTGATGGCAGGCTTCGCCATCTATGTCTACGAATCGGGGATGTGGAATCCCCAGCCGCACCAGGCGGTCGAGGATAGCCAGCTTCCCGCGCACTGAATTCGAAAAGCCGCCCCGATGAGGGGCGGCTTTTTTATCGGATGCGCGTGACCTTGTGATGGACGTTCTCGTCGTTCAGCACCAGGTTGAAGGTGTGCACCGCGCCCTGGCTGATGGTGACCCGCATGCTGGAAGCAGGCTGGGTCCAACGCACGGGCTTCTTGCTGGCGTCGTCGTCGGTCTGGCGCCACACCTGCCCATCCGGCAGGGTAATGATGAAATTGCCACCCCGCGCCATTTCATAGGACTGGACCGGCGTATTCTTTACCAGGTCCGAGCCGCCAAACACATCGAGGATTCCCGAGCGCCTGGGCGGCGGCGGCGGCCCTGTACGGGTCGCGGCCCGCGTGACGGTTGACGGCAGCGAAGCGGGAAGCGGCGCCGAGGCGGAAGCCTGCGGCAGGCCTTGCAACAGCTTGAGTTGGGATTGCGGCGCCGGCGGCAGGCCCAGCCAGGCGCGCATCGGCTGGGCCGCGCCGTAATAGCATTCCAGCCATTGGCGGTCGTCGCTGTACGCGGCGCAGCGCGTCATGCTGCGGACCACATCCTCACGCGAATCCGCCAACACCAGGCCAGGCGCGGCCGCCCCGATCGCCAACATCGCCGCAAACAGGACCTTGCGCATTCTTCCCCCTGAACTCATCGACCTGAGATTGACCAAACCGATTGAAATCTCTGCCGTAAATCGGCAAATCCGCATCGTGAGGACATGGTAGAAGGTCTTGATGGCATCGGGCAAGACATGGAACCGGCGGGCCGCGGTGATCGGCGGCGCAGGTCTGGCAGCGGCAGGCGGATACTGGGCACTGCGGCGGCCGTCGAAGCCGTCCCATTCGCTTATTCCTGATGGCAAGACATTTCGCCGAGGCAATGCGGCAGAGCCTCAGACATTGGATCCCTCGCTCTCCGCAGGCGTGCAGGAAGAAGAGATCATCGGCGACCTGATGGTTGGGCTGGTGATGCCGGATCCGGACGCCAAACCGATACCGGCACTTGCAACCCGTTGGACCACCTCGCCCGATGGACTGATTTGGACATTCTACTTGCGCGAGGCGCAATGGTCGGACGGCGCGCCGATCACGGCCGACGACTTCGTCTTCGGCTGGCGCCGCATTCTCGATCCGGCAACGGCGTCCACCTATTCTTACTTCCTCTATCCCCTCAAAAACGCCGAAGCCGTGAATGGAGGCAAACTGCCGGGCACCGCGCTCGGAGCCCGCGCTGTGGACCCGCACACGCTCGAGGTCACGCTGGAACACCCTGCGCCCTATTTCATCGAGATGCTGATGCATCAAACCATGTGCCCCCTGCCCCGCCACGTGGTGGAACGGAAAAACAAGGCATGGGCACTGCCGGGAAGTTACGTCGGCAGTGGTCCTTTCGTGCTGAAAGAATGGACGCCGAACGGGCACATCCTGGTGGAGAAGAACCCGCGCTTCTATGACGCCGCCAATGTCACGCTGGAGAGGGTCTTCTACTATCCCACGGATGACTATGGCGCCGCTCTGCAGCGCATGCGGGCGGGTGAACTGGATATTCAGGTAAAGCTGCCGGCGCAGCAGATCGACTGGATCCGCGCCAACATGCCGGACACGATAAGCGATGTGCCCATGCTGATCACCGAGATCATCGCGGTCAATCATACCCGTAAGCCCTTCAACGACATCCGCGTGCGCCACGCCATGAACCTGGCGTTGAACCGCGAGGCCATTACCAGGCGGATAGTCCGAGTGGGCGACGTGCCAGCTTACGCGCTGGTCCCGCCGACCACCGCCAACTATCCGGGCGGCAATGCTTTCGACTTCAAATCTCTTCCGCAGGCTCGGCGAACGGAAGCGGCCCGCACCTTGATGCGCGCAGCCGGGTTTGACGAGAAGAACCGCGCCAAGGCGACCTATATGATCCGCGCCACCACGCCGGGCGCCGGGCGGGCCGTGGCCGCCGCTATCCAGCAGATGCTGGCACAGATTTATCTCGACGTCGCCATCGTGCCCAATGACATGCAGGTCTTCTATCCCACCATCCAGGTCCATGATTTCGACATAGCCCAGGCGGGTTGGCAGGCCGATTTCAATGACGCCGCAACCTTCCTGGACTTGTATCGCACCGGCAGCGGCAACAATTGGGGCCTTTACAGCAATCCCGCGTTCGACCGCATGATGGACGCGGCGCAATCCGATATCGATCTCGTCAGCCGCGGCCGCAAACTGGCGGCGGCGGAAGCCATCGCACTAAGGGACCATGCCGCCATGCCGCTTTGGTTCTGGGTCAGTCCCGACATCGTCTGGCCCTATGTCAAAGGCTGGAAAGCCAATCCGATGGATTACCACCGCTCGCGCTGGATCAGCATCGACCAGGCCGCGCGCCTGAAGCAGTTCACGTGAAGTCGGCGGCCTTCGCCCTGCTCCTTCTGCTGACGGCAACGGCGGCGCGCGCCGAAACGGTACTCAACCGCGGCAATGGCGCCGAGCCGGATACGCTCGATCCCGCCCAGGCCGGCACCACCATGGAAGCCAATATCCTGGGTGACCTGATGGTGGGGCTGACCACACTCGATGCCGCCGCCAAGCCGATACCGGGTATCGCCGAGCGCTGGGAGACGTCGCGCGACAGACTGACCTGGACTTTCCATCTGCGCAAGGCGCACTGGTCCGACGGCACGCCGGTGACGGCCCAGGATTTTGTCGCTGCCTGGCGCCGTGTGGTCGAGCCGAAGACCGCCGCGCGGGCGGCGCAGAATCTCTGGGTCGTCAAGAATGCGCAAGGCATCAGCGCCGGCCGCATGCCGGCGGAGAAGCTCGGCATCGCCGCGCCCGATCCCGCCACCGTGATCGTCACCCTGGAGCATCCCGCACCCTATCTGCCGGAGCTTCTCACCCAGCCGGCCGCCATGCCGCTGCCGCCGGCGATGCTGAAACACGGTGTGCGCACGGATGCCTATGTCTCGGACGGGCCCTATCTGCTGAAGAGCTGGGTGCCGAACGATCGCGTCACCCTGGTCAGGAATCCGCGTTTCTATGATGCGGCGAGCGTGAAGATCGATCGGGTGAATTATTTCCCGACGGCGGACGCCCAGGCTGCGCTGCGCCGCTTCCGCGCCGGTGAGCTGGACATGCAGACCCCCCTGCCCAACGCCCAGATTCCCTGGCTGAAACAGAATATGCCGGCCAGCCTGCACATCCTGCCATCGCTGGCGCTGGTCTATGTCGCCATCAACCTGCGCGATCCGGCATTGAAAGACGTCAGAGTCCGCCGCGCCCTCAACCTTGTCTATGACCGCGAGGCGGTGACGCAGAAAGTGCTCAAGCTGAACGAGCGGCCGGCCTACGCCTATGTGCCGCCCAACATGGCGGGTTATGCCGGCGGCCCGCAGCTCGATTTCAAATCCCAATCTTACGCCGCGCGGCTGGCCGAGGCGCGCCGGCTGATGCAGGACGCGGGCTTCGGCCCCTTCGACAAGCTGACATTGAATTATGTCACGCCGGGCACGCCCGACGGCCGCCGCCTGGCCGCGGTGTTCCAGGCCATGGCACGGCAGATCTATGTCAATCTGCGCGTCACCAGCGAGGATTATGCCATCATGCTGCGCGATCTGCGCCGCGGCCAGTATCAGCTCGGTTACACCAGCTGGCTGGCGGATTTTGATGATGCCAGCAATTTCTTGGACCAACTGCGCTCATCCAGTCCAGGGAATTATGCAGGCTATAAGAATCCGCGCTTCGACACGGCGGTGGAAACCGCCGAACGCGAGCCCGATGCGCGCAAGCGCGCCGCATTGATGAAGCAAGCCGAAGCCATGGCGCAAAAGGACATGCCGTGGCTTCCGATCCGCTTTGCATCTCAGACCGAGCTGGTGGCACCCAAAGTCGGCGGCTATGTGCCCAATGCCGCCGATTTCAACCGCAGCCGCTGGCTCTGGATGAGAAGGTAAACGACGCGCCAAGCTTAAGGCGCGAAAATGCCCCGAAATGACCTTGGTTCGTTATCGGCCTTGGTGCGTTGTTGCCTGGCTTGAAGAGCGTCGCGTGGGAATGCGCGATTTCAGACCAAGGAGATATCCATGCGGAAATTGGCCTTTTTTGCCGGCGTCGGTGCGATTGCGTTGTTCAGTGCCACACCCAGCTTCGCCCAATTGGGCGGCGCGCTGGGCGGAAGCGTAGGCGGGTCCGTGAGGGGGCCGAGCACCGCCCCCATGACCGGCGCCATTGGCAATACAACCGGACGCATCGAAAACAGGACAAACGGCACAATGGGACGGATCGAGGATCGCTCGACATCCACCTTGGGCCACGCCACCTATAAGGTCGATCGCACCGCCAATGCCAGCGGATCAGCGGACGTGAATGCCAATGCCGCGGGACAGTCCGCGGGCGCCGGAGCCGGCGTCTCGTCCACGCAAGCCATGAACACGGCGAACGGCACTGCGGGTACGGCTGTCGGAGCGGCCAATGGCGCTGCATCCAGAACCGAAGGTGCGGCCAACGGCGCGGTGGGCAGCGCGAGCGACACAGCCAATTCGGTCAACCCCAGTGCATCGGCTGGAGCGAACGCTTCCGCCAGCGGCGCGGCTCGATAAGGGACGTGACAGGACGGAAAAGGGCCTCCTTTCGGAGGCCCTTTTTTTCACGGTAGTGGTGACCCCGGGAGGACTCGAACCACCGGCCTACGGTTTAGGAAACCGCCGCTCTATCCTGCTGAGCTACGGGGTCACGCCGGAACTTTTGCCGCATTTCGAGTCGCGATTCCAGTGTCGGGCGACATGATGGCCGGAAGTTCGCCAAAACAAATAAGTCCAGCGATCAACCTGTCGGTTGATCGCTATTCGCCTCACCTTCCTGGGGTCACCATCGCCAAATCAACGCAATTGCGGATGGTTCCGCCGGAACAGCCGGTCTCACCACTCGTTTTCTTTCCACGAACCCCTGTTAAGGGGCTTTTTTTGCCCCGGAAAGAGACGATCATGAAAAGCTCCCTGAACAACACCTGCATCTCGGCGGCGCTATGCGGCGCGGTGCTGGTTGCGCTGCCGGCCCTGGCAGCCGGGGCGGGCAGCACCGCTGGCGGCGGCATCGGCGCGGGCGCCACCACTGGCGCGGCCGGTACTTCGGTCGGCACGGGTGTCAACACCACCGGCCAGGTCACTACCCCGGCCGGCGCGCTCAACAGCAACGCGTCCGCCAATGCCAACGCGGCCACCGGCGTGAACACCAGCCCGATTGGCGGCTCGGTCAGCACCGGCGGCATGACCGCGAGCGGTGATCTCAACAGCGCCACCGCCGGCAACAATGCAGGCAGCGTGAACACCCAGGCCCAGACGCCGGCTAGCCAGCTGGCCCGCCAAGCGCAGAACAATGCCAATGCCGCGACCAACCCGCGGCTTTACAACAACCCGCAGGCCAACACCGCTATGCCAGGCGGCATCACTGGCCCCACGGCCGGCACGATGAATGGCAACACCGTCACCGGCACCACGACCGGCACCACCACCGGCACGGTGGGCGCCGCCCCGGCGCAATAACAGCTTCATCATGGCGTGAAGGCCGGACATCAGTCCGGCCTTTGTCGCATCTGCACAATGGCCAGAGAAGGCGGAGCGGGCTAAGAATCCGGTTCCTCAAATCGGATTTCACATGCCCATTTATCGCGCCCCGGTCGAAGACTATCGCTTCCTGTTCAACGAAGTGCTGGAGCTGGAAAAGCATCGCGACTTGCCCGGTTTTGCCGACCTGTCGCCCGACCTGGCCGACGACATCCTCACCAATGCCGGCAAGTTCTGCGAGGAAGTGCTGCAGCCCCTGAATCAATCCGGCGACGAAGAAGGCTGTCATTTCCAGAACGGCGTGGTGACCACGCCCAAGGGCTTCAAGGAAGCCTACAAGGCTTACAGTGAGGCGGGCTGGGGCGGACTGGGGGCGCCGGAGAAATTTGGCGGCGCCGGCATGCCGCCCATCATCACCATGGCCGTGAGCGAGATGGGGATGAGCGCCAACCAGTCGCTGGCCATGTATCCGATGCTGACGGCGGGCGCCTATGGCGCGCTCCTGGAAACCGGGCCGGACTGGATGAAGCAGCACATCGCGCCCAAGATGATCTCGGGCGAATGGGCTGGCACCATGTGCCTGACCGAACCGGGCGCCGGCACCGACCTGCGGCTGATGAAGACCAAGGCGGTCGAGCAGCCCGACGGCACCTACAAGATGAATGGCACCAAGATCTTCATCTCGGGCGGCGACCAGGACCTCACCGACAACATCATCCATATGGTGATCGCCAAGATTCCGGACGAGACCGGGCAGATCCACGACGATCTTTCCACCGTGAATTTCTTCATGGTACCGAAATTCCTGGTTGCCGAAGACGGGGCGATGGGCACCAAGAACGGCGTCAATACCGGCGGCATCGAGCACAAGATGGGCATCAAGGGCCAGGCCACCTGTGTGATGAATTTCGACGACGCCAAGGCCTGGCGGCTGGGCCCCAAGCCGGTGCCGCCCAAGCCCGGCGAAAAGCGCTCTTCGTCCGCCGGCATGGCCGGCATGTTCGGGATGATGAACGCGGCGCGGCTTGGCGTGGGCATCCAGGGCATCGGCCTGGGGGAAGTCGCCTATCAGAACGGCTATGCCTATGCCCATGAGCGCCGCGTCGGCCGCGCCCTGACCGGCGCAAAAGAACCGGACAAATCCGCCGATCTGGAAATCGTCCATCCCGACGTCAAGCGCATGCTGCTGCAGGCGCGCTCGGCGACAGAGGGCCTGCGGGCGCTGGCGGCCTGGACCACGCTCAACATCTCCATCGGCCATTCCAAGCGGCCCGAGGCGGAGAGTGCCGCCTTGTTGGCGGACCTGATGACGCCGGTGATCAAGGCCTTCGGCACCGACATGGGTTTCGAAGCCACCAATCTGGGCATGCAGTGCTATGGCGGCCATGGCTATATCCGCGACAATGGCGTGGAGCAGTTCGTCCGCGATGCCCGCATCAACATGGTCTATGAAGGCGCCAATGGCGTGCAGGCCATGGACCTGGTCGGCCGCAAGCTGGGCCGCAAGGGCGGCGCCGCGCCCATGGCGCTGTTCACCCTGCTGACGGGCTGGATCGGTGAGAATGAAAAGGACGAAGCCATGAAGCCGTTCGTGGCGGGGGTGAAGCGCGGCACAGAAGCTTTGCAGGGTGCGACCATGTGGCTGGCGGCCAATGGCCTGAAAAATCCCAATGACGCGGGCGCCGGCGCCACCGACTATCTGCGCCTGATGGGCATCACCATGCTGGCTTTGATGTGGGGTCGCATGGCCAAGGTCAGCATCGGCAAGGACGATCAGCTGCACAAGGATAAGCTGATGTGTGCCCGCTACTGGATGGAGCGCATGGTGCCGGAATGCCCCATGCTGCTGGAGCGCATTCAGGCCGGCAGCGGCGTGATCATGGAATTGGAGTGATGTCCGCGCCGGGACCGTGGGGGCGGCCCGCGCCACCGCCGCGTAAGACTTCGCGGCTCGGGCTTTATCTCTGGCTGGGGGTGATGGGCGGCGCGGCGCTGCTGATCTTTGTGCTGAACCGCTATTTCCCCCGCAGCGACTCGATGCTCGGCGATCCGGCGATCGTGCAGACCCTGGGCTTTCTCTTCCTGGTCTCCAGCAGCCTGTTGTTCGTGCGCGAGTTCAACCTGAAACGCACGGCGCGCAATATCCTGCTCTGGTTCGCGGCGGGCGGCGTGCTGTTGATCGGCTTTTCCTTCCAGAATGAGCTGAACGATCTGTGGCTGCGGCTGCGTGGCGCCCTGATCCCCAGCTATGCGGTCCAGACCGGCACGCATGAGATGACCATCTCGGAAGGCGAGGATGGCCATTATCACGTTTATGCCAGCGTCAATGGCGTGGAGATTCCGTTCCTGATCGACACCGGCGCCAGCGACATCGTGCTCGACCCGTCCGACGCCAAGCGGCTGGGCTTTGATCTGGACTCGCTGACTTTCGACCGGCCTTTCGGCTCGGCCAATGGCATCGGCCATGGCGCCAGAGCGGAGGTGGACACCTTATCGGTCGGCGCCTTCCATCTTTCCCATGTTCCTGTTTCCATCAATGGCGCGGAGATGGGCTCCTCGCTGCTGGGCATGGCCTTCTTGAAGCGCCTGAAGTCCTATAGCTTCAGCGGGGGAAAACTGATCCTCAGGTGGTGAGATGCCAAGAGATGTGAAAGCCTGGTGGCAGAAACTGACGATCGACTGGCCCTGTGCGCTGGGGGACTGGCTGTGGGCCATGCTGGTGGTGGAGCCGGCCCGGCTGATCGACAGGATCACACGGCGGCGCGTGCTGCACATCATCGGCCTTATCCTGCTGGTGATCTTCTTCCAGCAGGTCGTGGCGATGGACCTGACCTTCCTGTTCGGAGTGGATCTGGGCCTGCTGATGGAGGTGTCGGCGGCCGTCTTCATCCTGCTGGCCCGCCAACAGATAAAAACAACGGTGCTAGTCATTCGTCGGAGCTTGGTGCCGGTGGGTACGCGCCTGCTGCGCACCGGCGAACGTGGGGCGCGCAGCGTCCGCCGGGCCGTGCGCAAGCTATGGCCACCGAAGTCTTCGGACGAAGACGGGCTTGTGGGCGTGCCAGCCTGAAAGGCCTCGCCGAACTTCATGCCATGATCAACACAGGCGATTGGCGGCCCTTGGCACGGCGGCTGCGACAATTTCGCGGAACAGATTTTCCTGCCCCACCGCGAAGCCGCGCTTGGGCAGGCGCATGTAAAGCTGATTGAACTTCATCAGATAGGCGGCGCTATTTTCGCTCACCAGGCTGGCGTCGGCCCAGCGGGCGCCATAGCTGAAGCCGTCTTTCTGCAAGGTGATGGTGTCAGGCGCGATGACGGCGCGAATCTCGCGGGGCTTGGGCCGTCGTCGCCAGGCCAGCACCGCCAAAAGCATTGCCAACAGGTAGATCACCGCCAGCCCCACCACCACGATCACCACATACCGGCCCGCATTCTGTCCCAGATCGCTCAGCGAATCCGACAGCGGCGCACCGTTCATCAGGGTGTTGACCACAACCGCACCCAACAGACAGGCCGCCAGGACCAGGGCACGGCGCAAGAGAT
The DNA here is from genome assembly GCA_964421935.1 of uncultured Rhizobium sp. Classification (GTDB taxonomy): domain Bacteria; phylum Pseudomonadota; class Alphaproteobacteria; order Micropepsales; family Micropepsaceae; genus Rhizomicrobium. The sequence continues at coordinate 1,580 of CAYQZM010000015.1, read as the reverse complement.
GACTGCGCAGCATGAAAAGCTGCAGAGCCAGCGTATCGCGCAGCCGATGGTCGGTGACGAATTCGATTCTGTTCATGGCCCCTGCTCTCGCTCGGCCAAACCATATCGGCGGCCCCTCACGGAACCAAGTCAGGCCGCCAGCTTGGCCAATTGCCCCAGCAGCGCCTTGGCGCCCTTCAGCCGGTCATCCGGCGTCGGCCAGTCGCGGGCGACCACGACCTTCTGGTCGGGCCGGACCTTGATGGTGCCGGAATGCTGGTTGATGAACTGGACCAGCTTCAGCGGATTGGCAAAGGCGTTGCCGCGGAAGCTGATGGTGCCGCCCTTGGGGCCGGCATCCACCTTTTCCACGCCCGCCTGCTTGGCCTACTGCTTTATGGTAACGATCTCCAGCAGATGGCGCACTTCGTCCGGCAGCGGCCCGAAGCGGTCGATCAGCTCGGCGGCGAAACGGTCGATGTCGCCCGGGGTCTCGATGCCGGCCAGCCGCCGGTAGAGCGACATGCGGACATTGAGGTCGGCGACATAATCCTCGGGGATCAGCACCGAGGCACCCAGATTGATGGTGGGCGACCATTGGTCGGTGACCTCCGCCTCCCCGCCCTGCTTGAGCCCGGCGACCGCCTCCTCCAGCATCTCCTGATAAAGCTCGATGCCCACCTCGCGCACATGGCCGGACTGTTCCTCGCCCAGGAGATTGCCAGCGCCACGGATGTCCATGTCGTGGCTGGCTACCGAGAAGCCGGCGCCCAGCTGATCCAGTGACTGCAGAACTTCCAGCCGCCGGGTCGCGGTCTCGGTCAGCTTCTTCTCGGCGGGCGTGGTGAGATAGGCATAGGCGCGGGCCTTGGAGCGGCCGATGCGGCCGCGCAACTGATAAAGCTGGGACAGGCCGAACATGTCGGCGCGCTGCACGATCAAGGTATTGGCGGTGGGGATATCCAGGCCGGATTCCACGATATTGGTGGAGACCAGCACATCCACCTTGCGCTCATAGAAGGCGGTCATCACCTCTTCCAGCACCCTGGGCGACATCTGGCCATGGGCCACGGCCGGCTTGATTTCCGGCACCACGCTTTTCAGGAATTGCTCGGCATCGCGCAGGTCGGCGATGCGCGGGGCGACGAAAAAGCTCTGCCCGCCCCGGTAATGCTCACGCAGCAGCGCCTCGCGCACCACCAGGGGATCGAAGGGCGTCACGAAAGTGCGCACGGCCAGGCGATCGATCGGCGGAGTGGTGATCAGCGACAGGTCGCGCACGCCCGAGAGCGCCAGTTGCAGGGTACGGGGAATGGGCGTCGCTGTCAGGGTCAGCACATGCACATCGGCTTTCAGGTTCTTCAGCCGCTCCTTGTGCACGACGCCGAAATGCTGCTCCTCGTCGACGATGACCAGGCCCAACCGCTTGAAGGTGATGCTTTCGGCCAAGAGCGCATGGGTACCGATGACGATATCCACTGTGCCTTCCGCCAGCGCGGCCTTGGTTTCCTTCGCGTCCTTGGAATCCACGAAGCGGGAGAGCTGGCGCACCTTCAGCGGAAAGCCGGCAAAGCGTTCGGAAAAGCCGCGATAATGCTGGC
>CAYQZM010000014.1:0-14157 GCA_964421935.1 uncultured Rhizobium sp. | reverse complement strand
GGATCTGTGCTTCAACGGTTTCACCGCCAACTGCGCCGCCATCATCACCAATCCACCAGGCGGCGCCTTGAACAATGCCGCGACCCCCGTCGCCCAGGTGGTCGCAACCCAGTTCAACCTGGCATCCACGGTGACGGACGGCTTCGACGTCGAGGCCAGCTATCGCTTCAGCCTGGACGAGTGGGACATTCCCGGCAACTTTACCTTCCGCACCCTCGCGTCCACCGTGACCAAGTTCATTTCGACCTCTGGTGTTCTGGGCACCGTGCCGCATGAATCCGCCGGCGAAATGGGCGGCAATATCCCGCACTGGAAACTTTATGAAACCCAGACCTACAGCACCGATCGCTGGAGCATCACCTTCAGCGAAAACTGGATCAGCGATGGGCGCCTCAACACCCAGTATATCCAGTGCAGCACCGGCTGCCCGATACCGACCGCCAACAGCCCGACGGTCAACTACAACGTCATCCCGGGCGCCTTTTACTTCAATGTCGGCGGCACCTTTAATCTGAACGAAAACTGGCAACTCTTCGGCCGCATCGACAATGTGACCAATGTCGATCCGCCGGCGATTCCCAGCGCGGCACCGAACACCTCCATGGGTGTCAATCCTGCCCTGTATGACACGATCGGCCGCCTCTACCGCATCGGCATCCGTGTGAACATGTAGGTATTGTGTAGACAATGTGCGGGGTCTTTCGGACCCGCGCGAGACCAAAAGCCCGGATCGCGGCAACGTGATCCGGGCTTTTTCATGCGCAGCATCTGCCGGCACATCTCACATGTTGAAAAACCATGTGCACTCGCTTAGACTTCATCTCTGGAGCGTCAATACAAGCGGAATAAACGGGAAAACCGCCGGCCGAACTCATTCCTAGCGAATGAGCGCGCCTGTTCATCACGCCACGAAGAGAAGAAAGATATCAGGGTATGAGAGATATCAACGAGCCGTCTGCCATATCCCTGTCCCGTTCAGCTGACGGCGAGGTTTCCGGAAAGCGGGGCCGTCGCGCCGCCGGCCCGGATAGCGCCGATACACCCAAGCCGGTGAAGGGCCTGACGGGAAGCCAGACGCTCATTCGTGGCCTGGACGTGCTGGAAGCGGTGGCGGCGGGCACGACAATCCTCGCTGCGCTGGCCGATACCCTGGGCCTGCATCGTAGCACCACCCATCGGCTGGCTTCCACCCTGGTCGGACGGCGCTATCTGAGTTTTGCGCCCCGAGTCGGTTATGCGCTGGGCCCCAAGCTGCTGGAGCTGGGCTTTCAGGCCCGCGCCCAGATGAGCCTGCAACGGGTGGCGCGCGAGCATATCGAGACCCTGGCCGCCGGTACCGGCGACACGGTCCATCTGGGCATTCTGGATGGTCCGCGCGCCTTCTATCTGGACAAGATCGCCGGCGGCCGGCGGGTGGAAATCAGTTCGCGCATCGGCGAACGCCAGCCTTTGCGCTCCACCGGTCTGGGCAAGGCGCTCATTCTGGATGAGTCCGAAGCGCGCTGGCGCGATCTCTACGAATATGAAGATCGCGAAGGGACCGAGTATGAGGTTCCTCTCACTGTCTGGCTGCAACGCATGCGCGAATATGCCAGGGCCGGTTACGCGCTGGACCTGGAGGAGAATGAAGACCGCATCCGCTGTGTCGCCGCGCCGGTGCGCGATGCCACCAACAATATCGTTGGCGCGGTCAGCGTCTCAAGTGCGGCGCAATATATGGACGATGCGCGCATGCAGTCTCTGGCCCAAGAGGTCCGCAACGCGGCCCGGATGATCAGCCGCGATCTGGGTTGGCGCGATGACGACCGCCCGGATACGCAGCGCATTTCGAAACGGCGTTAGCGGCTTATCAGGGCGTACCCGGCTTGTACCCGGGCCCGTGCAGAACCCGGCCTGGCAAGGCGTTGGTGGGTTTGCCGTCCGCAACGACGGCCCTGCCGTTGATCAGCACCCATCCCACGCCTTTGGCGTAGGTGTCGGGCTTGGCAAACGTCGAGGTATCGCTGACGGTATCGGGATTGAACACCACGATGTCGGCCTTCATGCCCTGACGCAACAGGCCGCGGTCGGCAAGGCCGAGCCGGTTGGCGGGCTGCGATGTCATTTTCCTGACCGCTTCCTCCAGGGTCAGGACGTGCCGCTTGCGCACCACTTCCGCCAGGATGCGGGCGAAGGTGCCGAACGAGCGCGGATGCGGCTTGCCGAAGGCTGTGTGCACGCCGGCCGGCAAGGCGATGCCGTCGGACCCGACATCCACCCAGGGACATTTGAAGGTCTCCGCCTCTTTCTGGTCCATGCTGGGATCGGCCGGGCCGATCTGGAAGCCTTCGGCCTTCTGGGTCACCAGAAAGTCCACCATCGCTTCTTCGACCGATTCATGGCGCTGGTCGGCGATCTGCTGGAATGTATGGCCATCGAAGGCCGGGTTGGCGGAGCTGACTGTCCACTTGGCATAGGCACCGGGATGCTGCTGCAGCTCTTTCACCACGCGGGCGCGCATTTCGGGGTTCTGCAACCGGGCCGTGATGGCCGCGGCATTGCCTTCCTGCGCCCAGACCGGGATCAGCTGACGGACATACGTCCATCCGACGGTATAGGGATAGGCGTTCGCGGTGACATCGATCCCCTGCGCTCGGGCCTGCTCGACGACCTGGGCGAAGTGGGGATTGTGGGCGATGGTCATGCCGACATGGAAAATCTCGGCCGGGATATGGGCCCCCTTGGCGATCTCGATCGTCTCGCGCAATCCCGCTTCGGGGTCGCCGCCCGCCCGCATATGCACCGAGTAAATGCCGCCCATGCCGGCGGCCACCTTGGCCAGTTCGATGAGCTGTGCGGTGGTATCGAAGGAATTGGGCACATAGACCAGACCGGCCGAGAGCCCGAAGGCGCCCTGATGCATCGCCTGGACGATGAGTTCCTTCATCTTGGCCATTTCGGCAGGCGTGGGGGTGCGATTTTCGTATCCCATCACCGAGGCGCGGACCTGGCCGGCCCCGACATAGGAGACGACGTTCATGCCGATGCCTTTTTTGGTCAGGTAATCGAAGAAACCGCCCAGGGTGGTCCAGGTCCGCTTGACCGGCGGGGTCACCATCATCGGATCATCCACCGCCGGCCCCAGCACCGGGCCTGCCGACAGATGCTCGCCCAGCACGCCTGTGGTGACACCCTGGGTGACCATGGAAAGGCCGCGACCATCGAAGGACAGGCCGAATTCGGAATGTTCATGCATGTCGATGAAACCCGGCGACACGACCATGCCGGCGGCATTGATGGTCTTCTTCGCCCGGACCGGCGCATTGCCGACATAGACGATGGTGTCGTCCTTGATGGCGACATTGGCCTGCCGCCAGGGTCCGCCCGAGCCATCCACCACCCTGCCGCCCGCGATCAGAAGATCGGCTTCGCCCGATGGCGGGCTTTGGGCGATGGCCGAATGCCGCGCGCCCATCACGGCTAGGCTTGCCAAAAGACAGGCAGATCCCAAAAACAGGCTCAACCTCGCGGCTGGACGCTCCAGGATTTTGCGCTGGTTTGGCATGGGCTTCCCCTCCCCGATCTGATTGGAGATTTTGGCGCCTCGCGGGCGCCCCTTGCCCCAACAGCAAACAAAAGCTTAATCCCAAGCCAGCCGCTGTCTACCCGGCTTTTGCGGTCTTTTGCGCCGGCAAACGGAATTTGGCCCCTCAATGGCCCGGAAGAAGCGAAGTTGTCCGTTAAGGGGCCGATGCTAGAATGCTCCTGAAACGAAGTGGCTGGTCATGACATCGCCAAGGATCGTGGGGCTTCTGGTTGCGGCAGCCGCCCTTCTATTCATGTCCGGCATGGGCGTGACCCACGCGCGTGCGACGGTCACCCATGCCAAACACCATGCACACGCCACCCATAAACATGCGGCGCACAAAAGCACTTCCAAATCGGCAAAGAAGGTAGCCAGAAAGCCGAAGGGGCCGCCGCCATCGCTGGCGATCGTCATCAGAGCTCCGAATGATGCGCCGGATTTCGACTATCAGGGTCGCATCGAACAGGCTCAGGCTCTGGTCGCCAGGCAGCCGGTACAGAAAGATGATATGCAATTCGGCAAAAATGGGCGGCTCACCCATTTTGTCTGGGTGCTGGCGGTCGGCCAGAAGACCGGCCCGCTGACCCTGGTGCGGATGGACGAAACCGGAAAGAACGATCAGGGCTTCGTTATCACCTGGCCGGTCGACAACTTCCTCAATACCAAATTTCGCGTGGAAAAGCCCGACGGCTATATCGTTTTTGCCCAGCGGCGGCCGGTCCATGCCAAGGACGGATATGAAGAAGCGGTCTATACCGCCTATTCGCCTGAGCTCGACACCAAGAAGATGCGCGACGCCGGGATGGACTATCTGCGCCACCTGCAGCGCCAGGCCTATAACCGGATCGAAGACCACGATGTCAGGTCGCATGTCGCACCGAATGAGACCGTGGCGGACAAGATTCCGACCAGCATGGTGCTTCGGCTGATGATCACCGAGCATGTCGATCCGTTGCACATGAAATATGTGGGTATCGAGCAGTGCATCCACGAAGTTCTGGTCACCATCGCGGCGAACCAGAGCCATGCCTACGCCTATGCCAAGTCGAGCGCAGGGGCGCTGGGGCTGCCCCAGTTCATGGAAGAGAGTTACCAGATGGTGCGCGCCAACTATCCGAAAGCGCTGCTCGAGCCGAACTTCGAACTCGGCATGAGCGATTTGCGCAATGCTGTGCTGGCGTCAGTCTTGCTCCTTGATCTGGAACTGACGCACTTGCCGCGGAACTATCTGAAACAGGTGACCGATTCTAGTCAGCAATTCGCGGCCTTCCTGGCGGCGGGATACAACCGCAATCCGGTGCGGGTGGTGCGGGCCTATCATCGCACCCATTCCTTCACCGGGGGCAACGCGCCCTTCGAGAACAAGATGTATGTGCGGATCCAGAGTTGGGTCGGCGGCTTTCTGAAGCGGGAATATGACATCTCTTGAGGGCAGTCAGGTCGGCGCTCCGCGATCGCCGAACAGCAGCGAGACATTGATCCGCTTGTTCAGATAGCCTTCGGCAAAGCGGCAATCGCTGGTCTTGTGGATCAGGTCCGACCGGAAAATCACCGCCCTGTTGGCCCGGTGGGGAATGCGGGTCAACGCCGCGTTCGAACTTTTCAGGTAGACGCGCGCCATGTCCTCATTCCCATTCAGCTGGCGCATCTGCGCTTCCGACGTCGTGGCCACATTCCACACATCCAGCCCGCCGCTCTCCGGATCCAGATTGGCCTCGTCCGGCGCGATGTAGAAGTTCACATTCACCGCGGAAAAATCGGCATGAATATTGGTGCCGGTCGACAAGGTGCTGTCATACTTGAAAGCACCCAGATAGCGGAAACGATGCGCACCGATGATGGCCGGAAACGTGCCCTGTATTTCCTCGGCGATCTGCGCCATCAGCGGACAGGCCAGGCCGTCCTGGGGCGTGGCGCCGATATAACCGGCGTTGTAGACGCGATGCCAGATGGTCGAGCCGGCGCAATAGCGGCGCAATTTTTCCAGCGCCGCCGGCGTCAGGAAATCTTCCATGACCACCAGCTGGGGTTTGTTGTTCTGCCACTGCTCCAGCAGCGCGTCCGTGTAATTGCGCGGGTTGACGGCCGGACCGTCGATCCGGCCGCCCTCTTCCAGATGGAAAGCGGCCTCAATGCCCAGACCCGCCAGATATTCGCGTTGTTCGCGGTCGTGCTTGATCTTGTGCGGCAGTTCCGGAGCCACCGCGGGTGCGGCGTCACCCATGCCATGAACCAGTTCGGCGCGGCGCAGGTAATGGGAGAAGCCCTCCGCGATCCGGCCATGCTCCGATAGCAGGGTCCCAAGCCGGAAATGCGCTTCCGCAAAATCGGGTTTCAGCGCCACCGCCTGCCGATAGGCGGCAATGGCGTCTTCAATCCGCCCCTGCAGCACCAGGGCGTTACCCAGCTGAAAATGCGGCTCGGGGTCGTCCGGCGCACGTGCGATCGCGCTTTGGGAGCGCGCCACGACAGCGGTGGGATCTTCCGCGGCAGACGATGCGCTGGCCTGCTGCCGCACCGTTTCGAAAGCCGGGCCCGAAATCCCCCGCGCCCGCGCCTGTTCCAGAAGCGGCAAGGCGTCCTGTGGCCGGCCGACAGCCAGCATCGCCTTGGCATAGGAGAACCAGTTTTGCCCCCGGCCCGGGTCCGCCTTGCACGCAAGGGCAAAATGCGCGAGCGCCTCCTCCGGCGCGCCGCGCTGGACGATCAGAAGCCCCAGATTGTGATGGGCGCCGCCATGGCCGGGCTGGGCTTGCAGGAAGCTGCGATAATGCCGCTCGGCAAGTTGGGCCTGCCCGGCCCGGTGCGCGGCAATGGCGCGATGCAATTCGGCGTCATCCATGTGGCAAGGATACTCCGCCGCCGGGCTCCAAGGCTAGAACTGCAGCCTGTCCTTGAGCCTGGCCAGCGTCTTGCGATCGACGCCCTCGATGCTGGCGAGATCGTTGATATCGGTGAACGGCTTTTGGGCGCGCCGCATCACGATGGCGGTGCCAATCTCGGGGCCGGTCTGCAAGGTGGCGGCAAGCTCTTCTCCGCTCGCGCTGTTCACATTCACCAAAGTCAGGTTGAGCTGAAAATAGCGCACGATCTGGTCGATCTGCGCCTCGGTCGGGCGGGCGCCATTGTTCGCCATCTGGCTGTAGATCTGTTCCCAGCCATCGGATGTGCGAACCCGCCCCAGGAACTGGCTGGCGGAATGGCAACGGGTACAGACATCCAGCACCGCCTGAATATCGGCCGGATTGTCGTCCACGGTCGAAGCCGCCTTCAAGGCAGCTTCTTCCCTGCTCTTGTCGATGGCTGGCGGCGCGGGCACTTGCGCCAGCACGGCACCGGCTGAAAGCAGGAACACCGCGCCGAGGCAAAGAAGAACCCGGCCACCTTGCGGCGGCCGGGGAATGAAGCTGGAAAAGAACATCCTAGTTGCTGGCTTCCTTGGTCGGCTTCTTTGCCTTTTCCGCCGCGATGCGGGCGGCATAGGCCTGGGGATCGCCGATCGAGAATTCGTTCACCTTGCGCACCAGCTTGCCTTCCAGATTGAAGGCCAGGTCCAGGACTTTTTCGCTGTCCATGTGCCGCCCATATTCATCGCGCAGCTGGCCCACGATCTTGTGGGTCTTCACATCGACCACGTCGCCGGAGGCCATATAGGCCAGCTTGCCGTCCAGCCCCATGGTGATCCAGCCATTGGGTGCTTCCGTCTTGATGGTTTTCGACAGGTTCAGCTTGGGCCATTCGCCGGTATTGTCATAAACCAGGACCTGGTTGTTGATCGCGTCCGGAATCCAGATCTCGCTTTCGTCGGGCGTCAGGGCAATGCCGTGCATGGGCGCGCCATGGCCGAAGAAATGCAGGTTGGGATTGGCCCACTTGGCCTTCCACATTTCGCCCGGCACCTCGACCCGCTTGATCACCTTGCGCGTCTTCACATCGGCGATCTCGAAGCCCAGCAGGTTGTTGAGATTGGCATAGACCCGTGTGGCGTCGTGGTTGATCACGAAGACGCGGATATGGTCGGAGAAAGTGATCGTGCCGGTCGGCTTCATCGTCTCCATGTCCGCGATGGTCATGGTGATGCCGTTGGGCGCGTCGAACACGGTCTTGCCGTCCGGACTCATGTTCATGTTGTGGTTGTACATGCTCTGGGGTGTCGGGATGATACCCTTGACCTTGCCGGTGCGCGCATCGATCACGCGATGGAAATTCTTGAGGTCCGAACCGACTTCCAGGGTCAGGCCGTCCGGCGTCACCTGGCCGCGTTCGCAGCAGGTGCCCGGCTCATAGGCATTCTTCCACACGACCTTCTCGGTCAAAAGGTCGATGGCGTAGAGATGGCCGCGGGTGGAGACATACACCATGTTGGTCGCGGTACTGGCCGCCATGCCGGCGATGGATTCCAGCGGCAAGGTCGCCGGCTTTTCCTCGAAGACGATCCGCTTCACAAAGTTGTAGTCGTGCTTGGCATCCAGCACCACGATGCTGCCCGGCACGGCCGCATAGATCAGTTCCCTGGCGCCCAAGGTGAAGCCACGGCCCGGACCATAGAGCCGCCCGTCAGATTCCCCGCCGTCGCGATAGGGGCGGTCGGCCGTGCTGGTGCGCGAGCCCTTCGCCATGCACTGGCGCGCGCCGTCGAGCTCGCCATTGCACACATTGCCGTTGGCATCGATCAGCGGCTTGGACTGGGCCGGTGCCTGCACGGCGGGAAACATGGCCAGCACCGCACACGACGCTGCTGCAACAAGCATTTTCCGGCTGTTCATGGTGGTACGTCTCCCCGTTCTATTCCGGCGGTTGGCTCGCCCTATAAATGAAATGCTATATCGCCATGTAATATTTTGGCAATATACCGGGCGAGTTCGGGGTGCCACCGAGGCGGAATCTGCTCGATTTCAAATCTGGGATATTCCGGACGTCCGGCTGCTTCTCACCAGGTGAAACCGAAGCGCCCGATGCCAAAATAGCTTTGCGACTGGTGCGAGACGCTGGATTCCAGGCCCAGCCCGACCGTCACTCCCGACCGGTTCCGCGCTTCGGCATCCAGCGAGATGAGCACAAAATCCTTGCCCGGCTGCGCGCCAAAGACCGTGAATTGCGAGCCTGGCAAGGCGTCATAGCTGGCCAGGGCCGTATAGGAACCATCAAAATCATGCATCCAGGCCAGCCGGTCGGAGAGACGCAGCGACCAGTTCCGTCCCAGGGCGCCGCCGAAGCTGTTGCGCAGCCCCAGTTCGACGCCGGGCGTGTTGGAATTGTGCGACCCATAATCGAGCGCGAAATCCGACGCGCCGGATGAGGCGGTTTCCGCATAGGCAGGGAGCGCTACCAGCCTGTCCTCGACGGCCAGATAAGGCGCGATCCAGTGCAGATCGATTCCCGTCTCATAGCGGGCACCATAGAACTGATCAGTCAGGCTGGCCGCCAGCACATCGGTCCCCTCTGCCGTGACGGTACGGCTGGTGGAGATCGAATCTTCTCCCAGGGTGCCGAAGAAGGCGCCATAGATGCGCGGCGTATATTGCATCAAGCCGTAGAGACCCAACGCATAGGTATTGGTTTTGCCATCGCCCGCCGCGTTGGCGGCGCGAAAATGCGACGAGCCGAATGTCAGCGCGCCGCCCACCAGCAGATTGGGTGAGACCGGCCAGTCCAGGCCTGCAACAAGACCGATGGTGGTGGCGGACAATTTCTGCGAGCCATCCACGGCATTTCCATCGACAAGCTGGTTACCGCCAAGCATGGCGGCCCACCCTGCCGGCTGATTTCCCACCCGCGCCGGACCAACGCCGCCGCTTTGCCGCATGTCGCCCAGATGGGCGAACACCGCGTCCTGGTAGGGCGCATAGACGGCATTGTTGACGTGGGCCAGATCGGCACCCAACTCACCGGCGAGCTGCGAAGCACCCGCCGCAAGGCCATCGGACGAAAGATTGGCAAGCCCGTTGAAAGCCGCTGTGGGCACCGAGCCATGGGCCAGCCCCGCATCGATGCCGGCCACCGCGTTGGTCTGATTGCGCGACACCCCGCTGGGCAGCAACGGTGAAAGCTTGGAAAGGTTGATCGTCAGGAAGACATCATTCGGATCCGTCGCGATGGTGGAGGAGAATTGCGCGCCCTTGCTCGCTATCGGCGCGGCCGTGAAGCTGCCGCTGATGCCGCCGGCCGCCGTGAGAACCGTCAACTTCTGCCCCAACCGGTACGTGCCATCCACGCTGGCGACCGAAAGCGTGCCGTCCAGCTGGGCAGCACCCGACACCGCGAGCGTGGGGGATGACGTCGAAGAGACATTCATCAGAAAGTTGCTTCCGCTCGCGAATGTGGCCGAGCTGGCGGTCAAGGTGCCCGATCCGCCCACGCCCGGCGCCAGGGTGCCGCCGCTGGCGACGCTGACGGCAGGCGCTGTGCCTGTGCCGGCCAACGTGCCCCCGGATCCGACACTGACCCCGGTGGAGCTGGCGATGGATCCGGTAACGGACAGCGTGCCGCCGGCAATGCTGGTCGGCCCGGTATAGCCGTTCACTCCGGCCAAGGTCTGGGCGCCGCCTGCGACCATCACACCGCCAGTGCCGTTGATCACACCGGAAAATGTGCCGGCGCCGGCGCTGATAGCGAGGGTCTGCGTGCCCAGCGCGACGGTACCGCTGCCGGCCAGCGAACTGACTTGCGGCGCGGCGACGGTCGAAACATCGAGCAGGCCGTTGTCCACCACCGAGCTCGACGTGGCGATGGCATTGGCACTTCCCAGCAGCAGTGTGGATCCACCGGCGATGGTGGTGGCGCCGGTATAGCTGTTGGCGCCGCCCAGGATCAGCGTGCCGCTGCCGATCTGGCTGACGGCGCCCAGGCCGGAAATGGCGCCATTGAACGTCACCGTGTCCGAGCGATCGAAGACGAGCGTGGCATTGTCTTCCACATCCCCGGCAAGAGAGCCAGCCGTTCCGCCATTGCCGATCTGGAGGCCGCCGCCGAAGATGGCGGTCCCGCCGGAATAGGTATTGGCGCCGGTCAATATGATCGTTCCGGAGCCGGTCTGGCTGACACCGCCGGAGCCGGAAATGGCGCCATGGAATTCCACCTGGCCGGAATAGTCGAACGCCAATGTCCCAGCATCGGCGACATCACCCGGCAAGCTCCCGGTGCCGGTCCCATCGCCCAGCTGCAAGGTACCGCCGGTGATGCTGGTGCCGCCGGTATAGGTATTGAGACCGCTGAGAATTTGTGTCCCACCGCTCACCACCAGGCCGCCACTGCCTGCGATCACGCCCGAAAAATCGCTGCGGCCCGCCGCCACGATCAGGCTGCGCGCGCCCAGTGCGACACTGCCGGCGCCCGAGAGAGAGCCCACCGTGGCATCCGTGGCGGCGGCCGAAATATCGAAGGTGCCGGCGATGGCCAGAGTGGTTGAAGCCGACAGCGACCCGCTGCCGGAGAGCACCAAGGTGGCGGGAGCAGAGATGCTGGTCGTGCCGGTATAGGTGCTGATGCCCGTCAAGGTTTCGGTCCCGCCGGCGACCGTCACGTTCCCGGCACCGGAAATGACGCCGGAAAAACTGTCCGCGGCCCCTGTCAGGGTCAGAGTGCGATCGCCAAGGACGACCGATCCCGATCCCGCCAGGGTCGGTGTGGCGACAACGATGCTGTTGCCGATGGCGTTCGAGGCCACGGAGATGTCCAGCGTGCCGTTGTCGGTGAGGTTGCTCGAAGCCAAGGCGCCGACGCTGGAAATCGCAAGCGTGCCGCCCGTGATCAACGTCGGTCCGGTATAGGTGTTGGCGCCGCCGAAAGTCTGCGTGCCGCCCGTCAGGGTCACGCCGCCCGTCCCCAGAATGACACCCGTGAAATTCCCCTGGGCATTGGTGATTGTCAGGGTCTGCGCCCCCAGCTGCACCGTTCCCGTTCCCGCCAGGGACTGGATCGCCGGATTGCTGTTGCCCGACACATCCAGAGAGCCGTTGACGGTGACACCTTGCGAGCTTGCCAGGCTGGCTGCCCCTCCCAGAACCAGCGTTCCGGCGGTGATAGTGGTCATGCCGGTATAGGTTTGCGGCACGGTGATCGTCAGATTGCCGCCCAGCAACTTCACCTGCCCGCTGCCGGAGACCGCGGCACTGAAAGTCTGAGCATTACTGTAATTGAACGCCAGAGTACCGTCATCGGAAACATCGCCGGCTACGGAGCCCGTCGTGGTGCCGTTGCCCAGTTGCAACGTCCCGCCAGTGATGGTCGTGCCGCCGCCGTAGCTGTTGGCGCCGGTGAGAATTTGCGTGCCCCCGGAGACGGCCAATCCCCCCGAACCCGAGATGACGCCGGAAAAGGTGCCGTTGCCGCTGGTGATGGTCAGGGTTGCAGCGCCCAGCGTGACCGTGCCAGCACCGGCCAGCGACTTGATCGAGGCCCCGCTGGTACCCGAGATGTCGAACGTCCCACCGACAGACAGGGACGATGAATTCGCAATGCTGCCGTTGCCGGACAGGATAAGCGTACCGGCGGAAATGGTCGTCAGCCCGGTATAGGTTTGCGGCGTCGTAAAGGTGACCGTGCCGCCGGTCTGGATGAGATTGCCACTTCCCGAGATGGTCTGGCTGAAGACGATCGCATCGGTACGGTTGAATTCGAACACACCGGAATTGGCCACATCGCCGAGGATCGAGCCGTTGGTATCGGCATTGCCGATCTCCAGCGCCGCGGCCGAGGTGATGATGGTGCCGCCCGTATAGGTGTTGGCGCCATCCAGAATCTGGGTGCCGCCAGTGATGGTCAGGCTGCCGCTGCCCGAAATGACGCCGGTGAAGGTATCGACACCGCTTGTGATCTTGAGGCCCTGCGCTCCCAGCACGACCGAGCCGGAGCCACCCAGCGAAATGATATCGACCGGCTCGCTTGCCGCCGAGATATCGAAGGTGCCGTTATTCTGCACACTTTTTGAGAACGAAATCGTGCCGGTGCCCGACAGCGCCAGGCTCGCGCCCGCATTGATCGTGGTCGCGCCCGAATATGTATTGGCGCCGGTGAGCACGATCTGACCGCCACCCACGGTATCGGTGATGGTCAGGGGAGCGCCCAGACCGGCGGTGGTGTCGGCAAAGACGCCGGAAAAAGTCCCGACATTGCCGTGCGCATCCATGGTGTCGGCCGGGGCGGTCGCTGTGGCCTCCGCCATGGTGAAATTGCTGCTGAAAGTCGCGCTCTTGTCGACCACCAGGGTGCCGCCCTGAAAAGCGGCCGTGCCGGTCCCCAGGCTCGAGGCCTGTACCGTCTGGCCCGAGCCGATCGTCTGGGCATCCGTCTCGGACGTGTCCGCGATCGTCAGGGCGATGGGCGAGACGCTCAGCGCGAGCAGGCGGAACAGCGCACCCCGTGCACGGCGCGTCGGCAGATAAGTACGCAACGAGAATCCCCAACGCGGCCCTTGGCTCCCTTCCCTAACGGGGTCACATGAAGGGGAGGTTTTCTGGCGCTGAAACTTGATTCATGACGGCGGGGTAAGCTCGGTCACACGGCCGAGGATATCACTGTCTTGGCGCGACGCAGCGATAACTTTCCAGCTTGCTCCGGTCGCCCCGGCCGTCCCACGCGGCGCGGGCGGGGAATGAACAAAGCGGGCGCTGACGCACCACCGGCGCGGCGGGATCATCACCCTGATATTTGGTCGCGACCAGAAAGTCCGGCGCCTTGTTATGCTCGACCCAGCTGGCCAGCGCCGGCAGCGCGGCGATGGCATTGGGCCCTGGACCACCACGGCAATGGAGCATGCCGGGCACCATGAACAGCCGGTAAAAGCCCTCCGTCGGTCCCATCTTCTTCTGGACCAGCCGGTAATAATCCACTGAATCCAGCGCCGGGATCGCCGGGTCGGCCCAGCCATGGTACTGGATCAGCTTGCCGCCATGGCTGCGGAAGGCCGACAGGTCCGGGTCATAGCTGCTGAAAATCGGTCCGAATTTCTTGTCGGCCGCGGCGATATCGCCGTCGAAATTGATCCGCGTGACATCGAAATCCGGCTCATCGCGAACGACGTACCGAAAGAAATTGCTCACGAACTGATAGATCAGAGCCTGCTTGGGATCATTCCCTTCCCCGGTGATCCAGCGCTCCCAGCCATTGACCTCGCCTTCGCCGCCCGGCGAGAAGCCCGCGATGATTTTCTCCCCGGTGCGTGGATTGCGGGGACCATCATAAATTTTGCGCAAGGCGGTAAGCTGCGCCTTCGTCAAACAGGATGGATTGTCACCGGCGCGGCAGAGCAGCTTTTCCGGCTTGAAGCGGCAGGACAAGGGATCCTCGATCACCCCGTCCTGGTCGCCGCATTGTTTGACGGCTTCCGCCTCGATCAGCTTCAGCTTCTCCGCAGTCAGATAACTGCCCGGCGTGGCGGTCAGCGCCTGATAGCCCCACGCCGCGCCGGCAAAAAGATGAATCCAGTTGTTGGCCGGATCGCCGGCGATAATGCCGTCAAAGTCCTTCGGATAACGCTGTGCTTCCATCAGGGCTTCGCGCCCGCCGTCGGAGCAGCCCTGAAAATAGGAAAAGCGTGGCGCCGAGCCTCTATAGGTCTGGATGATCGCCTTGGCCGCGTCGGTGGTTTCTTT
>CAYQZM010000013.1:0-7014 GCA_964421935.1 uncultured Rhizobium sp. | reverse complement strand
TATCGGCCGAGGCCATCGAAAGAATCATCGACGGGCTCGACAAGCCGGCCACGTGCCATCATGCGTTCCTGCGTATCAAGGGCGTCTTCGCCTATGCCGTGAAGCGCGGCTACATTGAGCGCTCGCCGATCGACCGCCTCGACTGCCCGCCGGTGGAAGACCCGCGCGAGCGCGTATTGGCCCCGGAAGAGCTGCGCACCGTCATCATGACGGCCCGCGCATATCCCCACGCCTACGGCACGATCGTCGAGCTGTGCGCGGTCACCGGCCAGCGCCGGCAGCAGATCGGCGCGCTCCGGCGAGAGTATGTGGACTTCGGCGCCGCACGATCACCTGGCCGCCCGAGCTGATGAAGACCGGGCGGCGGCACACTATCCCGCTCAGCAACATGACAAAGGCGATTCTCGAAAAAACGACGCCGAACGAACAAGGTTTGTACTTCCCGTCGCGCGTGAACAGCCCCTTCGTCGGCTGGAGCTATCACAAGGCGCAGTTCGACGATAAATCAAACGTGCCGAATTTCCGGCTTCACGATCTCCGCAGAACGCTCGCAACGCGCTGGCAGGAATTAGACGTCGAGATAGCGACGACGGAGAAATACCTGTCGCATTCGCTCATCACCGGCGGATTGGTCGGCATCTACCAACGATCCGCTTATTTGGAGCAGATGCGTTCGGCTATACGGCTTTGGGAAGATTGGCTACAAGCTCTTCTATCAAACACGGAGAACACGAATGCAGACAATGCCTGACTTCATCGCGAAAGAGCGCGAACGCTTGCACGCAGAACGCGAAGCTATTTTTACCCAGCAGCAGGAACTCGATACCAAGCTCGCGGAGATCAATCGCGAGTTCGCGGCGATCGAAGCCTACGAGGCGGCAAAGAGCGGAAAAGCCGCCGCAGCATCCAGGCCCCGGCAGGCTCGGCAGATATCCGGCCGCCGCGGCAGCAAGCGCGACGAGATTTTGCAGGTCATCAAAGAGCATCCCGGCGGCCTCACACGGGGCGAACTCCTTGAGCGCATGAATCTCAAAGGCGACAAATCCGGCGAGATGTCCGTCTCCAACGCGCTCACCGGGCTCACCAAGAGCAATCAGATACGGCGGGAGGATGGCAAGTATCTCACCGGCTAGTTCTTTGCAGCACATTCCAAAGCCGCCGCGCGCTCTGCACGGGCGGCTTTTTTTGTGCGTTGCGCCGCGAGGCACTATGAGCGTTGCCACTTCGCTGCGTCCTACTTATATGTTCGGCGCGCCCTGAGGGTCTAAAGCCCGAGCGGCAGGCCTGCTTCCTCGGCATTCCCGTGGAGACAGGTCGATGAAGAGGTATTGGACGACGAAAGAAGTATGCGGGCATTTTGGCAAAGAACGCGAGACGATTCGACGGTGGCGCAAGAAGCTGTGGTTTCCAGAGCCAGTCTATTTAGGAGGGCATGAGCGGGGGCCTGCTTC
Source organism: uncultured Rhizobium sp. (assembly GCA_964421935.1). Classification (GTDB taxonomy): domain Bacteria; phylum Pseudomonadota; class Alphaproteobacteria; order Micropepsales; family Micropepsaceae; genus Rhizomicrobium. The sequence continues at coordinate 5,563 of CAYQZM010000013.1, read as the reverse complement.
ATACGTCGTCGACGAAGTGCTCGCGTGGGAGGCCAGTTGCTTACGCGAACGTGGAGCCAAAGCACAGCAACGACCGGACAACGACTCCGCAGAAACGAGGCCGTCCGTCTAGCTAACGGATGGAAAACCTAGCCCCGGCGACAAACGCCGGGGTTTTTTCTTGACTCGGCTATTCAAATTTGATCCGACTTTCGCCCAAATGCCTTGGAACAGAGGCAGCGATGATAAAGTGGTTCGTTGGGTTTGGCTTCGCCCTGGTAACGCTCGGCATCGTCGTCTTTTTGGCAGAGCGATACGGTTATCTACAGCCCGTGAATACCGCTGTTGCGGTTCCACATCAGCCGGCTGCGCCGGTTCAGCAGTACCCATCTGCTACCCAATCATCATCGCTTCCTACGTGCGCTCAACAACCGAACGACCCGAATTGCAACAATATACCGCCTACTTGGCGTCTCATCAGTAAATGAACTCGACAACGGCGGAGACTTCCTATGGAGTTTCGCATAACTCGGAAAAGCAATCATGACCGAAGCGTCAGCCTTTGGATTGAGGTTGAATATGCCGATGAAGAAGCGGCTGCTTTAACGCACTTCAATGCGTGAGGAACACCGTGCCTACCGAAACTCACTGCTTGGCTCGGCTTTTGGAAAGACGGCGACAACGAGTTTACGCTACATCGGCCGACGTTCCATCAGTTCGTAAACCCAGGCATTCATATAGACGACTTTATTCCTGTCAATGCCGACAGCTTTGAGAGCAGCTTTCATTCCAAATACGGCCATCAGATACAGCGAGCTTTGTCGCCCATTCTGCGCGATTTTCGCAAAGACAATCATCGGCTTTTGGAATTCCAGCGCGACGCATATTTCGACGTGCCACAGGTCGAGTATCAACCGAAGAAGTATTTGCCGCGAAGATAAATACCCATGCCTCCGTATCAACGGCCAGTTTGGACTCCGCCGGCATATTTGCGGCGATCCGCGCCAGCGCTGGCACAGAATAATTTGCCGCCGCTCTATGCGGCCGATGATCCTATTTTTGCTGGCGAACCGGCCGGCGGCGCCATCCCGCCAAAACCGTCTTTGGACAATATACCGATCCGACGCTATTCCCGCATCGTTCCGGCAGAGATCGTCCAGCACAAGCTCACACCCAAACCGATCATTCCGATGCCGGATGTCGAGTATATGATCTGGCATTTCGACGAGCCGCAGCACGACGCCGACAACGAACTGCGCCTTTATGTGGCGCTGTCGCGCGAAGACATCGCCATCATCAAGCGCTGGGGCCTCCAGTACGAAGTGTTCGACACGATGCCGCTGTTCGATCCGGCCGATCTTGCCACGTTGCAGCTCCGGCAAGCGGAGGAGCGACGCGCGTTTCCTGATATGCAAATGCCGATTGTCTTGGAGATCGAGCACAAGCAGCAGATGGAATGGGCCGAGCAGCAGCAAATCGAGATCACCATCCTCGATTACCTCGCGTTGCCGTACCGCAAGCAGTTTGAGAACCGGGGCCAGATGACGCTCGCGCAGAAAAAGATCACGAGCAAGCTCGCCGAGTTCAAAAAGAAGATCGATCAGAGCCGTGGCGGATGATCGCTATTTCGGTGATTTGAAACGCGTCCGCGAAACCTGGAAGCAGGAGCGGCTGCACGGCGGCTATTTGCCCGAGGAAGTGAATTATCAGCGGCTTCGAGAAGAGTGGCAACGTCCGAAACCGGAGCCCGAGCCGCCGACAATCTCACTCGAAACTCGCTTCCAGGGTATGTACTTCTGCGCCCGTCCTGGCACCGGCAAAACGCAGCTCATCCAGGACTTTTTGCTGCAAGACCTCGATATGGTCGCTCGGGACGAAGCGTCGATTGTCGTCCTTGATCCCACCGGCAACGTCGGCGGTAATCGCCCGTCTCTTATTCATGTGCTGACTCGGCTTAAACGCTTCGCACGAGGCGGCGATCTTTTTGGCAGGCTGGTCTATATCGATCCACTGGTGCCTGACTACACAGTACCGATCAATCTCCTTTCGCTCCGACTAGGCGCTTCGAGCGCCGAAGCGCTGCGCAGCGCCATCGACAGCTACATCAGCCTGATGGGCGGCCTCATGGGCCAGCCGCTAACCAATCACCAAGACCCGGTATTTCGCTACGCCATCCAGGTCGCGATGGTCGACGATCACCCGACCCTTCAAACGCTGCAAAATATCATCGGCATACCGGCTCCCGGTGAAGCGCCGTACTATGAAAAGCTGTTCGACAGGCTTGATCCGGTCGTGCAAGGCTACTTTCGGCGCAGCTATGAAACTCGCCGCGCGCCGCCAGGAAATTCTTAATCGGCTCGATTCATTGAATGCCGACCCGCTCTTTCGGCAAATCTTCAACGCGAAAGAGACCAAAATTCATCTCCCGTCGCTTATCAATGAGCCGAACATTGTTGTCATCAACGCAAGCCGCGCGTTGGGGTCGATGAAGCAGCTTTATGGCCGCTATTTTCTCTCCGTCATCAAAGCTGCCGGCGAAGCTCGCTCCGAAGATGCGCTGCCGTGTTTTGTGTATGTCGACGAATGCGACGAGTTCGCTGATTTCAACATTGCCGACATACTTCTCAAACTGCGCCGCAATCGTATGGCGCTTACGCTCGCCAACCAGGAGACCCGGCGCATACAGGCTCAAGCGCGCGAGGCCATCACCGGCATGGCGGTGAAATTCATCAACGCGACGGTAGAGAGTGCGCGGGAACTTTCCGACGCCACCGGACTCTGCGATCCCGAAGGAAGACGCGATATTTCAGCCCTTATCAACCGTCCCGACTTTGATTTTGCCTTGCACATCGCCGGCTCAAACGAGTTGCACGACTACCGGCTCCAACCTTTTGCGATGAATAAACTTCCCCGGAGACAGAGCCGGAGTGGCAGGAAGTTTGGCAAGGCATTTGAGATCGTTTTTATGTTCCGACCGGCTACAGCATTGCCTGTACGTTGAGGCCGGAGCCGGAAGTACCCCATGTTGTCGCGACCTCAATCGTCGACGAAAATCTCGATCCCTCACCAGCACGACGGACGTGGACAGGGTAGAGCGGCACGCTGTTGCACCTTGTGATCCTGACTCGGGGTATTGTTCCTAGTATCTAGAGAGCCGCTCGAAACATGGAGAGCGGCATATGGATCAACCACAGGATCGGCGGCGGTGCTATTACCGCTGCCCCGATTGCGGCAGCGAGTGGACGTGGACGTTTCCGAAGGGCGAACGGAAGCTTCGAAGCTGGTGCAAAACGTGTAAGCACTTCGTGACCCCGTACCAGGTCACGAACACCAAAACCTCGCAGGTTGAAGCGCGGGTCATCAAGCCGAAGTCGGCATGGTGATATACTGGGTACACCAGCTCTATGCCATCGGCAGCAATAAAGAAGCGCGCGTCGCGACTGTCGCGCGATCCGGTGCTCGATCGCGGCAGGGAGCCGAAGTTCATTTCGCCGGGCAAACTCACGGCGGATGACCTTCAATGGCTCCTCGCCACGTATGAGCACCTCACCTCGGCGACGTTCCTTGCCGCATTGACCGATCGAAAAGTCGAGCCGACGCGCCGGCGGTTGAAATTGCTCAAGCGATGCTTGCCGCGCCCATATATCGACATTTGGGAAGAACAACGCATCCACCCGAAAGCGTATCAAAACGCGCCGCAATTCTTCGAGATTACCGAAGCCGGAGTTGCCGCGCTTGAGGAACATGGGTTTGTGCTGCCGCCGCGGTTTCCCGCTTCGCATCCTCGCCATCACATCATGTCGGATCAAGGCGTCCTATCGTTCAAGATCGGCCTCAAACATCACCCAGAGATCGAATACATCGGGCCGGCGGCGATTCATAAAAGCAAACATACGCCGCCGAAAACGCGCGACAGCAAGACGTGGTATCGTTTCCCCTATGCCGCTCGCGGCAAGAGCCAAACGGCTTGTCCCGATTACTTCCCTATCGGCTTCCGCCGGATCGACGCGCTCGGCATCCGCATCACCAGCCAGGACAATCCCGGCCAACTCCGGGCCAAATGCCCGCGCTGCACATCATCGAATAACCGCGCGTTGTCGATGAACACGGAACGCAATCTGTTTACCTGCTTTGCCAACAAGCCGAATGCGCGCGGCGATGTCATCGCGCTGACGGCCCATGTGCGAGGCACCGGGCAGAAAGAAGCGGCTGAATGGCTGTTGGAACACTTCCCCGCCGCTGGCGGGAAGGCACATTCCGCAGAGCGGAACAGTTCCAAAGGTGGTGCGGGCAAGCCCCATCGCTATGCGGCAAAACGGCTCACCCCGCAGCTTATCCAGATCAGCCAGGTGAAGCCGATCAACGACAACGTCGTCGAGTTGGTGCCGAAGCAGCTCGAAAAAATGCGGGCAGCACAGCCCGAGAAGTACACAATCTTTGATTGGTGGGATGACATTGACGAAACAGAGCAGCTCGAATGAGCTGCTTTCTTTCGCCATGCTACGATTAAGAACGTCTCTGTTCTTTGAAAGGTTCAGTCATGACGCTCATGCTTCATCGCGGGGCTGCCAATATCGACTACGACAGTCTGCGCCAACTCGAAACCCCGCCAGCAACACAGAGCCACGTGCCGATCCCGCATTTCCGCGTGGTCGATTTGGTGAAGACCGCCGTCGGCATGTATGGCCACGAAGTCGTCGGCGAGCATCACGGCATCACCGAGGATGGCGCCCGCTATTTCGGACTGCTGTCGCTCAAGAGCCCGTACACGGGTTATGACGATACGGTTGGGCTGCGCAACAGCAACGATAAATCGTTTCCGGTCGGCATCGGCTTCGGCAGCCGCGTGTTCGTCTGCGATAATCTCGCGTTCGTTGCCGATACCGTCATCAAGCGCCGGCACACCGCCAACCTCAAACGCGATTTGCCGGGCATCATCGGCGAGATGATCGAGCCGCTAGCCGTCAAGCGCGAACAGCAGCACCGCACGATCGAACGCTATCGGGGCACCGAGCTGACCGAGTATCACGCCGATCATGCCATCATGGAGATGTACCGACAGGGCATCATCAACATCCAACGGCTCCCCGACGTGCTACAGCAATGGAATGAGCCCGAGCACGACTGGGGCGGCCCGACAGCTTGGCGTCTCCTCAACGCCGCCACGTTCACCTTGAACGGCCGCGTCATGGAACGCCCCGACGCGACGCTTCGACTCTTTAAGGTTATCGACAATATTTGTGAGCTAGTTCACTAGCTCCAGTTCCCCCCAAGCACCTTTTCCACAACAGCGCTGCCTCGTGCGGCGCTGTCTTTTTTGTACATGCGACAATGAACAAGGTCATGACCTTTGGGAGTTTGTTGCCATGTACCGATATTGTTATTGCGGACGCTGCTCGCTCGACACGCAAAACGCCGATTTTGTTGTCAACGGCAAACCCCTCTGCGATCCCGATTGCATAACCCGCGCGCGCGAACAGCAACGGGAGCTGCGCCGGCATCGCGTCGGCGGACAGCAGATCGGCCGCGCCGCGCGTGATATTGCGCCCGGCCATTCGTGGGCATTCCGCGAGCATCGCAGCCT
>CAYQZM010000012.1:0-3382 GCA_964421935.1 uncultured Rhizobium sp. | reverse complement strand
GATTCCGTCGCCATCGACATCGAGAAGGGCCTTGCCGGCCGCCGCCGCGACTGGATCCTGGCCCGGGGTGACGTGGAGGAATATGTCGGCCGTGACAGGAAGCCGGAAGACGATGGCCTGAAGCTGGGCGAGAAGCTGACCGTGCCCCAGTTCGCCCGCGGCGGCATCAAGCTGCTGCGCGCCAAGCCCGGCAAGAATGTCACCCAGCTGCACTATGCCCGCCAGGGGATCATCACTGAGGAAATGAAATACATCGCGGCCCGCGAGAATCTCGGCCGCAGCGCGCTGGCCGACGGCAACAGCTTCGGCGCCAATATCCCCAGCGAGATCACGCCCGAATTCGTGCGCGACGAGATCGCGCGCGGCCGCGCCATCATCCCCGCCAACATCAACCATCCCGAGACCGAGCCGATGATCATCGGCCGCAACTTCCTGACCAAGGTCAACGCCAATATCGGCAACAGCGCCGTCACCAGCGGCGTCGCCGAGGAAGTGGAAAAGATGGTCTGGTCCATCCGCTGGGGCGCGGACACGGTGATGGATCTTTCCACCGGCCGGCACATCCACACTATCCGGGAATGGATCATCCGCAATTCCCCGGTTCCAATCGGCACCGTGCCGATCTATCAGGCGCTGGAGAAGGTCGGCGGCGTCGCCGAGGACCTGACCTGGGACATCTATCGCGACACCCTGATCGAACAGTGTGAGCAGGGCGTGGATTATTTCACCGTCCATGCCGGCGTGCGGTTGGCGCATATCCCGCTGACCGCCGAGCGTGTCACGGGCATTGTCAGCCGCGGCGGCTCGATCCTGGCCAAGTGGTGCCTGGCGCACCACAAGGAGAATTTCCTCTACACCCATTTCGAGGACATCTGCGAGCTGCTGAAACAGTATGATGTGTCCTTCTCGCTGGGTGACGGCCTGCGTCCCGGCTCGACCGCCGACGCCAACGATGCCGCGCAGTTTGCAGAGTTGGACACCCTGGGCGAGCTCAACAAGATCGCCCAGAGGCACGATGTCCAGGTGATGATCGAAGGCCCGGGCCATGTGCCCATGCACAAGATCAAGGAGAATATGGACCGTCAGCTCGCCGCCTGCGACGAGGCGCCCTTCTATACCTTGGGCCCGCTGACCACCGATGTGGCACCAGGCTATGACCACATCACCTCGGCGATCGGCGCGGCCATGATCGGCTGGTTCGGCACCGCCATGCTCTGCTACGTCACCCCCAAGGAGCATCTGGGCCTGCCCGACCGCGACGATGTGAAGGCGGGCGTCATCGCCTATCGCATCGCTGCCCATGCCGCGGACCTGGCCAAGGGCCATCCTGCCGCGCGCATCTGGGACGATGCCATGTCGAAGGCACGGTTCGAATTCCGCTGGCGCGACCAGTTCGCCCTGGCGCTCGATCCGGAAACCGCGCAACTCTATCACGACGAGACCCTGCCGGCCGAAGGCGCCAAGATCGCGCATTTCTGTTCCATGTGCGGGCCGAAATTCTGCTCCATGAAGATATCGCAGGAAGTGCGCGACGCCGCAAAAGGCAAGAACGACACCATGAGTACGGCCGAAATCCGCGCCGCCATGGCGAAGAAATCGGAGGAGTTCAAGCAGGCCGGCGGCGAGATCTATTTGCACAAGCCGGCGGCGGAGTAATTTTTAAAGGGGATATTTGATGTTGCGTTTTGTTCTGGGTGCCTTTTGCGCCCTGCTGCTTGTTGTTCCTGCCGCCGCGGTCGAGCCTTTTCCATCCTCGTTCAAGACCCAGACCATCAAGACCAATGGCACTGAGCTCTATGTTCGTGTCGGTGGTCAGGGGCCGGCGGTTGTCCTGCTGCACGGCTTCGGCGATACCGGCGACATGTGGGCGCCGATCGCGGCCAGGCTGGTGACCAATCATATGGTGATTGTGCCCGACCTGCGCGGCATGGGGCTCTCGGCTCATCCCGACACCGGCTACACCAAGGCCAGTGAGGCGCGCGATATCGCCGGGGTGATGGACACGCTGAAGGTGGACAAGGCCCAGCTCGTCACCCACGACATCGGCAACATGGTCGGTTATGCGCTGGCGGCACAGTATCCCGCGCGCATCACCAGTTGGGTGGTGATCGATGCGCCGCTGCCCGGCGTCGGCAACTGGCAGGCCCAGCTTCTCAATCCCAAGACCTGGCATTTCAACTTCTATGGCCCCGACGAGGAACGGCTGGTGGCGGGCCGCGAGCGCATCTATCTGGACCGTTTCTACAACGAGCTGTCGGCGCATCCGGAGAAGATCGATGAGGCCACGCGCGTCCATTACACGACGATGTATGCCAAGCCGCACGCGATCCATGATGCTTTCGAGCAGTTCAAGGCTTTTCCGCAGGATGGGGTGGACAACCGGGCCTTTCGCGCCAAAGCCAAGCTGACCCTGCCCGTCCTGGCGCTGGGCGGAGAGAAATCTTACGGCCGGAATATGAAGGCCGAACTGGATGACGTGGCCGTCAACGTGAAAAGCGATGTGGTTCCCGATGCCGGCCACTGGATCATGGAAGAAAATCCGGACGCCACCACAAAGCTGGTGCTGGGCTTCCTGAAATAGTTTGGCGCGCCGGGGCCGGTTTTGGGTTATAAGGAAGCGGAGAGGGCGCCTCCATTCGGGAGTTCGCCATGAAGTACGTGATCCTGTCCGTCCTGCTGCTGGGCACGTCGTCCGCTTTTGCCCAGGACAAGGTCCCTGCCAATACGGAAGGCAGAGTCTGCGTCGATGCCACAAGCGGGACCCGGTACAACGCCCGGCCCATCTCCCAGCATGAGGTGCTGGCGCGCAACGCCATCGGCCCCGAGAAACGCGCTGCGGTGCTGGGCACGACCTGCATTCACATCTACCGCGAATCCACCATCGGACTGCATTCCCTGACCCAGTGCATCGGGCTGGGCGATGATGTCTCGGTCAACACCATGGGTGGGCGCGGCGAGCGCTGCAACGTCACCAGCGTGAAGCCGGCGGCGGAGACCTATGCGGACGCGAAGTACAAATAACGGGTTTATCTCAGCGGCCGGTGGCCGGCGATGGCGTTCCACACGGCCAGCACGACGATCGCGCCGATCACCGCCACCAGGGTGGAGATGATGAAGCCGTGCTGCTCATATTCGAAATTGCCGCTCAGCGCCCGGAACAGGAAGCCGCCGGCCAGCGCGCCGACCAGACCCAGCGCGATATTGACCATGCAGCCGCTGCTCTGCTTGCCCATGATCAGGCTGGCCAGCCAGCCGATGAAGGCGCCGAAGACGATCCAGCCCAGTATCGTGAACATGCCTGACAGCCCCTAGTTGATGTTCACGTATATCATGGTGAGCGTCGCTGCGGCCATTACGCCCGTGGACAGCCAGCCCAGCCCGC
>CAYQZM010000011.1:0-5945 GCA_964421935.1 uncultured Rhizobium sp. | reverse complement strand
GGCCAGCGGCCAGTTGTGCCAGGTATCCTCGGGATTGTCGAAGCGGTTGTCCTTTTCGCCCACTTCCATCCAGATGCGGATCGGCTTCTTCGCCGATTTCGGGATCAGGGTGGCATGATACTCCCAGCCGCCGCGCGGCGTCTTCGGGTCCTGGGGTGAGGCCTGGTTCACGAAGGTGCCGGAATAGCTCAGCACCTTGTGATAGCGCTCCGGATGGAACCAGGCCCTGGTCCAGGCGCAGATGGCGCCGGAGGAGCCGCCCATGGTGGCCCGGCCTTCCGGGTCGCTGGTGAAGGTGACGCCGTATTTCTGTGACACCGCCGGCAGCAGCTCCTGCTCCACCCAGTTGGAATAGCGGTCCGACAGCGTGTCGTATTCCAGGCCACGCTCGGAGCCCTGGGCGTCACTGCCGCCGGAATCCGGCGCCACGATGATCATGGCCGGCAAGCGATGCGCCGCGATCATGTTGTCCAGCACCGGCGCCATGCGGTTGATGTAGCTGTGACCGTCCTGCACCACCATGAAGGGCGCATTGGGCTTCACCTGCTTGGGAATATAGACATAAACATGCCGCTCATAGCGGCCGGGCTTGGACAGCTGTTCGGCCGGAAAGGGCATCCGGTTGCCATACTCATCGCGCTTGTTGGCGAGATCGCCTTCGATGCGCACGATGCCGGGATAGATCTTGCTGTCCTCGGAATACATGATGAAGTCATGCACCTCGCCCTGCGGCACGGAGGGATTGACCTGATATTCCGGCGCGTCGGCATAGGGCGGCCGGATGACGCTGGTCTCGGCATTCAGCGCCGGCGCCGGAGTGGGGACTTTGGGCAAGTTCGGATTGGCGGGCTGAGCCAGCGCGGGTAGAGCCGCGATAAACACACTCACCAACAGTGTCAGCCTGGTCTTCATTTTCTGCCCCTCTGGTTGCCCGTTTCTGTTTCGGCTGGACTTATTTCGGATAATCGCGCCACAGCCATTCCAGCGCTGCCGGCAAGGTCTGCATCACCACCCGGTTGTCGACATGGCCTGCGCCCATGGCGAAGACATAGCGATAATCATAGCCCTTCTTCTTGAACACATCGGCCATGCGATTGTTGGCCAGCGGCCAGTTGTGCCAGGTCTCTTCCGGGTTGTCGAAGCGGTTGTCCTTTTCGCCCACCTCCATCCAGATGCGGATCGGCTTCTTGGCGGACTTGGCGATCAGGTGATCATGATATTCCCAGGCGCCCCGTGGCGTCTTGGGATCGACCGGCCAAGCCTGGTTCACGAAGGTGCCCGAATAGCTCAGGACCTTGTGATAACGCTCCGGGTGAAACCAGGCCATGGTGAAAGCCGCGGCCGCGCCCGAGCTCCCGCCCAGAGTGCCGCGTCCGTCCGGATCGGTGGTGAAGGTCACGCCGGTGTGCTGCGACACGGCCGGCAACAGCTCCTGTTCCACCCAGTTGGAATAGCGGTCCGAGACCGTGTCGTATTCCAGCCCGCGCTCGGAGCCTTGCGCATCGCTGCCGCCGGAATCGGCGAAAACCAGCACCATGGGCGGCAGCCGCTTGGCCGCGATCATGTTGTCCATGATGTTGACCATCCGGTTCACATAGCCATGGCCGTCCTGCACCACCATGAACGGCGCCGGCGTGCCCGCCACAAGCTGCTTGGGGACATAGACATAGACATGGCGTTCATAGCGGCCGGGCCCGGAAAGACCGCCGGGAGGCGCCATATAGTTGCCGTGCGCATCGCGCTGCATGTCGTGAATGCGAACAATGCCGGGATAGATCTTGCTGTCCTCGGAATAGAGAATGAATTCATGCACCTGGCCTTGCGGAACGGCCGGATTGGCGACCGATTCCGGGGCATCGGCGTAAGCGGGCCCGATGATGCTGTTCTCGGCCGTCACCGGCGGCGGCGGTGTCGGGAATTTGGTCTGCGCGGCATTCTGCGCCAGAGCCGGCATGGCGGCGAGCACAACGGCGCCCACGCCCAGAACAAAGCTTTTCCTCACCCCTACTCTCCCCTTCTGTCAGATTGCCGCCGCGTCGGCGGTAACCGCCTGCACCGCTTCCGTCACCAGTGACGGAATGGTGTGCGAAATGTCCAGCACGGTTGCATGTTCATCGGCGGTCGGCCGCTCCAGAGTGGCAAACTGGCTGTCCAGCAGCGCAGGCGGCATGAAGTGGCCCTTGCGCTTCTTCATGCGCGCACCAATCAGTTCGCGCGATCCATCCAGCAGGATGAAATGCACCCGGCCATGCACTTCCTTGCGCAGACAGTCGCGATAGACATGCTTGAGGGCCGAGCAGGACACCACCACGCCATGGCCGGTGGCGCGCTCAACTTCCATGCGCTCACCGATCGCCCTCAGCCAGGGCCAGCGATCCTCGTCGGTCAGGGGAATGCCGCTCGCCATCTTCTTCACATTGGCGGCTGGATGCAGGGAATCGCCTTCCACAAAAGGCACGCCCAGCCTCTCAGCCAGGGCACTGGCAATGGTGGTCTTGCCCGAACCGGCCACCCCCATGACCACGATCAGCGGCTTTTCTGAATTCTGCGCCATGTCTGTCTGTGAATACTCCCCGAAACCCACTTCAGCCGCCTATCGGCCGGCATGTTTTTTTCCGCGCGGGCCGGATACTATAGATTAGGCCTGAAAAGCCACAGGGAAAAGGCAAGGAAAGCGGGGGAAAATGCGGCTTCGGATCGCGTGCGTGCTTGTGGTGCTGGCAGCCGGTAGCGCCAGGGCCGGCACCGTGCAGGATACAGTCTACGGCACCACCAAGGACGGCAAGACGGTGCATGCCTTTACCATGACCAACAATCATGGGATGCGCGCCCAGGTGCTGGATTATGGCGGCGTCATCTGCGATGTGGAGGCACCCGGCCGAGACGGCAAGATGGTCAATGTGATCCTGTGCCAGAAGGATCTGGCCGCGATCGAGGCCACCGGCCCGATGAGCGCGCTGACCGGCCGCTACGCCAACCGCATCGGCCACGGTTTCACCATCGACGGCAAGCACTACGACCTGGCGCAGAACGCCAATGGCGTCACCCTGCATGGGGGCCCGCCGGCCTACAGCCGCCGCGTGCTGCAGACAGTCGGCACCTTCCAGCACGCCAATGATGCCGGCGTGACCTTGCGGCTGGTCTCGCCCGATGGCGACCAGGGTTTTCCCGGCACGGTGACCATCGATGTCACCTATACCCTGACCGACAACAACGACTTCCGCATCGACTACAAGGCCACCACCGACAAGACCACGGTGATCAACCTCACCAATCACACCTATTACAATCTGGCGGGCAACGGTTCGGGCAATGTCGAGAACCAGGTCATGACGGTGTTTGCCGACCAGGTGACACCGACAGACCCCTATCAGGTGCCGACCGGAGCGTTCACCAATGTGGCGGGCACGCCCTTCGATTTTCGTACGCCCACACCGATCGGCGCGCATCTGCGCTCGCCCGATCCGCAGATGCTGATCGGACGCGGCTATGACCACAACTATGTGCTGCGCAAATCAAAGCCCGGCGCACTGGAGCTGGCGGCGCGGGTGACCGATCCCAAAAGCGGGCGCACCCTGGAGCTTTCCACCACCGAACCGGGCGTGCAGGTCTATTCCTCCAACAACCTCAATGGCAGCATCGTGAGCGCTGCGGGCACTGCCTTGCGCGCGACCGACGGCATCGCGCTGGAGACCCAACACTTCCCCGACAGCCCGAACAAACCGAACTTCCCTTCCACCTTGCTGAAGCCCGGCGAGACATTCACCTCGACCACACAGATGCACTTTACCGTTCAATAGTTCGTTCCAGCACCTACGCCGTCATTCCCCATTCACGATGTGAGAGGTCGGAATGCGTTACTTTCCGCTGATCTGGGCGGCGCTGTGGCGCAAACCTATACGCACGGTTCTCACCTTCCTGGCCGCCGTCGCGGCCTTCACCCTGTTCGGCCTGGCCATTGGCCTCAACGCAACCTATGCGGGGATGATCGCCCGGGCGCGGGCGGACCGGGTCTATGTCAATCCGCACTTTCTCGAGTTCGGAAACCTGACCTTGGCGCAGCGTGACCGTATCGCACGCATGGCGGAGGTACGCGAAATCGGCATCAGTGATTTTTTCCTGGGCTATTACCGGGACCCGAAAAACCAGGTCGTGCCCTGGTTCCTGGATCACGGCATGCAGCGGGCATATCCGGAGCTTCCCTTGACAGCGGCGCAGTGGGCCCAGTTGCAGGCCAATCCCTCGGGCGTGTTCCTGGATACGCACACCGCGGCCCGGCTGGGTCTGAAGGCCGGCGATAACATGCCCGTCATGACCAGCGCACCGTCGCGACGGGATGGATCCAGTCTCTGGTCCTTCCATGTGCTGGGCGTGGTGGAAAATCCGCCCTGGGCGCGCGGCGGCCTGACCCTGGCCAATTACGATTTTTACGACCAGACGCGGCCTTTGGCGCAGGCCGGACATGTCGGCCAGCTGACGATCCTGCTCAAGGACCCCGACCAGGCCGCCGCCTTCACGGATCGGATCGACCGGATGTTCGCCAGTTCCCCCAATCCAACCTTTGCGGTTACCGAAAAAGCGCAACAGCAGAATGGCGCGACATACCGTTTCAACATTCCCCTGGTGACCCAGGGCGTGTCCGCCGCCGGTCTTTTCATGATCCTGTTTTTGATTGCAAACGCCATCGCGCAATCGGTGCGCGAAAGGGTGGCGGAATTTGCAATACTCAAAACGCTGGGCTTTTCTGATGCCGGGGTGACGACATTGGTTTTTGTGGAAGCCGCGATCCCCTGCCTTCTGGGCGCGCTGACGGGATTTGGCATCGCGGCGGTGCTTGCCTCGAAAATCGCCAATTTGAGTGTCCTGCAAAAGATGGCCGTGGCGCCACCCACCCTATCGCTGGGCGTGCTGACGATGGCCTTTGCTTTCGCCGCACTGGTTGCTTTTGCCAGCGCCGCGATGCCGGCCTGGCGCATCCGGCGTCTCGACATCGCCACGGTATTGAGGCGCTGAGATGCATGCGCTCAGCCAGATTATCGCTGTCACGCTGCTCAGCCTGAGAAATCTCCCCAGCCGGCTGTGGCCATCGTTGGTGATCGTGGCCGGGATGGCAGCCGCCATCGGCGTGCTGATTTCGATCCTCTCTCTTGCTGCGGGCTATGCGCAGTTGCAGCGGCGCACCGGCGATCCGGGGCGGGCTATCATCCTGCCCGAAACGGCCGACACCGAGGGGGCGGGCGCCATATCCCGCCGCACCATCGGCGACATCATGGCGATGCCAGGCATCGCCAGAGATGCCGGGGGCGCCAGTCTGGCCGATCCGGAATATGTCTCCCTCCTTCTTGCCGACCGCAGGCCTGCCGGACGCGCGCCGGGTTTGGTGACCCTGCGCGGCGTGGGGCACAAAGCACTGGCGCTGCGCCCGGAACTGAAAATCGTTGCCGGCCGCATGTTCCAGCCAGGAGCGCGCGAACTGATCGTCGGCATCGCCATTTCGCCGGAATTTCGCGGATTTGCGGTGGGCGACAAGGTCATCATGCAGGATGGGCAATGGCCAGTTGTCGGCAGCTTCACCACAGGCGGCGATGTCCTGGAAGGACAGATCATCGGCGATGCCGCGACCTTGATGAGCGTGGCCAAGCAGAACAGTTTCAACAGCGTAATTGTCCGGCTGGACGGACCAGGAGGCCTGGCGATGCTGCAGCGGGCGCTGGCAGCAGGTACGCGGCTCGGCGTGCGGGCCGAACGCCAGTCCGACTATTACGAACGCACCTCACAGGACACGGCCAGCTTCTTCCATGCGGTGGCGTATGCCGTGGGCGGCATCATGGCGCTGGGCGCGCTGTTCGGCGCGCTCAACACCATGTACTCCGCGGTTTCGGTGCGCCAGGTGGAAATCGCCACGCTGCGCGCGATTGGATTCTCGGGTTTGCCGGTGATGGTCT
>CAYQZM010000010.1:0-28642 GCA_964421935.1 uncultured Rhizobium sp. | reverse complement strand
AAGGAAATGGTGGCGGTCTTGATCAGGCCGCCACAGCGGCCGCAGTCGGGCGCCTGGCCGTGGGCCTCGAAATGGGTGAGGATGTCACCGATCGCCGCGCCCATTCCGCAATCCAGGCAGGCGGCGCGGCGGGTGGTGCCATGCAGCTCGATCACGCGATCGTCCGGCACACCACTGATCTGGTGCAGGCCATCGATATTCTGGGTGATGACGTGACTGGCCCTGCCCCGCGCCACCAGTTCGGCCACCGCTTTGTGTCCCTCATTGGGCTGGACCCCGCGCCAGGTCTCTTCCATCTCCAGACGCCGCTGCCAGGTCAGCCGCCGCGCCTCGGGATCGGCGAGAAAATCGGCAAATGGAATTGGCTGCATCCGGCTCCAGATGCCACCCGGAGAGCGGAAATCGGGAATGCCGGACTCGGTGGAAATACCGGCGCCGGTGAAGATCACCATGCGCCGGGCTGATCCGATCAGGCCAATGAGCCGGTGAAGATCGTTCACCGTGCCGGCGGCGGCCCCATCGGCTTCACCGAGCCGCAATCGGCCTTCACGAAATCGCCGGTGTAATGCGTGCTCATGTCCTGCGGCCGGCCACCGGCCTCGCCCTTGAAGCTGTAAGTGCCTTCATAGTGATCGGTGCCGCGCCAACTCATCTGCATGTCGCCTGTGCCGTTCACCCGCCCCTTGCAGGTGACCTGGGTGTGCATGGCGGTAGGCGATGAGCTGATCACCTTGGTGTCGCAGCTGACATCGTCGTTGTGGACGGATGGCGGCTTGTCGGCGTTTACCTGCTCCTGGGTCATGCACATCTGGGTCGTGAAAGGCTGGCCGGGCATGGGCATGCCGCGCTCTTTCATCATCGCCATGGCCTGGGGCGGGATGGGCGGCATGTTCTTGGCATCCATGGTCGAGGTGACGGTCCACAGGCCTGGCCGGCCATGCGCGGCAAAAGCAGCGACCGGCATCAGGATCAGGGCACACCCCATCAGGGCACAGATCAGGGAACGGCTCATCGCATTGTCCTTTTGGCCACTTGGTTGATTGCGCGGACGAGTGTGGCGAAGGGCGTGAGCGGCGTCAATTTAGGGGTTCTGGGGGATGAATATCCGCACACCGCGGCAGTCGGCGCCAGCCCAGTCGGCGCTGAAACTTGAGGTGATGCGGGCCGGGTCGCCGCGGAATTTGCCGCTGAAGGCATAACCCCCCTCGAAGTGATCGTTGCCCCGCCAGGTGATCCGGGAACGGCCCACGCCTTCGACCTGGCCATGGCAGATGGTCTCCATCACCATCAGGGAGCGGCGGAAGCTGACCACCCGGGGCACGCAGTCATGATCGCGATTGTTCAGGTGCAGCGGCTGGCGGCCGTCGGCCTCGTACGGGCTCATGCACATATGATGGACGAAGGGCTGGCCGTTGCGGGGCGGCTGGAGAGCCTGCTGGCGCGCCATCGTGACCAAGGCGCTGGGCACGACAGGCGGTGAAAACTGCCAGGTGGTGGTGACGGTCCAAAGGCCCGCCTTACCGGCCGCCAGGGACGGAGAAGCCACCAGAACTGTTGCGGCAATCAGATAAAGAATGGGGCGCATATGAGGCTCCGGACGCGAATTTGGCATGGCCTTGAAAAACAGCATGGCAGTTTTACGTTCTTGCGACAGTTCGGGAGACCGTCATGGCAAGACCAAAAGCTTTGATCACCGGCGCCTCCGCCGGCATCGGCAGGACCTATGCCCGGAAGCTTGCGGCGCGCGGCTATGACCTGGTGCTGGTGGCGCGGGATACGGCCCGGCTGGAAGCCCTGGCGGCCGAGCTTAAAACCGCCGGCGCCGCGTCGGAGATCATCGCGGCCGATCTGGTTCGAAGCGAAGATGTGGCGCGGGTCGAGCAGAAGCTGGAAAGCGATCCGGCCATCAGCTTCTTTCTCAACAATGCCGGCATCGCCACGGTGGAGAAGAACCTTCAGACCCCGGTGGCCACCATCGAGAAGCTGGTGGCCCTCAATGTGACGGCGGCGACGCGGCTCTGCCTCGCCGCCGGCCGGGCCTTCACCGCCCGCAAGTCCGGCACGATCGTCAATATGGCGAGCGCGGTGTCGGTCAATCCGGAACGGTTCAACGCCGTCTATAGCGGCTCCAAGACCTTTTTGCTGGCGCTGTCGCAGGCCTTGACCCGGGACCTCACCGAAAACGGCGTCACGATCCAGACCGTGCTGCCGGGCGCGGTGCGCACGGAAATTTGGGAGCGCGCCGGCACGGATGTGAACAAGCTGCCGCCGGAACGGGTGATGGAGGTGGACGATCTGGTGGAGGCCGCGCTCAAGGGCCTGGAGCTGGGCGAGCGCATCACCATCCCCTCCCTGCCCGATTATCAGGACTTGCTCGATGCCGAAGCGGCGCGGTTGAAGCTGTCGCCCAACCTGTCGCGCAACCATCCGGCGGCGCGGTATCTTTAGTGCGCGCCCTCATGCTTCGACAAGCTCAGCATGAGGACTTTTACCTTTCTCCTCACCCAGAGCCTGTCGAAGGGTGAGCATCTGATGTGATGAGAGCTCTCAGTTAAAACTCGCCGTGCAGGCGGATGGCGAGTACCGACACCGGCCCACGATCGGCATTGTAGGCGGGATCGGCGATGACCTGATAATCCAGCGCCGCATGCACGCCCTTGATGAGCTGGGTTTCGTAATAGGTCTCGAACACCGTCTCGCTGGCGTAATGCGCCAGGCGCCCGTCGCCGATCAGGATACCCGGGCCGCCGGCCCTGAAATAGGCTCTCGCGGCATCTGAAATACTGGCGATTTCAAAGGCCGCGCCCACCGTATCATCCTGGCGCTGCCAGGACGCGCCTTTCAACGACAGGCCGGCCGAAAAGCTCCGGTTCATGTCGGTGAATTCGTAGGCTTCCTTGCTGCCGTCATTCAGGCTGGCGCGCAGGAAGAACCCCAGGTCATCGGAGATGCCCTGCTCGATATTCACCGCGCCGCCGGCGCGTGAGGCATATTTGCGCACCAGCGCGGTGTCGGGAGTTGCACCCGTGACCTGGCCCAGCGCGACGGCATCGCGATAGCTGCCCATGCGGCCGCGATTGATGAAGCCCAGCAGCTTGATCTTGCCCTCATGGCCGAACAGGCTGATGCGGCGCTCCACCTCGCTTACCAGCTCGAATTGACTGAAGCCGGTTTCCAGTTCCGTGGAGTTGGGCACACGCGACAAGTCGAACAGGCCGCCGCGCAAGGTCCAGGCGCCAAAGCTCCATTCCGCAGCGCCGCCATAGGTGTAGGCCCAGGCATCGGCCGCATAGTCGAAAGCGCCGGCATCGACCACCGCCCAGTTCAGGAAATCGCCGCGCGGATCGTGGGCATATGTGTTGGTGTCGAAGATGTCGGTGACGGAGAATTTTCCGAAGGTCAGAACCAGGTTGTCGGCCGTGCGCGAACCGGCGAGCTGATTGGCCGCGCCTTCCACGGATTGTTCGTCGCCTCCCAGATCAAAAGTCTGGCGGAAGAACAGCCGCTGCAGGCGGCCATATGGTTCGGCCTTGCCGACCTTGTAGGCCTCGGCGCTGGGAAAGGCCGCCGCGCCCACCGTGTTGGACAGCCCGAAGCCCTGATCCATTTCAACATTGGCCCAGGCTTCGCCGCCGGCCCACGGAGAGGCGCCGGCGAACAAGGTGGCATCGATGGTTTCGTTGCCCCGGCTGCCCGGGTCCAGGCTGTTGGTGCCGCGGTAAGGCGAGCGGAATGCCGGATGGTACTGGTCGGTAAAGGTCGCCTGGCCATGCAGGGCCCAGCTTTCGGGCGCTGTGATGTCCTCGGCGAAGGCCGGTACTGCCGTCACAAAAATGAGAAGCAGGCCTGCCAGTGATTTCGCCAAAGGCCTCTCCCGCCTTGTCGCGCTTTCCTCGCGCGGCGCGGAGGTATATACCCATGGGGGTATATTGAAAGCGCCAAGATGCCGCACGTCGTCCATGAGAAACAGAAACTGCTCAATCGCGTGCGCCGCGTGCGCGGCCAGATCGACGCGATCGAGAGAGCGCTGGAAGCCGAAGATAGTTGCACGCAGGTGATGGCGCTTTTGACCGCGGCGCGCGGCGCCATCAACGGCATGATGGCCGAAGTGGTCGAGGACCATATCCAGGAGCACATGATGGCTGCCCGGCGGACCAGGGAAGAGACCCAGGCCGCCGACGAGCTGATCGACGTGCTGCGGTCCTATATTCGCTAGGCCTGTTACTTTTTGGCGCCCTTCGCCCGCTCGACGCCTTCGCTGATCAGCTTCTTGGCTTCGGCGGCATCGCCCCAGCGGATGATCTTCACCCACTTGCCGGGCTCCAGATCCTTGTAATGGGCGAAGAAGTGCTCGATCTGCTTGACGGTGATCTCCGGCAGGTCGCTGTAGTTGCTCATGCCGTCGAAACGCTGGCTGAGGTGGGACGATGGCACCGCCACGATCTTCTCGTCCATGCCGGCATTGTCTTCCATCAACAATACGCCCACGGGGCGCACGCTCATCACCGCGCCGGGCGCGATGGCCCGGGAATTGGCGACCAGCACATCGACCGGATCGCCATCGCCGGACAAGGTGTGGGGAATGAAGCCGTAATTGCCGGGATAGCGCATGGCCGTATAGAGGAACCGGTCCACCACCAGCGCGCCGGAGGCCTTGTCCAGCTCATACTTGATGGGCTCGCCGCCGATGGGGACTTCGATGATGACATTGACGTCCTCGGGGACGTTTTTGCCGACAGGAATCTGGTCTATGCGCATGGCCGGCCCTGAAATGTATGCGCGGGTGGTAATTTTATTGCTTACCGCCGTCAACCGCCGGGAGATGAATTCGGACGAAACGCCGCGGACCGCCTTGCGGCGTCCCGATATGGACTTATGTACGGTCGACCTTTCCAAAGCCCGCCCCCAAAATCGCTGGAGTTTTCATGCAGACCAAAGCCTATGCCGCCCAGTCCGCGACCACGCCGCTTGCCCCTTTTTCCCTCGACCGGCGGGAGCCCGGCCCCAGGGACGTCGCCATGGAGATTCTCTATTGCGGCGTCTGCCACAGCGACCTGCATACCGCGCGCGGCGAATGGTATGGCGTGCAGTTTCCGTCCGTGCCCGGGCATGAAATCATCGGCAAGGTGACCAGGGTCGGCAAGGACGTCACCCGCTTCAAGCCGGGCCAGATCGTCGGTGTCGGCTGCATGGTGGATAGCTGCCGCACCTGTTCCCAATGCAAGGAAGGCCTGGAGCAGTTCTGCGACGGGCCGGTCGGCTTCACCGGCACGTACAATGGGCCTGTCGGCGGCGGCCCCAACACCTTTGGCGGCTACAGCGCCGCCATCACGGTGGATGAGCATTTCGTCCTCAATATCAACCATGCCGAGAAAGACCTGGCCGGCGCCGCGCCCCTGCTCTGCGCCGGCATTACCACCTGGTCGCCGCTGCGCCACTGGGGCGCCGGTCCGGGCAAGAAGGTCGGCATCGTCGGCATCGGCGGGCTTGGCCATATGGGCGTGAAACTGAGTCACGCGCTCGGCGCCCACACCGTCGCCTTCACCACCTCCCCCAACAAGGTGGCCGAGATCAAGGCGCTGGGCGCCGATGAAGTCGTCGTGTCGAAGGACGAGGACCAGATGAAGGCCCAGGCCAACAGCTTCGACCTGATCGTCAACACCGTGGCGGTGCCGCACAATCTGGACGCCTTCACGTCCCTCTTGAAGCGCGACGGCGTCATGGTGCTGGTGGGCGCGCCCTCCAGCCCTCATCCCTCGCCCGCCATTTTCAATCTGGTATTCAAGCGCCGGGCGATCGCCGGCTCGCTGATCGGCGGCATCCCCGAGACCCAGGAGATGCTGGATTTCTGCGCCAAGCATGGCATCACCTCGGACATCGAGATGATCAAAATGCAGGATATCGAAACGGCTTATTCCCGGATGCTCAAGAACGACGTGAAGTACCGCTTCGTGATCGACATGGCATCGCTGAAATAGCCAGGCCCAAAGTCCGGATCAGAGCTCGGAGAAGTTGGCGCTCTCCCGCGCCAGCGCATCCATGAACGCCTTTCCTTCCGCGATGCGGCCCGGCATTCGTGCCTTCCCCGCGGGCGTGACAATGCCATTGCGCTCGGCCGCCAGACCGGCCTGGATGCCCTTGATCATGTCCGCCGTCGATGGCTTGCCGCCTTTCTTGTCGGCAAGGGGCAGCATCCGGGCGATGCCGATCGCCCCCATCCAGTCGAGGTCGTCGGCGTCGTGGAGATAGCGGGCTTCCGGCCCGACGGGGGTGTAGTTGAACATGTGGGTGCGGATCGCGGCCCGCACCGCATCGAGCTTGGCCTTGGGAAAATCGGTGTCCGCCAGCACCAGATCGATCTTTTCGGCGGCGACATCGCCATGCTCTTTTTTCTTCTCCGCCCAGGGATCGAATGCCGCCATGTCATGCAGATAGGCCGCGGCGAAAAGCACATCGTCATCCAAGGTGACATGATCGGCGGCAGCCATCTCGCGGGCCAGCCGGTAATCGCGCTGGCAGTGGGAAAAACCCCAGGCCGGATTTTTGAAATTCTCGGCGGCAAAGGCCGTGACCTTGTCGCGCCACGATGAGGCCGCATCGGCCGGGGCCCCGCCCCACACGCTCAGCACCATCGCGATGGCTATCGTCTTGATGGCTGTCATGGCTGCCCCCAGGTCCGAACCAGCACACAGGGATTATGCCCCGGCCTCGGGCAGCAAAAAACCCCGCGGGGGCACTGCCTCGCGGGGTCTTTGCCAGATATCGCGGCGTTACATCGGCCGGTGGAAGCGTCCCACCAGCACTGCCTTGGCCAGGATATGGCCATCCATCGCCGACATGATCTGCGCCCGCGTCGCGTCGGGGCCCAGGCTCAGCTTGGTGTCCAGCGCATAAAGCTGAAAGGTGTAGTGGTGATAGACATTGCCCCGCGCCCCCGGCCCCATGAAGCCGTTCTTCTTGCCGGTGTTGAGCGGCTGGATGGTGCCGTCCGGCAAGGTCGCGCTGTTGGGCACATTCTCGGGCAGCGACGTCGCGGTGGCGGGAATGTTGAACGCCGCCCAGTGCAGCACCTCGTTGGTCGAATGCTGAAGCGCGGTGTCCGGATCATCCACGATCAGGGCGAAGCTCTGGGTGCCTGGCGGCGCATTGGTCCAGGACAATTCCGGCGAGATCGGTGACGGGCTGGCCTGGGTATATTTGTCGGGAATGATGCCGCCGTCGGTGAAGGAGTTGCTGGTCAGGCCCATTGGCGGCGGCGGCGGTGATGCGGGCTGGGCCAGCGCCAGGCCGGCGCCGAAGGAAAGCACGATGGCGCCGAGCGCCAGACGCTGAGTCAAATTGCGCATGAAAATCTCCCCTGGAATTGCGAGCGAGAAGCAGAAGCCATCCACGCAACTCTGTCCAGAAGCGCGCAGAAATTTTTACCAACACATCAGGAACCTTTCCCTTTCCGGGACATTCCGCAGTCGGGCCTCTTCAGGTCCGCGAGGAAGGGCTTCCCATGTTCGATATCGTCATCCGCAAGCTCGGCGCCGGTCTGTCCGCCGCCGGCCAAATCCGCCTCAAGGAAATGATGGGCCATCGCAGGCACTTGCGCCCGCGGGAAGATCTGACCCGGCAGGGCGATACGCCGCGCGACGCCCATTTCGTCCTGGAAGGCATCCTGTGCCGCTACAAACTGTGCGGGGAAAGGCGGGCTGTCCTGACCTATCTGTTGCCTGGCGATTTTTGCGGCCCCCATCCGGACTTTGACGGGGTTATGGATCACAGCATCGCCTGCCTGACGCCAGCGACCGTGGCGGAAGTACCGCATCACCTGTTGCAGGAATGCCTGCATGCCGCGCCAGAGCTGACCAGAGCCATTTCAGCGCTCTTCCTGTCGGAGATCCGGGTCCAGCGCCAATGGCTGGCGAACATGTCCATGGCCGCGGACAAGCGCACGGCGCACCTTTTGTGCGAGTTGCGCAGCCGGCTGGCCCAGGTAGGACTGGCAGACGCGCGGGGTTTCGCCCTGCCGCTGACCCAGCAGGAACTGGGAGAGGCCTTGGGGATCTCCACCGTGCATGCCAATCGCACCATCCAGCATCTGAAGGATCTGGGGCTGGTGCGAATCATGGACCGGCGCGTGGTGATCACGGATCTGGCGCACCTTGAGCAGTTCGCGGAGTTTGACGACGGCTATCTGTCGATCTGGCCGCAGACCGCGGAGCGGCGGGCCGTCGCTGTCTAAACAAAGGTAATCGCCCAAAGATATCTGTGGCCAAGGTCTCAGGCAGCCGCATAATGGGCGGCTGTCCTTGCGCAGCTATGCACCATGATTCGAGGCCAGGATGTCGGGCGCGGGTACCAACAGCAATCAGCCCCTGCCCCGTCCAACGGTGGTGGGAATTGGCGCCTCCGCCGGAGGCATCAAGGCGCTGGGCATCTTCCTGGAAACGCTGCCGCCGCAAACCGGAGCGGCCTTTGTCGTCATCATCCATCTGGATCCCGACGCCAAAAGCGATCTTGCCAAGATTCTGGCGGCCCATACCGCCATGCCGGTGGCCCAGGTCAATGCGCCGGTCGCGCTGGAAGGCGATCACGTCTATGTCATCGCGCCCGACCGCCAGCTTCAGATCACCGACAGCACGATTTCGGCCGAGCCCTTCCACGAGCCGCGCGGCCAGCGCGCGCCGATCGACAACTTTTTCCGCTCTCTTGCCACCCAGCATGGTGACGGCTTTGCCGTGATCCTGACCGGCGGCGGCAGCGATGGCGCCATCGGCCTGAAGGCGGTGAAGGAAGCGGGCGGCATCATCCTGGTACAAGACCCGGCGGAAGCCGAGCACGCCTCCATGCCCAATGCGGCCATCGCCACCGACGTGGTGGACTTCGTGCTGCCGGTCCGCCAGCTCGCCGAAAGGCTGGCCGAGCTGATCGGCAGCAAGGGGCATGTCGCCACCGCGCAAAAGGCGGATGAGGAAGAAAATCTCCGGCGCATCCTGGCGCACCTGCGGGTGCGCACCGGCCATGATTTTTCGCACTATAAGCGCTCCACGGTGATGCGCCGGCTGCTCCGTCGCATGCAGGTGACGCGCAAGGAGGCGTTCGAGGATTATTTTGCCTATCTGCGCGATAATGCCGAGGAAGGTCAGGCGCTGCTCAGTGATCTGTTGATTTCGGTGACGACCTTCTTCCGCGATCCCAAGGCCTTCGAGTCCCTGGCGAGCAATGTCATCCCGCATCTGTTCCGCGGCGAGGGCCGCAATCCGGTGCGGGTCTGGGTGGCCGGCTGCGCCACCGGCGAGGAGGCCTATTCCATCGCCATGCTGCTGATGGAGGAAGCCGGCAAGCACGAATTCCGACCGGAGATCCAGGTGTTCGGCTCCGACATGGATGCGCGGGCCCTCAACATCGCGCGGGAAGGCCGCTATCCCGCCGCCATCGAGGCCGATGTCAATGAGGAGCGCCTGCGGCGCTTCTTCACCCGCGACGGCGAGCATTACCGGGTCAAGCGGGAGCTGCGCGATGCCGTGCTGTTCGCCAATCACAGCCTGCTCAAGGACCCGCCCTTCTCGCGCCTGGATCTGGTCTCCTGCCGCAATCTTCTGATCTATCTGGACCGCGAGCTGCAGCAGCAGGTGCTGGCAACCGTGCATTACGCCCTGATGCCGGACGGCTATCTGTTCCTGGGCTCGTCGGAATCGAGCGAACATCCGGAAGGCCTGTTCCGGGTGGTGGACCGGGACGCGCGCATCTATCAATCGACCGGACGCACCGCCGAGCGCCTGCCGGCCCTGCCCCGCATCCTTGGCGTACCCACCGAACAGCTTGGCGCGCCCGCCGTGCCCTCCCCGCTCAATGTCCGCACCGCCCAGGCCGTGCATCGCGAGGCGCTGGAGACTCTGGCCCCCGCCAGTGCGCTGGTCGACCAATCGAACCGGGTGCTGCATTTGTCGGAAAATGCCGGACGTTATCTGCAGCCTTCGGCGGGACCCTTGACCAGCGACATTACCGACCTGGTGCGCCAGGAGATGCGCTTCGAACTGCGCTCGGCCCTGCACAAGGCTTTCGATCGCGGCGAGGCCAGCCTTTCCTCCGCCATAGCGGTGCGTTTCAACGGCGCGGCCAACCCGGTCTATCTGCAGGTCAGGCCGCAGCCCCAGCAAGGGCGCGATACCGAACGCGCCATCATCTTCTTCATCGAGGGCCAGCCCGACAAGTCCGGCAAGCCCATCGCCGCGCCCTCGGAAAGCAACGAGACGGTCAACGAGCTGCGCCAGGAGCTGGAAACCTCCCGCTCGCGCCTTCGGGCCATGCGCGAGGATTCGGAAGCCGCCAACGAGGAGCTGCGCGCCGCCAACGAGGAACTGCAATCCATCAATGAGGAATATCGCAGCACGGCCGAGGAGCTGGAGACCAGCAAGGAAGAGCTGCAGTCCATCAACGAGGAACTGCAGACCGTCAACAGCGAGCTGAAACTGAAGCTGGAGACGGTATCACGCGCCAACAGCGATCTGCAGAACCTGATGGCGGCGATGGACTTCGGCACCCTGTTCCTGGATCCCAGCCTCAAGATCAAGCGCTTCACCCCGCGCCTGACCGACCTGTTCAGCCTGACGCCCGGCGATGTCGGCCGGCCCATCACCGACTTCACCCATCAGCTCGATTATGATGGCCTGGTGGCCGATGCCCGAAAGGTGCTGGATCACCTCACCCCGATCGAGCGGGAAATCCGCAGCCGCAACGACGGCTGGTACCTGGTGCGCATCCGACCCTATCGCACCGTGGACGACAAGATCGACGGGGTGGTCGCCACCTTCGTCGATGTCAGTGAACGGCGCCAGATGGAAGATGCCCTGCGCACCGCCAATCAAAAACTGGAAAAACAGAACGGCAAAAGCGGCTCCAGAAAGGGCGCCGCGCGCGACAATTGACAATTGGAGGTGCGCGTTATCGCTTCCCTACCGCGATGCCCCCGCGTCAAAGGATTGGGTTTCGTAAAATTGCTGGGCCTTCTGTTTGTCGAGCGAAAGGTTCCGCGCAATTCCGCCCAGTTCACGCCATTGCGACGCCAGATCCCGGTAAAGATTCTTCAATGCCAGGTCTTGGACGGCCTCCGCCTTGTTCTCGCATTCCCGTGCATAGGCCTGGAAAAGAAGCGATTTGGATTGCATGGCCGCGTCCATCAATACGGGCGGAAGGCGGCTCAAGGCCTGCCCGCCCCATTTTAGGGTTGAAGCGTCACGCCTATGGTACGATACTTTCTCCATCATCGGCAGCGATTTTCGCAGGCGCTGGTGGCTGAGAGACGCCCAAAGGTGCTCCCGCCTGTAAGGTAGGAGCCTCGCATGGGCCGCTCGTTGCTTTCGCACGATCACACCTTGGCACAGGATCGCGTGGCGCGGGCCCGCGAAGTCGTCGTGCGCCAGCATCTGCTTATCGGCGAAATACGCGCGCGCGATGGCGATTGTGCCGATGCCAAGCGGCTTCTCGGCACCTTCGAGCGCGTGCTTGCCGCCTTCGAGGACGAGTTGCGGCAATTCGAATAGATGCACAAGGCCGGCCTTGGTACGGTTACGGCTTGAATTGCCGCTCCAGGCGCTCGGCCATGTCGTGGTAGGATCGGGCTATGGCGTCCCAGCTTTTCCGGACCTCCAGATCCGTAGCCCTGATGGCGCGTTCCGCCGCGTCCAGGGACTTGGACCGGTATTCCAGTATTTTGTTGGCGCTCGGGTGTTCCGGTTTTCCCATCCCTGCATTCCCGCCGCCGGCTTCTCTGTGGGAACGTATCCCAGGGCCAGATGGCCCCCAAGGGCGAGAGCGGAAAATGGCCGCTTCGCAGAAACTCCTGCCGCCTGGCGGTGCGACACATGTCTGATTTCGATTTTACGGACAGCAGGGCGCGCGCCATCCGCAGTTGCCAGACTCACGCCATGGCGGCTGAACTATTTTCCCGGACCGTCTCAACCGGCGACGCCGCCGTCTGGAACGACATTGCCCGGCACTGGGCCGAACTTGCCGATCTGAAGCGACGGATGGCCGCGGATTCACATCCCCAGCAGCGGCACACCGGACAATCCAGCGCACCGAAAATAGGACCGCAGGGTCGCCGGTAACGGCGCCCAATTGTCAGGTCGGCCATGGAAAGATGGCGCCTGGCGCAGATGCCTCGCCGAAATTATCCCGCCTCGACCACTTCGGGATGCAGCCAGTCGGAATTGACGAGCTGCTGCGCCATCTGCTCGCGCCGCTGCGCCTCCTCTGCGGCACGCCGCCACAGCTCCGCGCCACCGTGATTGCCCCTGGCCTCCTGTTTTTCGCACAACTCCCGGCAGAGCGCCGCGCGCTCGTTCAAGGTCCTGAGAACGGTGGAGATGCTGGTCTCCAACTCCTCGAGCTGGTTCGCCGCCAGGACCTCGGCGGTCATGGCATGGCCGATATGGCAGCGAAAGCGTGTCAGATTGCCGATGGCCTCCTCACGCATGGCGCCACCGCATTCCGGGCAGGTCTGCGCGCTGGGGCGGATAATGGCCGGTACCGGGTCCATGGCCTGTTCCTCTGGATAGATGGGAATTGTGCGGCGGCTGGTTTCAGCGGCCAGCCGGGTCAGCAGCCGCGGCATTTCGGCTACCGGCAGGCAATAGTCCACCGCCACGCTTTCAAGGGCGCTTTGCGGCATATCGGGGGCCTCAGCCTCGCGCGGGGTTTGCACCAGCGCCACACCGCCCAATCGTTTGATTTCGTACAGACCGGACGTGCCGTCATTGAGCCGCCCACTCAGCACAATGCCGATCGCGTCCGCACCAAGGGATTGGGCAACACTGCGGAAGAGCGGGTCGACGGCGGGACGCGCCCAGTTTTCCCGTGGCCCCCGACTGAGTTCGATAAAACCGTCGTTTACCAACATATGATGATCCGGCGGAGCAATATAAATACGCCCCGCTTTCAACGGCTCTCCATGCAAGCCCAAAGCGGCGTCGAGGGCTGAGATTTCCGCCAGGATCGCGGGCAACATGCTCCCCGCGGCGCCAATATGCTGAACGATCAGGACCGGGGCCGGAAAATCCGGCGGCAAGCCGGCAATGAGCGCGCGCAGGGCCTGAATACCGCCCTGTGAGGCGCCGATGGCAACGATTCGGGCCATAACATCCCATCAAAAGACAGAAAACGCAGCTAACGCGCAAACGTCCACGAGAAAGTGAAATGAGTAATGTATCCAGAGGCGATTTGTGCGTTATGCTTTTCAAGGACGTTCCGGATAGCGCCATGCCCCACTTCTTCTTTGATTTTTGCCAGGGCCCGGATCATTGCATCGATGCCCAGGGCACTGAGTTTGGTAGCGTCGAAGATGCCTATCTGGGCGCTTTCCAGGCTGCCCAGGACATGTGGAGCGAGTTGTTGCGCAAACGGCAGGATCCGCGGCGCTGCTTCTTCGAGGTGCGCAACGCCGAGCGCGAGGTTCTGTTCGCGCTGCCCTTTCAGGAAGTGATGGATAGCTGCCACGATCGCGCGCTGCCGCCGATTCACAACATGGTCGAAAGAGTGATCGCCTCGGCGCAGCGCACCAGGCGTGTGACGGTGGAATTCCAGGAGACCTTGCACGCGGTGAAGAACACGCTGGCGGATTCCCGCGCGCTGCTGCAACTCAAGTGATGATGGCGCGGGTTGCGCCTGCCGTCCGGCTGGCCTAAACCGGCCAGAGAAGAAAAACAAACAAGACGGGCGTGACGGACGAACCGGAAATCGCGCAATTCATCCATGCCTATATCCCTTCGGTCTGGGCGCTGGAATTGCTGCTCTTGCTGCGCGCCGATCCGGCGCGGCGCTGGTCGCCGGGCGAGCTGCTGAAGGAACTGCGCGCCTCCACCAAGCTGGTGGACGAGAATCTGGCCCATTTCGAGCGCCACGGCCTGGCGCTGAAGGACGAAGCCGGCTGGCATTTCGCCCCCGCCAGCGCCCATCTGGAATCACTGGCCGCCGAACTGGCGGCGCTTTATCGTGAGCGGCCGATGCACACGATCGGACTGATCGCGCGTCCCGATCCGCTACAGTCACTGGCCAACGCTTTCCGCATCAAGAGGGACGAGACATGACAGCCGCCCTTTGGCCCACGCTTGTCTATTCGCTCTGTCTTGTGGCCAGCGCGCTTTGCGCCGGGCTTCTGTTCCGCGCCTGGCGCCGCGACCGCTCGCGGCTGTTGCTATGGACCGCGGCGGCCTTCGGCTTCTTCGCCCTCAACAATCTGGCGCTGGTGCTGGATATGGTGGTGTTCGTCGAGACGCCGCTCTGGCCGCTGCGGCTGATACCGAATGTGCTGGGCTTCGGCGTCCTGGTCTGCGGCTTTGTATGGGAGAGCGAGCGGTGAGCCAGATCCCTCCCATTCTTGCCGCCTATTTCGCCGGCCTGTTCACCACCGCCAGCCTGGTTGCCGCCCTCTTCTTCCTGCGCTTCTGGAGAAAATCCGGCGAGAGCCTGTTCCTGAGCTTTGCGCTGGCCTTTGTGCTGTTCGCGGCCAACAATGCCTGCTCGGTATTTGTCGGTGGCGACGAATACCCCACTATCTATCTGCTGCGGCTGAGCGGCTTCGCGCTGATCATCTTCGCCATCCTGCGCAAAAATCTCGCGCGCTGACACACGCTATTTCTGTTTCAGCACCGTCAACCGGCCATTGACCTCCAGGGTCATTTGCTTGACCTGGGCCATGTCCTTTATGCCATCCAGCCCCCTGCCCCGCATCGCTTCGGAAATGTCGGTTTCGGACACCGCGTGCCACAGCCGCGCTTTCTCATCCAATACGCCGTTTCTGGCCAGGGTGATCGGCGGGCCCTCGATCAGGCGTGAAAGGCGCTTGCTGCCGGCCACACCATAGGCCACCAGCAAATGCAGCGCCGACAGCACCGCCACCGCGGCCAGGGTCTCCCAGAAGGGCGCGCCGCCCGTCATGGCGCGGCTAAGCGAGGAACCGACGATAATGGAGACGACCACATCCAGCGCCGACCATTGTGCGAAAGCGCGCCGCCCCGACAGCCGCAACACCACCAGGCCGTAACAAAAGATAAACACGGCCCGGGCGCATTCCTGTCCCAGGTTGATATGGTCTTTGACACCGAAAATCGCGACCAGCGTGCCGGTCATGTCTCTTGCTGGCGAGGTCCCATCAACGCAAACCCGGACCTTGTGAAAAAGGTTTCACCGTTCAACAATTGATAGGATTTCAGACCTGGCTTTTGGTCGCCGCCCGGATGCGTTCCATCAATTGTTTGGACAGAGCGTGGCCGGAAAGCTGGCTGACCTCCGCCTGGGTATAGCCTTTCCCGGACAGATGGGCGCGGATATCCGAGATGGAGAAAGCTTTTCCGCTTTCCGCATAGGAGAAGGCTTCTTCCAGAAGGCCGTTGTTGCTCATCGCCAATGCTTATTGCGCAAGCTTCAACCTTGCTCAAGCCTTGCGGAGTCGCAGCAGAGCTGATCCAGATGCTTGCGGTGTTGGGTCAGGGTCCATTCGAAAAGCACCAGCAGCTCGCGGGCAAAGGCGGTGGGATGGCCGCCGCGTCCCAACTCGGCCAGGATCTCGCGTTGCCGGACGACGTGCTGCTCGCCCTGACGCACATGTCTCTCGACCATCTGCTGTTCGGTCTCGCGTCGCATCCAAGGCCCCAAGGCAGCGCCGGTACATTATAGAACTTTCGCGGGCGAACCAATCGCCTGGCTCCGGAACGCCCCAAAAAGCCGTGATCAGGCCCAAAGACCGGTAGAGAGATATTTGAGACCGCTGTCACAGATCACCACGGCCACCATCTTGCCGGCCATCTCGCCCGCCAGCAATTGCAGCGCCGCATGCACATTGGCGCCGGAGGAAAAGCCGGCAAAGATGCCTTCGGTTCTGGCGAGCGCACGGGCGGTGTCGCGGGCTTCGTCGCCGCGTACCTTGAGATAACCATCCACCGGCACGCCTTTCAGGAAATCCAGGTCGCCTATCGCATAACCGCCGCCCTGGATGGGATGGCCCAGGCGTGTCACGCGCTCGCCCGCCAAAACGGCGGCGCCTTCCGGTTCGACCAGATAGCAGCGGATGGCCGGATGGCGCTCTTTCAGGGCGCGGCTGACGCCGGCATAGGTGCCGCCGGTGCCGGCAAAATCGGCAAAGCCGTCGATCGCGCCCCCGCTCTGCTCCCAGATCTCCGGGCCTGTCATGCGGTAATGCGCCAGCCACGCGCCCTGGCGATGGAATTGATCGGCGCGGAAGGCACGGCGCTCGGCGGTGATGTGCTGCGCCGCCTCTTCCACCAGCGCCAGGTCGACGCCCGAGACTTCGCCCGGCACGGAATCAGGCAACTGGTCGACCAGCACCACCTCCGCGCCCAGCGCCGCCATCTGCCGGGCGCGTTCCGGCGAATTGCCTTTCGACATCACCGCGACGAAGGGATAGCCCTTGATGGCGCAGACAATGGCGAGGCCCGCGCCCATGTTGCCGGAGGTCAACTCCACCACCGTCTGGCCCGGCGCAAGCTGGCCATCGCGCGCGGCCTGCTCGATCAGTCCCCTGGCCGCGCGGTCCTTCTTGGAGAAGCCGGGATTGAGATAGTCGAGCTTGGCCAGGATGGTGCCGCTCAGGCCTCGCGCCCGCACCAGCCGGTCAAGCCGTACCAGCGGCGTATTGCCGATCGCCTCGATCACGGAAGAAAGCGCCGGCATCCTCGAAAGCCCGTCTGGTTTGTCAGGAGCTTTCCTAGCGCAGGCGCGAGGGCGATGGAACGCTACCGCTTCATCGCCACCAGGGAAAAATGCCCGCCTTGCGGGTCCCTCGCCTGCAGCACCCATTGCCCGCCCGGCACTTCCATCGGCCCCATCAGGACCGAGCCGCCGCCCTTCTCGACCCGATCCTTGGCGGAATCGATGGCGTCGACATTGATGTAGTAATTCCACCAGGACCGGGGCATCTGGGGCGGCTTGTTCATCATGCCGCCGATCGGGTCTGCGCCGGCGGCGAAGAGCTGATAGGTACCCATCTCGCCCATATCGTGGGCCTGCGCCTTGGTCCAGCCAAACAGCTTTTCATAGAAGACAAAATCCTTCTCCCAATCGGCGGCGAACAATTCGCGCCAGCCCATCGTGCCCGGCGTGCCGACCGGCAGCTTGGGCATGGGCTGGGCCTCCAGCCCCTTGGCGATGATGAAAACCGCCTCTTGCGGATCGGCCACCACGGCGAAACGGATCACGCCCGGGACCTCGATCGGTCCGCGATGAACCACGCCGCCGGCCTGCTTGACGCGGTTCGCCGTGGCGTCGACATCGGCGACCCCGATATAACCGGTCCACACCGGGAAAGGCAGCTGCATGCCGTCCGGATAGGGCATCAAGCCGGCGACGCCGGCATCGCCGACCTTGAAGAGGCCATAGGCATGCGCGCCCTGGCTGACATCCTGATGGGTCCAGCCGACCACATCGCCATAGAATTTGCGGGCCGCGTTCACATCACTGGTTGCCAGATCGTACCAGAAGAAATTGTCAGGCATTGGCCTCTCCCATCATGGTTGTCGAACGTCCCCTAGGACGTTCCAGGATCGCCTTTTCCGACAGGGTCGGAAAAATGTTCGCCCGCCTTTATCCCCCCGCTTGCGCGGCGGAATTGTGACAGGCAAGGCTTCACCGGGAACCAGGGCAGACCGGCGATAAAAATGATATAGCCCTGTCGGCGGCAGCGCAGCGCTCGCGTCCTTGGGGCACGAACCAAATCGGAGAACGATCATGGCAGAATCCAACACCGTCCGCCTGCACCGCGTGCTGGCCACAAAGCCGGAAAAGGTCTACCGCGCCTTCCTGGAAGCCGATGCCCTGGCCAAATGGCTGCCGCCCAACGGCTTCACCTGCAAGGTGTCGCATTTTGAAGGCAAAGTCGGCGGCATTTTCCGGATGTCATTCACGAATTTCACCACCGGCAACAGCCATTCCTTCGGCGGAGAATATCTCGAACTCACGCCGCACAGCCGCATCCGCTACACCGACCGCTTCGACGATCCCAACTTGCCCGGCACCATGCAGGTGACCGTGGAGCTGAAAGCCGTCTCGGTAGGCACCGAGGTCCATATCGAACAGGCCGGCGTCCCGGCGGCGATCCCGCTGGAGGCCTGTTATCTGGGCTGGCAGGAATCGCTGAACCAACTTGCGGCGCTGGTGACGCCAGATATTCCGGGCTGATCGAGATCCCTGCCGCGCGGACGAGCGCTGCAGGGATTTTTCTAGCGCTTGGGATAGCGGGTGAAGACGTAGTCCACCGAAGCCGCCTTGGTATGACAGGCAAAGCCGCAGCCTGGTCCCGTACCCAGCGGCTTGAGGCTGTCGGAGGCGGCATCATAGTTGAACTGGCCATAACCCCAGCCGCCGGTGGCGGCAAAGCGCCTGCTGTCCTTCACCATGGTGTCGAGATCGTGCAGGCTGTCGGGGATCGTGGCAGCCGGAAAGTCGGGATGCTTTTTCCCGTTCCAATGGATCTTCACCATCTTGGCGCCATCGGGAATCTTCCTGCCTTCGGCGGGAAGCCCCGCCTCGTAAGCCGCAATCATCTCCGGATTGCCGACGATCACATCGATGATGTTGCCGCTCTGGCTGGCGCCGATCACCTGCCATTTTTCGTAGCCCTTGAATTCGGACAAAGCCAGGCCATCGGGGACCTTCACCGTGTCCTTGTTCTGCTGGGCCATCGCCACGCCACCAAAAGCGGCGAGCGACAGGGCGCAGATGGCAACGGACATGTTTCTGCCTGAGCCGAAAATGCACGACATGGAAAACTCCCTCCTGGCGATGCGCAAATGGCGGAACAGCCGGCTGATCGCTGGTTAAAATGACAAACTGTTGGAGATATTCAGGATACAGGCGGCGAGCAATTGCCGCATCGGATCACAGCATAGCAATCCGCCATGACATTTGGTGCGCGATTATTGCCTAAAATGAAAGCACTGACGCGCCGTCAGCTTCCACAAGGTCAGGCGCTTTGCTTTTCCGGGGCTTGGGCGCAAATCACCCGGTCGCGGCCTTCGTGCTTGGCCCGATAGAGCGCGGCATCGGCCGCGGCCAGCGCCTGGGCGGCGGTCGCCCCGTCGCGGGGAAACAGGGCAATGCCGGCCGACATGCTCACCGCGCCCAGGGGCCGGCCGCCCGATGTGGCCTGCAGCGATTTCACGGCCAGGCGGATTTCTTCCAGCCGGGCGGCGGCGGCCTCCAGGCTTGCCCCCGGCAGGATGATGGCGAATTCCTCGCCGCCATAGCGGCAAACGATGTCCTCGCGGCGCGCATGCTTGGTGAGCAGCTTGGCGAAGGCACTGAGCAATGCGTCGCCGCCTTCATGGCCATAGGTGTCGTTGAAGCGCTTGAAGTGATCGATATCCAGCATGGCGACCGTCAGCGGCTGCTTGCCGCGCATGGCGCGCGTGGTTTCGCGCTCCATCGCCTCATCCATGAAACGACGGTTGAACAGGCCGGTCAGCGGATCGCGCACCGACTGGTTGCGCAGGCTTTCCTGCAGGCCAAGATTGGCCAGCGCCAGGGCAAGCTGTTCACAGACGGTCTGGATGTTCTGCCGGTCGAAGTCGGGAATGGCGTTGTCCATGGCCACCGTCAGCACACCCAGGGTATCGCCCTGCGCCAGCAGCGGGACGCAGGCATAATGGCCACCGGTATTGTGCAGATGATCGCAGCAGGGCTCGAAACCGCCCGGCCCCGCCTGATGCAGCCTTGCGCGGCGCAGACCCCAGCAATCGGTGGCGCGAAATTCCGGGGAAAACAACGTGCCATCCCCTTCGACCGTTATCCGTTCCAGCTCGCCCCGGTTCGTGCCGGCAAGCGCGATGGAAAAACTGGCCTGCGGATAGGTTTCGCGCAGATGCCGGCCGGCGATGGCGACGGCCTCGCCGGTGCTGCGGCAGGTCTGCAGCAATTCACCCAGCACACTGACGGCCTGGGCGGCGACATTGTAGCGGTGCAACTCTTCCAGCGAGACGCCCAGTTTCTGGTTGCTGTCCTGCAGGGAAGTTTCCGTTGCCTCACGGCGGGCCGTTTCTCGCCGGATCAGCCTGAGCACGAACAGGAGAATGGCCGCAATGGCCAGCACGCCGACCGCGCTGGAAGCCAAGGTTGCCCAGGCAAAGAAGGTGACGTTGCGCAGCCGCGCGGTCAAAAGCGCGCGTTCGTCAACCTGCATGTCGTCGATGAGCACCCGGATCTTGCGAATGGCGGCATTGTCACCGGGATCGGCCAGCATGGTCTCCGCCTGGATCTGATGGCCGCCCGTGGTGGTGGCGATGATGCCGCTCATGCGTTCCAGCTCGCCGGTGATCGCGGTGCCCAGGGCCATGGCGCGCACATGCTGGGCGGGATTGTCCGCCGTCAGGGTGCGCAGTGCGGCGATATCCCCGAAGATCTGCGGCAGATCGCGCTTGAAGGGCGACAGCATGGCGGGCTTGCAGGTGGCGACATAGCCGCGCTCGGCCGATTGGGCATCGGTGAAGCGGGATTCGGTGAGATCGAGGGTATCCAGCACCTGATAGCTGTGCGCCACCCAACCTTCGCTTTTCAGAAGGAAAGAAACGCTGGTGAACATCATGACGGCGATGCCGGCCAGGATCACCCCGACCAGCGCCAGCCACATCACGACCTTCTTGCCGAATTTGCCCCCTTGTTGGGGCGTTCCTGGACCCGCTTGCACGGGCCGGATCCTGACGGGAAAACGTTAACAAGCTTTTCGCCCACGGGAACCTTGAAGGCAAGCTGATCAAGAGGTTACGGGAAATTTCTCAGCCAGTTTATCGGCGGGAAACGCCGTCTCCCAAACGGGAGACGGCGCCTGCCTACAAGGGCCTGGCGTGGTCAGCCGAAAGGCGGCCGCGCACGGCCCTGGCCGCGGCGACCATGGAGACCAGAGCCGGCTTGACCTCGGCCCAGCCGCGGGTCTTGAGCCCGCAGTCCGGATTGACCCAGAGCTGTTCGGGCTTCAGCACCTTGAGCGCTTTCTCCAGCAGGTCTTCCATTTCCTGTTGGCTGGGAACGCGGGGACTGTGGATGTCATAGACGCCGGGGCCAATGTCGTTGGGATAGGAAAAATTTGCGAAAGCATCGAGCAGCTCCATCGCCGAGCGCGAAGTCTCGATCGAGATCACGTCGGCATCCATCGCCGCGACGGCACCGATGATGTCGTTGAACTCCGAATAGCACATATGGGTGTGGATCTGGGTCGAGGCTTTGACCCCGCTGGCGCTCAGCCGGAACGCCTCCACCGCCCAGTCGAGATATTCCGCCCATTCGGATTTGCGGATCGGCAGGCCTTCGCGCAAGGCCGCCTCGTCGATCTGGATCAGCTTCACGCCCGCCTGTTCCAGGTCCGCGACCTCGTCCCGGATGGCCAGGGCAATCTGCCGGCAGGTATCGCGGCGCGGCTGGTCGTCGCGCACGAAACTCCATTGCAGGATCGTGACCGGCCCGGTGAGCATGCCCTTGACCGGCTTGGCGGTGTATTTCTGCGCGACTTCCGTCCAGCGCACGGTCATGGCTGCGGGCCGGCTTACATCGCCGAAGATGATGGGCGGCTTGACGCAGCGCGAGCCATAGCTTTGCACCCAGGCCCGTTCGGTAAAGGCAAAGCCTTTGAGCTGCTCGCCGAAATATTCCACCATGTCGTTGCGCTCGAACTCGCCATGAACCGGAATGTCGATGCCGATTTCGTCCTGCCAGCGCATGGCTTCGGCGGTTTTGTCCTCCAGCATCTTGTCATAGGCGCGCTGGTCCAGTTCGCCCTTCTTGAACCGGGCGCGGACTTCGCGCAGTTCGCGGGTCTGCGGCAAGGAGCCGATGCTGGTGGTGGGCAAAAGCGGCAGTTTCAGCAGGGACTGTTGCAGGGCGATGCGCTCCTTGAAACCCGGACTGCGTGCCGCCATCTGCGGCGTCGCCGCGGCCAGCCGCGCCTTCACGGCCGGATTGTGGATGCGCGGCGATGTCACGCGCGAGCCGACGGCGCGGGCATTGTCCAGGAAGTAGTTGCCGCCCCGCGCACCATTGGCGGCCGTTGTCAGCGCAACGATTTCATCCAGCTTCTGGGTGGCGAAGGCCAGCCAGCCCCGCAGTTCGCCGTCGAGCCTGGTTTCGGTGTCCAGGTCGACCGGCACATGCAGCAGCGAGCAGCTTGGTCCGATCATCAGGGCATCGCCGCACAATTCCCTGGCGCGGGCGATTAGGCGCTCGCCATCGGTCAGGGCGGTTTTCCAGATGTTGCGGCCATTGACCAGGCCCAGCGACAGGACGCGCCCGCCCGGCAGCGCCTTGCAGACTTCCTCAAGCTGCTGCGGCGCACGCACCAGATCGATATGGACACCGGCAACCGGAAGCGTCGCAAGGGTAGGCAGATTGTCGCCGACTGCGCCGAAATAGGTCGCCAGCAGGATCTTGACGGGCAGATCGGAAAGCGCCTGATAAGCGGTGCGAAGGGCGGCCCTTGCCGCGTCGTCGAGATCCGATACCAGCACCGGCTCGTCCAGTTGGACCCATTCGGCGCCCGCCGCCGCCAGCAAGCCGATGACCTCGCGATAGATCGGCAAGATGCGTGGCAGCAGCGACCAGCGATCCGCCCCGTCGCGCATCTTGGCCAGCTTGAGGAAGGTGACCGGCCCGATCAGGACCGGCCGCGTGGCAATGCCGAGAAATTTCGCTTCCCGGTATTCATGAACCGCCTTGCTGGTTGACAGTTCGAACACCGTATCCGCCGTCAGTTCCGGCACGATGTAGTGGTAATTGGTGTCGAACCATTTGGTCATTTCCATCGCCGGCGCATCCTGGCGGCCGCGCGCCATGGCGAAATAAAGCGCGCTGGCCACCTGCCCGCCCTTGTGGCCAAAGCGCGGCGGAATGGCGCCCAGCATGGCGATGGTGTCGAGCATCTGGTCGTAGAGCGAGAAATCGTTGGACGGGATGTGATCGATCCCGGCTTTCTGCTGCGCGATCCAGTGGCGGGCACGCAGCGCACTGGCGGTCTGGTTCAGCGTCTCCAGGCTGGTGGCGCCGCTCCAATGACTTTCGAGGGCGGATTTGAGTTCACGGTGGCTTCCAATGCGCGGAAAGCCAAGGCTGGCAGACAAGATCATGGCGACACACTCCGGGTAAGGGTTGGCAAGGCGCCCGCCGCCCCTCCCAAGAGGCCGGTCAAACGCGTGTCACCGCTATCCGCGCGGAATGCTCGTTGCCCTTCAGGAACCCACCGTCCCCTCGGCCTCAGCGTGACACCCGATAGCAGGTCTCCTGACTCGCGGGTCGTCGCCTTGGGCTGTCTTCCCGAACCGGTGAAGGTTCAGTGACGGTGTATCGGCCCTTGGCTCGCCGCTTACAGTTGCGGGGGCAGCGCCGGTCTTGCACCGGCTTCCCTTTCAATCCCTTCCGGGAACTATCGCGCGGAAAATAGTTTGGTTCGGATCGGGGCGTCAACCGCCAATCCCGCCTTGCGTCCAAGGCGTGCTATGCTTGGCGAGGGAGGCCCATGCAGAACATCGACATCCGGGTGAACGGCAAGGTTCACCAGGTGACCGCTGATCCGGAAACCCCGCTTCTCTTCGTTCTGAGCGATGAGCTGGGTTTGCGCGGCCCCAAATTCGGCTGCGGCCTGGCTCAGTGCGGCGCCTGCACCGTCATCATCGAGGGCAAGGCCGTGCGATCCTGTGTGCGGCCGGTCAAGTCGGTCGGGCCGGCGGAGGTCACGACCTTGGAAGGTCTGGGCACGCCCGGGCACCCGCATCCCATCCAGCAGGCCTTCATCGCGGAAGGCGCGGCGCAATGCGGCTTCTGCCTGAGCGGCGTGATCATGACGGCGAAAGCCACGCTGGACGCCAATCCCAAGGCGTCGGACGGGGAGATCCGCGAAGCACTGCGCGGGATTCTCTGCCGATGCTTTGCCCATGCCCGGATGTTCCGGGCGATCAAGAAGTATGCGCAGGGGCTGAAGGCATGACAGCCTCGCGGCGGCAGTTCGTGACGGCCGGCGGCGCCCTTGTGGTTGGTCTTGCCGCGGGAACAAGCCCGGCCATCGCGCAAGGCGCCTTCGGCACCCATTCCTCCCACATCGATCCGGGCCAGCTGGATTCCTGGATCGCGGTGGGCGGCGACGGCCGGGTCACGGCCTATACCGGCAAATGCGATTTCGGCCAGGGCATCCATACCGCGCAAGTGCAACTGATTGCCGAAGAGCTTTGTGTCGCGCTGGATCAGGTGACTTTGATTGAATGCGACACGGCCGTCTGTCCCGATCAGGGGACGACCTCGGGAAGTCAATCGACGCCAGTCAATTTCAATTCGGGCAATCTTGCGCTTGCCGCGGCGACCGCGCGGGAGACCCTGCGCGCGATGGCGGCACGCAAGCTGGGAGAGCCGGCGGCGCAATTGCATGCCGCCGGCGGCGTCATCACCGGCACCACGGGGAATGTGAGTTATGCGAGCCTGATTGGCGGCGACCATTTCAACATTCCCCTGGACAGGACGGCGCCACGCATAGCCAGGGAGTACCGCCGGATATTGGGCAAACCAGTGCCCTCACTGGATCGGCCGGCGCTGATGACCGGCAGCTTCGAATATGTCCACAATGTCCAGGTGCCGGGGATGCTGCATGGGCGCGTGGTGCGCCCGCCCAATATGGGCGCCACCCTGCAGCAGGTGGATGCGCAATCCG
Organism: uncultured Rhizobium sp.; assembly: GCA_964421935.1. Classification (GTDB taxonomy): domain Bacteria; phylum Pseudomonadota; class Alphaproteobacteria; order Micropepsales; family Micropepsaceae; genus Rhizomicrobium. The sequence goes on along the minus strand of CAYQZM010000010.1, from coordinate 3,963 downwards.
TCAAGGGCATGCCGGGACTGGTCAAGATCGTCGTGCGCAAGGATTTCGTGGGTGTGGTCGCGCAAACCCAGCACCAGGCCGCAGAGATCGCCCGCCGCCTTTCGGTGCACTGGACACCGGGTCCGGAATTGCCGCCGCAGGAGTCGTTTTTCGCGCATATGCAAACACAGCCCTCGCGCGATGTGCTTGCCGTGGATTCGCAGGATGCCGGCACGGCGCTGTCCGCGGCGGGCCATGTTCTGTCCGCCCGTTATACCTATCCCTATCAGATGCACGGTTCGATCGGCGCCTCCTGCGCCGTGGCCGATGTGCGCAAGGACGGGGCGACGATCTGGTCACCGACCCAATCGGCCTATCCCAGCCGCAGCGTGATCGCGCAATTGCTGGGCCTGCCGCCCGACAGCATCCGGGTGATCTACACGCGCGGTTCGGGCTGCTATGGCCTGAACGGCGCGGATGCGGTGTCATTCGAGGCGGCCGTTTTGTCCCAGGAATCTGGCCGGCCCGTGCGCCTGCAATTCTCCCGTCGCGACGAGATGATGTGGGAAAATCTCGGTTCGGCCTGTGTCATCGAGCAGCGCGCCTGTCTTGAGGATGGGAAAATCATGGCGTGGGACCGCGAGAACTGGGTCGCCGCTCTCGGCAACAGGCCGGGCTATAATCGCCCCGGCAATGTCATCAGCGGCAAGCTGCTGGGCTATCCGCCCGAGCCCTTCGAGCCCAAGCCGGCAAGCCCGCCGACAGGACGGCTCAGCAATGGCAGCAACACCGTACCCGCCTATCTGGCCGGCTGCATCGATGGCCAATGCCATGGCGGCGGCACGGTCCGGCACGAGCGGGTTCTGACCCATACCGTCCGCTCGCCTTTCTTCACCGGTCCCCTGCGGTCACCGCTGCGGATCCAGAACACCTTTGCCAATGAATGTTTCATGGATGAGCTTTGCGTCGCGGCCGGGGCAGATCCCCTCACATTTCGTCTGGCCCATCTGACCGATCCGCGATTGACCGGGGTGCTGAAAGCCGCGGCGGCCGCCAGCAACTGGCAGCCGGTGCCTGCCAATCGCGCGCCCCGTCCCCGAAGCGGTATCGCCAAGGGGCGCGGAATCGCCTGCGTCGCCTATGAAGGCCAGAACGGCTATGCCGCGCTGGTGGCCGACGTCGATGTCGATCTGGACAAGGCCCAGGTTCTTCCCCGCCGGTTTGTCCTGGCGCTGGATTGCGGGCCGGTCTCCAACCCGGACGGTCTGCGCAACCAGATCGAAGGCGGCCTGCTGCAGGGCATGAGCCGCACCCTGGTGGAAGAAGTGTCCTGGGACCGGCAGGCGATCACGTCCGTGGACTGGAAGAGCTATCCCAGCCTGCATCTGAACTATGACGTCCCGGCGATCGAATGCGTTTTCGTGGAGCCCGACAATGTGCCGGCAGCAGGCGCGGGAGAAACCGCCCTGACGGTCGCGCCGGCCGCCATTGGCAATGCCGTCTTCGACGCCACCGGCGTTCGCCTGCGGGATGTGCCCTTCACCCCAGCACGGATAAAAGCGGCTCTACCAAAATTGGCCTAGTTCAAGAGGATATTGCAGGTATCTCATCCTAGAACTGAAGAAGATTCTTCTTCTTCAGCTTGTCCAGTACCTCGCGATTGATGCCCGGAACCGAGGCCAGCTCCTCCGCCCCCGTGAAAGGCTTGGTGGTGCGCCGGGCGACGATCTGCTCGGCGACAGTGGCCGGGATCTGCAAGGTCATGGCCATCTGATCGGGCGGCGACTGGTTCACATTCACGACGGTGATGTTCCTGACCAGATAGGTCAGGATCTGGTCCAACTGCTCGTCTGTGGCCACCGCACCCCGGTCCAGCATGTCCTGCATGGTCTGCTCCCACCTGAGATAGGGTCGCGCCGCCGTCAGGAACTGCGCCGAGGAATGACATGCGGTACAGACCGCGGCCACGGCCTTGGCGTGCTCCGGATTGCTGTCCAGGTCCGAGGCCTTGGTGAGCGCTTCCAAGTCCCCGGGCGCGCCGGCAGCCGGAGCGACCAGACAGATCAGCAGGGCCGCTGCGGCGAGGCCCCGATAGGACTTACGGCTGACAATGGTCATTTTTCCTGCCCTTGAATGCACAAGGCGCGCTTTGCCCGCCATGAAGACGGGCGCCGCGCGCCTCAGCAACTTTAGCAAACTCTGCACCCCTCGGCGGCAATCCGCCGACACGCGTGGGCCCTATTTTTCGGCCAGGCGGCGTTTGACGGCCGCTGGCTGCCCATTGGCGAACTGGTCGACGGTGCGGATCACATGGCCCTTATCGTCGAACTGGACGTCAAGGACCTTCTCGCTGTGGATCAGATGGCCCCACTCGTCCTTGAGCTTGCCGACAACCTTGTGGGTCTTCACATCGACCACGTCGCCGGACGACAGATAGGCGCGCTTGCCATCCAGACCCATGGTGATCCAGTCGGCCGAATGATCCAGCTTGAGCGCCTTGCTCATGTTGAGCTTCCAGTTGTCGTTGCCTTCATTGTCGAACACCAGAAGCTGGGTGTTGATCGCATCGCCGATCCACAGCTCACTTTCGTCCGGCGTCAGGCCGATGGCATGCATGGGCGCGCCGTGGCCGAAGAAGACCTGATTGGGATCGGCCCACTTGGCCTTCCACATTTCGCCCGGCACTTCCACGCGCTTGATCACCTTGCCGGACTTCACGTCGGCGATTTCGAAGCCCAGTAGATTGTTCAGGTTGGCATAGATGCGGCTGGCATCCCAGTTGATCACCAGCGGCCGGACATGGTCGCTGAAGGTGATGGTCTTGATCGGCTTCATGGTTTCCATGGACGCCACCGTCACGGTCACGCCATTGGGCGCGTCGATGACGGTCTTGCCGTCCGGCGACATCACCATGTTGTGGTTGTTGGGGCTGGCCGGGGTCGGGATAATGCCCTTCAGGTCGCCGGTCCGGGCGTCGATGACGCGATGGAAGTTCTGCAGGTTCGAGCCCACTTCCAGGGTCAGGCCGTCGGGCGTCACCGCGCCGCGCTCGCAGCAGGTGTTGAGCGGTTCGTAGGTCTTGCTCCAGACGATCTTGTCGGTGGCCAGGTCCAGCGCGATCAGATGCCCGCGGGTCGAGATATAGGCGTAATTGGTCGCCGGCGAGATCATCATCGCCGAAACCTCTTCCGGCTTCAGCGAGGCCGGCAGGTTCTGGATGGGAATGCGCTTGACGAAGGAATAGTTGGTGGCGGGATCCAGAACGATGATCCCTTCGCCGTTATAGCGCGTGGAATCGTGGTCGTCGGATTCCCCGCCCGGGGTCGCGATATAGATCAGCTCCTGACCCTTGCGCACAAAGTGCGGCATCTGGCTGGGCTCATAGGTCTTGGCGTCAAAGGCCTTGCCGCGATAGGGGCGGTCTGGCGTGTTGCGCGTGACCGACGGATCCAGACAGTTCCTCTCGTCGTCCAGCACGCCGGCGCAGGCTCTGCCGTCCGCGGCAATATTGCCGCTGCTCCGCGGAGTCAAACCTTGCCCCTGGCCTTGCCCCTGGGCCCCACCCACGAAGGCCGCGAGCGCCATGGTCGAAGCTGCAGCAAACAGAAACGTCCGATTCATCGCTTCCTCCCAGAAAAGCTGTCTTATACCTGTATTTTATACCGATCTTGTGTCGGCCCAAAGGACCACACGGTCCCAAATCGCTCCAATGGCTTTAAAAATCCCGCTCGCGAGGCCGACGCCGTGCGAGCGGGACAGAAGAAGGATCAGTACTGGAAGCGCACGCCGCCCCGGACTACGCGACCCAGAGTGTCGTAAATGGCGATCGAGCCATCCTGAGGCTTGGGGACGTTGGTGACGTTGTCGACGGCACCATACAACTCGATATTGTCGGTCCAGCGATAGCCCAGGCGCAGGTCGAGATAGGCGACCGGATCGACCTTGTTGTTGTCGAGCAGGTTGCCGTTGCCCGCGCCGAGGGTG
>CAYQZM010000009.1:0-5725 GCA_964421935.1 uncultured Rhizobium sp. | reverse complement strand
AGCATTGAGCGCCTGCACCGTGTTGTTGATGACCGTCGAGACGAACATCACGCCGTCATGCACCAGGGGCGTGATCTGCTGGCGTTCGCCATCCTCCAGCGACCACACCCAGCGCAGCTGCAGATTTTTCACATTTTCGGCATTGATCTGCGTGAGCGGCGAATGGCTCCATCCGGCATAATTCTGATAATGCATCAGCCAGTCATTGGCCGGCGGATTCAGCAGCATCTCTTCGGTGACTGGGGTGTAGTGCGCCACCGTTCCCGGAAAGGTGATGCCGGTGGCCGTCGGCGCGCCGCTGAGGCTGATATAACCCGCATAAGGGTCCCTGCGCTGCTCCACGATGATGCTGGCGATCGCCACGTCGCTCGTCGGGGTGAAGGCGGTGGCGCCGGCCTTGGCGCCGTTGCTCTTCAGGATATAAGCGACGACCGCGCTGGCCTCGGCTTCGCTGAGACTGCCGGGATTGTTGAACGGCATGGTGGTCTTAATGCGGGTATAGAGCTCGCGCGTGCTGCGCGCTTTCCAGCCCTGGGCAAAAGCGGGGCCCATCAGCCGGGCGGTTTCCCCACCGGCGTCATGGCAGGAAGCACAACGGCTCACATATATGGGCTGCCCGGCCTGGGCCTGGGCTTCGGTGAACGGGCCGGCGCTGGTTTGCGCGATGGCGTGCGAGGCCCAGATACCGGCGGCGGCGGCGGCTCCAATCGCTGCAGCCGCGCCGAACGCGCGCATGGTGTTCTTGATCATGTCTGCTCCTGTCGGCGATCAGCTATTGTTCTTTTTCGCCGCGCCATCGTTCTGGTCGTCGAGAAGATTGGGGATATACCAGGTTCCCATCTGCGGCGTCCCTTCCGGAACGGTCTCATGCGCCGGCTGAAACCAGCCCCACAGATTGCCCTTAGGCGCGCTCTGGCTGTCGAGGATGACGTAGAGCTTTCCGACCTTCAACGCGGCGACCTGCTCCGGTGTCAGGGTGAAGGTGCCGGAAATCTCGCCGCTCTGGGCCTGGGCGATCTTGAGATCGCCGATGGCCGGCCCGGTCCCGCCCATCACATTGCCCATGTGCAAGCGCGCCTGCGTCGCCGGCGAGGACAGGCCGGCGAACTTTCCCTGAATGGTGAAGGTATTTTTATCCAGCGTCGCCAGCACCGTGCCGCGGCCCTGGACGTTGGTCCCCTGCCTGCCATTCTTCGGCGTGGGTCCGATATCGGTCTGGTAATTGTCGGCGGCAAATACCGGAGCCGCTGCAAAAAAGATCGCCGCGACGAGCGGAACAATTCTCAGAATCACGATACTATTCCTCCGGCGAGCGGCACGACCTGCCCGGCCAAGCATTCCGGTTTTTAAACCGGTGTCAACGGCACCAATATAATGTCCGCTCTCGGCCCAGAGCAACGCGCCCGAGACCGCGAAACCTATGGTTCTTCCACGAGTTCTATGGCCTCGTGGCTGGGCCCTTCGATCATCACGGCTCGCGTGGCACCGACGCGGTAAGGCTGTCTGAGAAAGACAACGCCTTCCCCCTTCAGCTTGACGATCCAGGCATCCAGATCGCTGACACTCAGACCTACATGGTCCATCAATCGGCCGACGGTCGGGGCGAGCGGCTTGCCAGTCTGGTTCGGGTACCAGTTCATCGCCACATCGTCGAACCGCACGCCTCCGGTGGGGAAGCGGTAGGTGCCTTTGGCATCCAGCGATGGCCAGGACGGCTCGGCGCCACGCGTCACCTTGCAATCCCTTCCCGTTATGGGCGTTACCGGTCCACGGCGGGGCACGGCTTCCAGATGGGTCACATACCAGAGCTGGGCGCAGACCGGATCATCCTGCCACATGTGAACATGATCGAAACGCTCAGGCGCATTGCCGGTGAATTCGACAATGGCGTGGTCGGGACCCGAGATATAGCCGTTGCCGGAGATCCGGCTGGGTTCGAGTTTCTGGGCGATGGCGTCCGCAATCTGCGCCCTGGTTCGGCCAGGCACGCCCGGCGGATAGGGATAGGTGTCGCTGCTGATACCGACATAGTCGCCATGATCGTCGGTGTAGAAGGGCAACAGCAGGCTCTGTGCGCGAAAAGTCTCCAGCGCCTTGCGGGAATCGGCGACGTTCCAGCCGAAATGCCAATAGGCCGTGAGCTCGGGATCGCTGGGTGGCGGTGCAGTGACTTTTTGAAACACGATCAGCATGTGGGTCGGCGACTTCAGCGCCGGCATCCCTTCCCAGCTTGTGCGGGCCGTGGAAGGGAATTCCTTCAGGTAAAAAGTGATTGCGGCATCGGGATCGACGGAATTGAGCGCCAGATGATGGAAATGGGGCGGCGGGAGCGTGGCTTGGCCGGCCGCCCCCGATAAGGGCGTCAACAGCAACGCTGCCAACAGAAAATGCCTTGCCTTCATCGTCATGTTCAACCTTTGCCGCGCGTAAACCAGAAGCATGAAGCCTACGGCCCCGCCGCCATTTGCCTATGTCTTTGCAGGCAGATTGCTGACCAAGCTGGGAGCAATTAGCGCGTGCAGCAATTCTTAACGGCCCGCGCCCGTATACATAAAAAATAAATGTTCGATATCGCGCAAAAGAAACCTCGCCACCCGCCATAATAGTAGCGGGCCGAGAGTGAGTTCGCCAAATCTTAAGGGCGGCATTCCTAAAATGGCTAGGTAAACACAATGGAACAAATTCGTGGAGGATACTGCTAGAAAGAAGAACGTGCTGAAGGCAGCACGGACTCTTGTTGGAAGGCACGGAAATGCCTTCACAATTTCTGGCCTCTGCGAAGAAAGCGGATTGAGCCGATCCGCGGTGCGCCGGGCATTCCCAACCAAGGCGAAGTTGCTTGAAGCGTTGGCCCAAGACGCCGTTCAGAAGGCCACGCCGCGAAGCACGCGAACAAAGGACCCTGCGAACAACGATGATTGGCACGATCGCCGATTCCGTATCCTGGAAAGGGCGATTGCCTCGCCGGAAGGTCAAGTAAACCAAAACGCCAGTCGCGGTGCCGAACCACAGCCCGGATCACACTCGGAAAAAAAACAGGCGACGATCGGAATGGTTCAGCCCATCCTTTTGGTGGGCAATCCCGACGATCAACCGAAAGCAGAAAAACAAAGGCCGTCGGATGTTCCTGTTCCGGATCAAGAATCAGACCAGACACCACCCAAGCCACTCATACCCAGTACATCACTGCCGGACATTCTCAGAGCCAGTTTTCGAGCATCTGAAATCGAGCCCATAAGAGAGCACGACCCGAAGCCACCCAACGCAGGTGATGCAGGCGTCTGTGCACCGCCAATCTCCGATACGAAGCCGCCGCCGCCAATTGACTTGCCGCCGTTCGTTGACCCGGGGATGCCGACAAATGCCGCATCAGCGATCCAGGAAATCGCAACAGACGGAAATTCGGCGGAGGGCGGCGCGCAGGTCCTGCCGCGCGGCACCGTTGAACCTGAGGTCATGCGTGCCATCCTGAACAATGCGCGCTCCCAGGTCAGCAAAGCCGCTGAAATTCAAGAGGAGCAGCGTTTATCAGACACTGACGGGAAGAAACTAACGATATTCGCGTCCGCATCTATCATCGCCGTCGGGCTGATCGTGGGTGTGTTTACCAGCTATGGCCACTTTCACGTAGGTGCGAAGACCGGATCGCATCCGCAACAGGTCGCAGCCCATCGCTCTCCGGCACCTGCAACCAAGCCGACAGTCACAATCATCAATGCGACTGGCGACGATGAGCTTTCGCGCGGGCAACCGACGAACTTGATCAAATCACTCACCGCCAAGGCTGTGCGAGGAGACGCGCATTCCCAATCCAAATTGGCCTTTGCATATTTGAAAGGCGATGGGATTGGCGCAGATCCAGCGGCCGCGCTGGGATGGAGCCAAATGGCAGCCAGCCAAGGAGACGCGTCCGCCCAGTTTCTTCTGGCGACGCTCTACGCTGGTGGCGTGAAACCGAACCCATCCTTGGCAGTCCGGTGGTTTGCCGCAGCCGCCGCCGGTGGAAATCTGAAGGCCATGCATAATCTCGCCCTCGCCTATCTGAACGGCTCAGGCGTTTCGCAGGACACGCGCGCGGCGGTGAATTGGTTCAGCAAAGCTGCTTCTTCGGGGTACACCGATTCCGCATTCGATCTTGCAGTGCTGTATGAGCGTGGCCAGGTTGTCCCGCAAGATCCACGCCTAGCACTCTATTGGTACACGGTTGCCGCCTCCCAAGGAGATCACGAAGCCGCGGAACGGATCGAGTTGCTCAAAGCGACCACTGCCAGGACCGTTTTGAATCGGTAGATCGCCACTCCCGATTATGGGTGCGTCCAAATCCGTGGGTGTCGCGAGCGGATAGCCGTTTGCGATGTTGCCATGCGAAAGCGCGCCTTGCGTACAAAAGAGTACGAACGCTTCCTCTGTGCGGAGGCTTCATTCGCGAAAAGCAGCCGATCTCCCGCGGCCTCCCACATCCGCCGATGGGTCAATATCCAACAAGATGAAGCGCTTAACTCGCTTGTCCGCAGCCTGACGATCCGCGGCGGGAGTTCCAAACGCGTGCGCGTATCAACGCTATAACGGCATCGCCATTTCCGCCCCGGCGCCGAGCGGCTATCGTCCCCTTAAACGAACGTCGGGAAGAACCAATTTGCGCAAGCGCTGGGCCATCATAGGCGCGCTCATCGTCCTGGGAGCGGTAGCCGGGTTGCGCATCGCGCTGACGGACCAATACAGCGTCTGCAGGAATGCTCAAGCCGCCACCTATGCCGATGACCTGGCTCCATCCTTCGCTGAACAGATATCGACATTCACCTATTGCGAGAACCAGGTCCTCGGTTGGAATCCGGTTTTTATCGAACGCACATTGGTTCTGTCCGCAGCTGCAGCTCTGCTGTGCTTCCTGCTTTATAACTTTGGCCCGCGCACCGCCTCGCCTCAGGGCGATCCTTCGGCCTCGCAATTTACAAGCCAGCGGCTTCCGCTCGCCAGACCAGCCATAGACCGAGAACTTTCCAAAATGAATCCAACCGCACCTTCGCTCATTGGCCAGACCGTCGCTTTGAAAGGCGCCCTTTGCTCAAACGGTGATTTTGATATCGAGGGCAGCGTCGATGGGGCAATACAATGCGTTAATCTCATAATAGGCGCTTCCGGCAAAGTGTGGGGCGACATCATCGCGGACCGAGTCCTGATTTATGGTCAGTTCAAGGGAGCGCTTCACGCCAATGAGGTCGTTTTGGCGCCAGGATCGCATGTGGAAGGGACGATTTGGCAAAATTCATTGCGCGTCGAAATTGGCGCAAGATTCAACGGTCAGTGCTTTCACTCGAAAAATCCACTCGCGAACATAGAGAGACCCTTGCTCGTTGAGCCGGTTCGCTCACTCGCGGAGGTTCCAGAAGAGACGTTGGCCATGGCCAATAGCTAAAGAACAGCTCATCAATCCACATCGCCAAAGCCAGCATAGTTCCATCTAACAAAACGCTTCCGGTTGATTCTTAAGAAAATCTGCCGCGTCACCCAGATCAGCTCTCCTGCCCGCCATCCTCGGAAAACAACATGGGTGTCATTCTCGATGCGAAACCGCGATCGGCAGGGAGCCGAACCGTTTTTGTCTGCTCAGAACCAACCGGGTCGTCGCCCAAGAGGCGTGCGATATGGATTATGCTCCTTGGTTCTTCCGTTCTGATCGCAGCGATACTGTTCCCGGCCCGGTGGCGCCACGCAGGCGCGAGAC
>CAYQZM010000008.1:0-22214 GCA_964421935.1 uncultured Rhizobium sp. | reverse complement strand
ACGCGGGGCTGCCGCGACAGCGGGCAAGCGTGATTTCGAAAGGCCGCCCGTCTATATCTCGGCCATGACCACCGTCATCGACACCCTGGCCAAGGCACGGCATCCGGAAAAGGCACACCGCCCGGACAACGACATCCAGCGCAAGCCGGACTGGATCCGGGTCAAGGCGCCCGTGTCGAAAGAGTACATCGCCACCCGCGAGGTGGTGCGCGCCAACAAGCTCCACACCGTCTGCGAGGAGGCCGCCTGTCCGAACATCGGGGAGTGCTGGACCAAACGCCACGCCACCATGATGATCATGGGCGGCACCTGCACCCGCGCCTGCGCCTTCTGCAATGTCCGGACCGGCTTGCCGGATGCGCTGGATACCGACGAGCCGGCCAATGTCGCCCGCGCGGTCAAGACGCTGGGGCTGAGCCATGTGGTGATCACCTCGGTCGATCGCGACGACCTGGCCGACGGCGGGGCCGATCATTTCGCCAAGGTGATCGATGCCGTGCACAGCGAAAGCCCCGGTACCTCGGTGGAAGTGCTGACCCCCGTTTTCCTGCGCAAGGATGGCGCGATCGAGACGGTGATGGCGGCCCAGCCGGAAGTCTTCAATCACAATCTGGAAACCGTGCCGCGGCTCTATCTGACCATCCGGCCGGGCGCGCGCTATTTCGCCTCGCTGCGTTTGCTGGAACGGGCCAAGGAACTGATGCCCACCGGCTTCACCAAGTCGGGGCTGATGGTCGGTCTTGGTGAGACGCGGGAAGAAATCATGCAGGTGATGGACGACCTGCGCGCCGCCAAGGTGGATTTCTTGACCATCGGCCAATATCTGCAGCCGACCAAGAAGCACGCCAAGCTGGACCGCTTCTGGACGCCGGCGGAGTTCGCCAGCCTGGAGAGCATCGCACGGGCCAAGGGCTTCCTGATGGTCTCGGCCACGCCGCTGACGCGCTCTTCCTATCATGCCGACAGTGATTTCGCGGCGCTGAAGGCCGCCCGGGCCAGCCAGCTCGCAGCCCGGGCGTGATCACCCATCACGAGACGCGCGTTGTGCCGTATTCGCCCGACCTGATGTACAGCATCGTGGCGGATGTAGAGCAGTATCCGAAATTCCTGCCCTGGGTGGTGGCGCTGCGCGTGCTGTCGCGGCGCGACAATGGCCTGACCGCGGAGATGGCAGTGGGGTATGGCGCCTTGCGCGAGCGCTATACCAGCGAAGTGACGCTTGATCCCGCGGCACGCAGCATCGACGTGGTGGAGATCAAGGGCCCGTTCAAGTGCCTGGAAAACCATTGGCGCTTCACGCCGCAGGACGAAGGCTGCGCAGTGGATTTTTCCATCCTCTTCGAATTCAGAAACCCGCTGCTGCATGGCGTGGCCGGGCACGCCTTCGAAAAGGTCATGCTCAAGATGACCGACGCCTTCGAGGCGCGCGCCGCCGCGCTTTCCCGTCCCCGTTCCTGAGCCTATAGTGCCGAAAAACAGCGGGGAGGGTGCGTGCTTTCGTTCAAGGCGCTGCTGGCGGCAGGCATGCTGTCGGCATGTGTGGTCTCATCCGCCCAAGCCAGAACCATCCTGTTCCTGGGATCCAGCTTCACCTATGGCGCCCATTCCGCGGCCCAGCATTATCATCCCGAACTGGTGAAGGACCTGAACGGTCCCGACAAGTATGGCGAGACCTATGCGGGGGTTCCGGCCATCTTCAAGCAGTTCACCCTGGAAGCCGGGCTCATCGACTACGACGTGAGCTCGGAGCTGGTGGGGGGCAAAGGGCTGGAATACTGGTTCACCGTTCCCGACATCCTGGCCCGCATCAACAAGCCGTGGGATGCGGTGGTGATGCACGGCTTCTCGACCCTGGACCGCGATCATCCTGGCGACAGGACCTTGCTGCTGTCCGGGTCCAAACGCATTGCCGAGATGTTCCTGAAGGCCAATCCCAAGGCCAAACTCTATCTCTTCGCCACCTGGAGCCGCGCCGACCAGACCTATCCCGATACCGCCGCGCCGGCCTGGAAAGGCAAGCCGATCCAGCAGATGGGCAAGGATGTTCAGGCGGCCTATGAGCAAGTGGTGAAGGAAGAGCCGCGCTATGCCGGCATCGTGCCGGTGGGCCTGGCCTGGAACCGGGCTTTCGACACCGGGGTGGCCGACGGCAATCCCTATGACGGAATCGCCGCGGGCAAGGTCGATCTGTGGGCTTACGACCACTACCACGCCAGCGCCTATGGCTATTATCTCGAAGCGCTGATGGATTTCGGCAAACTCACCGGCCATGACCCGCTAGAGCTGGACGGCAAGGACCGCGTCGCCGAAGCCTTGGGAATTTCGCCGCAGCAATCCCATGCCCTGATGCAGGTGGCGCACGACACCCTGGAGGCGCAGAAATGAAAAGGCTTGCTTTGGTATTTCTGCTGGCGGTCACCCCGGCCGAGGCGAAGACCATTCTGTTCGTGGGCAACAGCTTCACCTTCGGCGCAAATTCGGCGGCGCATTACTACAAACCCGAGACCGTCACCGACCTCAACGGCCCCGGCGCCAATGGCAAGACGGTTGGTGGGGTGCCGGCTTTCTTCAAGGCTTTCACCAGGGAAGCGGGCCTGGACTACACCGTGTCGCTGGAGACGGTGGGCGGCAAGGGAATGGACTTTCATTACGCGCAGAAGCGCGCCGTTATTGACAAGCCCTGGGACGTGGTGGTGATGCACGGCTATTCGACCTTGGACCAGGCCCATCCCGGCGATCCGGCGCTGCTGATTTCCTCCGCCAAGCAGATTACCGATATGTTTCGTGCCAAGAATCCGAAAGCGGATGTGTGGCTCTTCGCCACCTGGAGCCGCGCCGACCAGACCTATCCCGACGGCAAGCCCTGGCACGGCAAGCCGATCACCCAGATGGGCAAGGACCTCGCCGCCGCTTATGACGCGGCGGCCAGGAATGCCCATGTCACCGGCGTGGTCCCGGTGGGACTGGCCTGGAACAGGGCTTTCGATACGGGCGTGGCGGGCACCGATCCCTATGCCGGTATTCCATCCGGCAAGATCGATCTCTGGGCTTGGGACAACTATCACGCCAGCGCCTATGGCTATTATCTCGAAGCGCTGATGGATTTCGGCAAGATCACGGGCAAGGACCCGCTATCCTTGGGCGACAATGAGACGGTGGCCGAGGATATGGGCTTCTCCAAGCCTCAGACCCATGCGCTGCAGCAGGTGGCGCATGACCAGCTGGCGGCTCACACCAGCGACTGAAGCATTTCCAGCGCTGTCGTCACGCTTTTCAATCGTACTTCGCCGCGTCCAATATCGCCGAAGCGGCACTCGCGATGCAGGGTTGCCTCGCCGGCGCGTGCCGCCGTGATGTGCACAAGCCCGACCGGCTTTTCCTCGGTGCCGCCACCGGGCCCGGCGATCCCCGTGATCGCTATGGAAAGCTGCGCCGTGGAATGGCGGATGGCACCCTCCGCCATGGCACGCGCGACAGCCTCGGAGACCGCTCCGTGCTGGCGGATCAACGCGCCGGGCACACCCAGCAGCTCCTGCTTGGCCTGGTTGGAATAGGTGACAAAGCCGCGTTCGAACACGTCGGAGGAGCCGGCGACCTCGGTCAGAAGACCCGCCACCAGCCCGCCGGTGCAGCTTTCCGCGGTGGCGATCTTGAATCCCTTGGCGCGCGCATCCGCCAGCAGTCTTTCAGCGCGGGCCACCAGATCAGCGGAGAACATCGCTATCGAACTTTGACGAATTTCGGAATCGAAGGACACCAGCCATTATTGAATCCCAGTGTCTCTGTGGTTTCGAGTTCGCTCGGAACTTGATGTCACTATAGGGCGAACTTCGAAACCGCGACACTAGAGAGGCAGGAAATAACGGGCCAGCGCCACCACCACGCCAGCCATCAGGCCGGCGATGGCATCATCGGTCATCACCCCGATGCCGCCCGTCAAATTCTTGTCGGCCCAGCCCACCGGCCAGGGCTTCCAGATGTCGAACAGCCGGAAAAAGACAAAAGCCAGCAGGAAGGCGGGCAGGGAGATGTGCGCTGCCGGCAACAGGCCCCCAAACGTCAAAAGGCAGAAGGAACAGGCCAGCCACTGCCCGGCCAGCTCGTCGATCACGCATTCGGGCGGATCGTCCCGCCCGGTCTGACGCACATGATCGGCACAAGCCAGGATGCCGATCACCAGCGCGATGATGGACGCGCCCAGAATGCCCATGCCGCCGCCGCCAAAGATGCCGATCAGGATCGCCAGCGGCACGGCGATCGCGCTCATGATGGTGCCGGGCGCGATGTCGAAATAGCCGATGCCGAACACCGAGGCGACGACCGTGGAGGCGCGCGGGAATCTCATGGCAGCTTGATCGTGGCGATCGCCTGGGCGGCGATGCCCTCACGGCGCCCGGTAAAGCCCAGGCCTTCGGTGGTGGTGGCCTTGACGCTGACCCGCGCGGGTTCGATGTGCAAAATCTCGGCGACCTTCGCCTTCATGGCGTCGCGATGCGGGCCGACCTTGGGCCGCTCGCAGATGATGGTGACATCGACATGATTGATCACACCGCCCCTGGCATGGACCAGGCCGGCGGCGTGATCCAGGAACTTCCAACTCGGCGCGCCTTTCCAGCGGTCATCGGTAGGCGGGAAATGCTGGCCGATATCGCCTTCGCCGATGCAGCCGAGCAGGGCATCGGTGATGGCATGCAGCCCGACATCGGCGTCGGAATGACCTTCCAGCGCGTGGGTGTGCGCCACCTTCAGGCCGCAGAGCCAGATGTGATCGCCAGCGGTGAATTTGTGCACGTCATAGCCGGAGGCACTGCGTACATCTCCGATACCGATCAGCCGCTCGGCCAGCGCGAAATCCTCCTTGCGCGTCACCTTGATGTTCTTCTCTTCGCCTTCCACCATTTCGACTTTCAGACCCGCCAGCTCCGCCAGGGCGACATCGTCGGTAACCTCTTGGCCAGCATGGTCCCGGTGCGCCTTCAATATCTTGGCATAGACAAAGCCTTGCGGCGTCTGAGCGCGATATAAATTTTCGCGATCAACCAGTATCCAGCGGTCGGCCGCGTCGCGCCGGCGCAGCGTGTCCGAAGCCGCCACCATGGGCAGGGCGCCATCGGCACCAGCTTCCAGGGCCTTGACCACATCCTGGATCACCTTGGGCGAGATCAGCGGCCGCGCCGCGTCATGGATCAGCACAAAGTCGGGCGCATCCTTGGCTAGCGCCTCCAGCCCCTGCCGCACCGATTGCTGCCGGGTCGCGCCGCCAGCGACAGGGGCAGGAAGTGCAAGGCCATCCAATATCCGCGCCGCCAATTCTTCCTGGCCGGCGCCGATCACCAGCTGCACCGGGTAGCCGGGAAAAGCCTCCACGGTCCGGCGCAGCATGGGTTTGCCAGCCAGCGGCTCATATTGCTTTGGCAGCTCTGTCCCGGCCCGCGCGCCCTTGCCGGCGGCGACGATCAAGACCGCGATCCTGGCCAATGCCCATATCCCCGAGAAATCCGGCTCTCCCTAACATTTCGGGACGGCCCATAGCGATATTTTGTTGCTTTGCGAAATTATGCCTATATTATTGGCGATATAGAATGATGCCCAAACAATAGGCATTTATGGCCGGAGTCTTGCAAAAATTGCGGAATGCCGCGCTGGCCGAAACCGGCACCGGCACCCTCGCCAATGCCCTGCCGATGCCGGTGATGCTGCTGGGAAGCGGCCAGGAGGTGCTCTACGCCAATCCGGCGGCCGAGCAGTTCTTCGACACCGGCCTTACCATTTTGCGCAAACAGACCCTGTCGGACCTGATCGCGCCGCACTCGCCGCTGTTTCAGCTGGTCGCCCAGGCGGTCGATCGCAACGCCTCCGCCGCAGAGCGCGACATCGATCTTTCCACGCCCAAGTCCGGCGAGCGGGCCGCCGATGTCACCGTCACGCCGGTACCGGAACCGGAAGGCGCCATGCTGCTGACGTTCCAGGAACGCAGCCTGGCACATCGCATGGACCGCCAGCTCATGGCGCGCGGCGCGGTGCGCTCCATGCACGGCATGGCCGCGGTGCTGGCGCATGAGATCAAGAATCCGCTGGCCGGCATCCGCGGCGCTGCCCAGCTTCTGGAGGAAGCGCTGGCGCCGGACGAGCGCGAGATGACCCAGCTGATCATCGCGGAAAGCGACCGCATCCGCGGATTGATCGACCGGATGGAAAGCTTCGGCGACACGCGCAGCTTTGTCCGATATCCGGTGAACATCCATGAAGTGCTGGATCGGGTGCGCAAGGTGGCGGAATCCGGCTTTGCGCGCGGCGTGCTCATCCAGGAGAATTTCGATCCTTCGCTGCCGCCGGTGTCCGGGGATCGCGACCAGCTGATTCAGGTTTTCCTCAACCTGGTGCGCAATGCGGTGGATGCGCTGCCCGAAGCCGCAGGCGAAATCACCATCACCACCGGCTATCGGCCGGGTGTGAAGTTCGGCACCGGCACGGGCGGGGAACGGGTCTCGCTGCCGCTGGAAGTGACGGTACGCGACAACGGCGCCGGCGTGCCGGCCGATCTTCTGCCGCACATCTTCGATCCCTTCGTCACCACCAAACCGCGGGGCTCGGGGCTGGGGCTGGCGCTGGTCGCCAAGATCGTGGGCGATCACGGCGGGGTGGTGGAATGCGATTCCGTTCCCGGCCGCACCATCTTCCGCGTGCTGCTGCCACAAGCGCGCGGCGAGGAGGCCTCCTGATGCCTGCCA
The DNA here is from genome assembly GCA_964421935.1 of uncultured Rhizobium sp. Classification (GTDB taxonomy): domain Bacteria; phylum Pseudomonadota; class Alphaproteobacteria; order Micropepsales; family Micropepsaceae; genus Rhizomicrobium. The sequence continues at coordinate 15,483 of CAYQZM010000008.1, read as the reverse complement.
CCATCCTGATCTGCGACGACGACAGCGCCATCCGCACCGTGCTGAACCAGGCCCTGGGCCGCGCCGGTTATGACGTGCGCACCACCGGCACGGCCGCGGGCCTGTGGCGCTGGATTTCGGCGGGCGAGGGCAGCCTGGTCATCACCGATGTTGTGCTGCCCGATGAGTCCGGCTTCGACCTGATTCCGCGCATCAAGCGTATACGGCCCGATCTGCCCATCCTGGTGATGAGCGCGCAGAATACGCTGCTCACCGCCATCACCGCCGCCGAACGCGGTGCCTTCGAATATCTGCCCAAGCCTTTCGATCTGAAGGAGCTGACCAATGTCGTCGGCCGGGCGCTGGCCAGTCCGCAAGGCAAACGGGATGCGGGCGAGGAAACGGAAGAGCGCCTGCCGCTGATCGGCCGTTCCCCGGCGATGCAGGAGATCTACCGTGTCATCGCGCGCCTGACCCAGACCGATCTTACCGTGATGATCATGGGCGAAAGCGGCACCGGCAAGGAACTGGTGGCGCGGGCGCTCCACGATTACGGCAAGCGGCGCCACGGCACCTTCGTGGCCGTGAACATGGCCGCTATCCCGAAGGAGCTGGTGGAAAGCGAGCTGTTCGGTCATGAACGCGGCGCTTTCACCGGCGCCACCAACCGCGGCATCGGCCGTTTCGAGCAGGCCGAGGGCGGCACGCTGTTTCTCGATGAGATTGGCGACATGCCGCTGGAAGCCCAGACCCGGCTCCTGCGCGTGCTGCAACAAGGCGAATACACCACCGTCGGCGGGCGCACGCCGATCCGGACCGATGTGCGCATCATTGCCGCCACCAACCGCGACCTGCGCCAGCTCATCAGCCAGGGCCTGTTCCGCGAAGACTTGTATTACCGCCTGAATGTTGTGCCGCTGCGTTTGCCGCCGCTGCGCGAACGGGTGGAAGATATCCCCGACCTGGTGCGCCATTTCCTGCGCAAGGCGGAGGAGGAAGGCCTGCCGCACAAGACGTTGGACAATGAGGCGATGGACCTGCTGCGGCGCCATCGCTGGCCCGGCAATGTGCGCGAGCTGGAAAATCTCATCCGGCGGCTGGCGGTGCTGCAATCAGGCGACACGATCACCGCCGCGGCGGTCAGCGCCGAACTGAAGGAGCCCGCCAGGACCTTTCCGGCGGATGCAGGCGAGGAACCCCAATCCCTGGCTGCCTCGGTCGAGCAGTATCTGACCCAGTACTTCCTGTCCCAGGGTGATCGGCTGCCGCCGCCGGGCGTCTATGACAGAATAGTGCAGGAGGTGGAGCGGCCGCTGATCTCCATCTGCCTGGCGGCCACCCGCGGCAACCAGATCCGGGCGGCACAGCTCCTGGGCCTTAACCGGAATACCCTGCGCAAGAAGATCCGGGATTTGGGGTTGGAAGTTATTCGGGGCCTACGCCCCGAATAACTTCCAACGGCGCAGGGCCGCGCGGGCCCGGGACTGCCAGAAAATCAAAGGTCCGAAGCCCGGCGACGCGAGCCATGGTCTACCCGAAACGAGCGATTTCGCCCCATATCTCCAAGAATCTGCCCTTTCCCCCGCCCTGCATGCTGTGTCGGAAAAAGCACGCAGCATTCTTGCAACAGTGCGTGCCTTGGCTACACTCTCTCCCCAAGGACCGTGTTTCGGGGCGGGGGCCGGTCCAATGGAAAAGATGGTTAGCGAAACGACGTTTCCAGAACGGCGCACCAGCTTGCGCGCGGTATCCCGGCCCTCGCAGCTGGCCTTCGGCGTCATGCTGCTGGCGGTGCTGTCGGGCTGCGTCACCTATGCCTTGCTGACCGGCTACACGCCTTACACGCCCGATCACACCGGCCTGATCGTTCTTGTCCTGGTCAATCTGAGTCTGGTGCTGACCCTGGCTGCGCTGATCGGCTGGCGGCTGGCGCGGCTATGGGCGACGCGGCGTTCGGGGCGCGCCGGCGCCCGGCTGCATGTGCGGCTGGTGGCCTGGTTCTCCGCCATCGCTGTGGTGCCCGCCATTCTGGTGGCGATATTTGCCGCCGTCACCCTGAACCTGGGCCTCGACGCCATGTTCTCGGGCCGCGTGAAGGAGGCGCTGGGCAGCGCCATCAATGTCGCGCAGGTGTACGTGAAGGAGCACGAGGCCAGCATCCTGGGCGACATCCGCTATATCGCCGATTCCCTCCAGCGCGATCCCGAACTGTTCGACGAAGAACATCATGTCCGCGCCGCCCTTTTGTTCGCCAAGCTTGGGACCATGACCCAGAACCGCGGCCTTCAGGCGGCCTACATTCTGGACAGCAAGGGCCGCGTGCTCGGCCAGACCAAACAGCAATTGCTGAAGGACCCGCCGCCACCTTCGCCCGCCGATTTCGTGCAAGCGGGCAAAAGCGTGGTCGTGGATACGCCCGACAACGGCACCGTCACCGCACTGGTCCAGCTTCAGACCCTCAACGATGCCTATCTGGAAACCGTGCGGGTGGTCGACCCCAAGGTGTTCGGCTACTACCTGCGCACCAAGGCGGCGGTTGGCGAATATAATCGCCTGGACCAGAACCGCGCCCAGGTTTCGCTGGTCTTCGCCGCCCTTTACGCCGTTGTCTCGCTGGTGGTGCTGCTGGCGGCGATCTGGTCGGGCCTGTGGGCCGCCAACCGGCTGGTGCGGCCGATCTCCCGCCTGATCGATGCGGCGGGCAGGGTCTCGGAAGGCGATCTCGATGCCCAAGTGCGGGTGGATCGCGACGATGACGAACTCGCCAGCCTGGGCCTTGCCTTCAACCGCATGACCCAGCAGCTATCGGCCCAGCATAGCGATCTGATGGAGGCGGGCCGGCTGAACGAGACGCGCCGCCGTTTCATGGAAACGGTGCTGTCCGGTGTCAGCGCCGGGGTGGTCGGCATAGACGGCGACGGCCGCATCACCATCGTCAACCGCGCCGCCGCGCGGCTTCTGAATGCCGCCCCGGAGGACATGGAAACCAGCCACTATTCCGAGGCGGTGCCGGAACTGGCGCCATTGATCCGGCGCGCCATGTCCGAGCCAGTGGGACGAGCCGGCGGTGAAGTCAGCCTGAAGCGGGCAGGGGCCACGCGCATGTTGAGCGTGCAGGTCACCTCCGAGCGCGGTTCGACCGAGGGCTTTGTCGTCACCTTCGACGACATTACCGACCTGGTCAGCGCCCAGAGGACCGCGGCCTGGGCCGATGTCGCCCGCCGCATCGCCCACGAGATCAAGAACCCGCTGACGCCGATCCAATTGTCGGCCGAACGGCTCAAACGGAAATATTCCGGCGAGATCACCTCCGATCCCGAAGTCTTCCAGCAATGCACCGACACCATCGTGCGGCAAGTGGGCGATATCGGCCGGATGGTGGACGAGTTCTCATCCTTTGCCCGCATGCCGGCACCGGTCATGCGCCGCGAGAATGCCCAGGAGCTGTTGCAGCAGGCGGTGTTCCTGCAGCGGGTCGCCAATCCCTCCATCACCTACACCACCGACGCGCCCAAGAATCCGGTCTGGTTCGAAGGCGATGGCCGCCTGGTTGCCCAGGCCCTGACCAATGTGCTGAAGAATGCCGGCGAGAGCATCGCCGCGCGCATCGCCCGCGGCGAGGACGAGCCCGGCCGCATCGCCATCGTGCTCGAACCCAGAGATGCCACTTTCAGCATCCGCATCACCGACAATGGCGTGGGCCTGCCGCCGGAACATCGCCATCGCCTGACCGAACCTTACGTGACCACGCGCGCCAAGGGCACGGGACTGGGCCTGGCCATCGTACGCAAGATCGTGGAAGACCATGGCGGGGACATCGTCCTTGCCGATGCCGAAACCGGAGAAGAAGGCGGAAGCGGAGCGGTCGTTACGCTTACCTTCCCCTTCAGTCAGAAGACTGCCAAAGGGACAGAAAGTCCCGCCGACATAAAAGGAAATGAAGATGAGCAAGAACGGATCGCTGATCGCGTCTGAAATCCTCATCGTGGATGATGAGGAAGACATTCGCGACCTGGTCGCGGGGATTCTGCATGACGAGGGCTACAGCACCCGCGTGGCGGGAGACTCGGAAAGCGCGCTTGCCGCCATTCGCAGTCGCCGCCCACAGCTGGTGGTGCTGGATATCTGGCTGCAGGGCTCCAAGCTCGACGGCATCGAAGTGCTGGACACGATCAAGCATGAGCAGCCGGATCTGCCGGTGGTGATGATCTCGGGCCACGGCACCATCGAGACGGCCGTCGCTTCGATCAAGAAGGGCGCCTATGATTTCGTGGAAAAGCCCTTCAAGGCCGACCGGCTGCTTCATGTGGTGGAGCGGGCGCTGGAAGCGGCCCGTCTCAAGCGCGAGGTGCAGGAGCTGAAGCTGAAGGCCGGCGACGAAGGCGAGATGGTAGGCAATTCCCCGACCATCACCCAGCTTCGGGCCCTGATCGACAAGATCGCGCCCACCAACAGCCGTGTCCTGATTGCCGGCCCCGCCGGCTCGGGCAAGGAAGTGGCGGCACGCCTGATCCATAGCCATTCCCGCCGCGCCGGCAACGCCTTTGTCGCCATCAACTGCGCCACCATGGAGCCGGACCGGCTGGAAGCCGAGCTCTTCGGCGTGGAAGCCCCCGACGGCACCCGCAAGACCGGCCTGTTCGAGCTGGCGCATAACGGCACGCTCTATCTGGACGAGGTCTCCGACATGCCGCTGGAGACGCAAGGCAAGATATTGCGCGTGCTGATCGACCAGACCTTCACCCGCGTCGGCGGACAGGTGCGCGTGCAGGTGGATGCGCGCGTGATCTGTTCCACCACCCGCGACCTGCGGGCGGAGACCGAGGCCGGGCGCTTCCGGGAAGACCTTTACCATCGCCTGAATGTTGTGCCGGTGCGCGTGCCCTCGCTGGCGGAGCGGCGCGACGACATCCCGGTCCTGGTCGGCCATTTCATGAAGCGGCTGTCGGCATCCGGCGGGCTTCCCATGCGTTCGATCGGCGATGACGCCATGGCGGTGCTGCAGACCCACGGCTGGCCGGGCAATGTCCGCCAGCTGCGCAACATCGTGGAACGGCTGCTGATCCTGGCCAGCGACGACGTCACCGAGGCGGTGACAGCCGATCTTCTACCCACCGACCTGGGCTCGGGCGTCGGCGGCAACAAGAATGGCGACCTGGTGATTTCGCTGCCGCTGCGGGAAGCCCGCGAGATCTTCGAGCGCGACTACCTGATCGCCCAGATCAATCGCTTCGGCGGCAACATCTCGCGCACCGCGGCCTTCATCGGCATGGAGCGCTCGGCGCTGCATCGCAAGCTGAAGTCGCTGGGCGTGGGTTCGGCGCAGAGCTTCCCGAACTGACGCCGCCATGAAAAAATGGTCCGACAGCCGGCCACCCGCAGGCCGTGTGGCGTATGTCAACGGCCGCTATCTGCCGTTCGGCCAGGCGGGCGTGCATATCGAAGACCGCGGCCTGCAATTGGGCGACAGCATCTATGAGGTCGCCAATGTCCTGGCCGGCGTGCCGGCCGACGAGGACGCCCATCTCGATCGCCTGGAGCGGTCCTTGCGCGAATTGGGCATGCCCATGCCGATGGGCCGGGCGGCGCTGAAGCTGGTGATGCGGGAGATGATCGCCCGCAACAGGATCGCCAACGGCTTTCTCTACATCCAGGTCACCCGCGGCGCCCTGAAGCGCGACCATGTTCCCCCGGCCGATCCGCCGAGGCCAACCATGATCATGACCATGCGCGCACAGGACATGGCGGCGCTGGCCGAGCGGCTGGACAAAGGCATCGGCGTCTCCACCCAGCCCGACATCCGCTGGGGGCGCTGTGACATCAAGACGGTGCAGCTTCTGCCCAATCTCCTGGCCAAGCAGGCCGCGCGCAAAACCGGGGCCTTCGAGGCGTGGATGGTGGACCGTGACGGTTTTGTCACCGAAGGCGCTTCCACCACGGCCTGGATCGTGGATGCAGAAGGCCAGGTCGTCACCCGTGATCTCTCCAACACAATCCTGCCCGGTGTCACCCGCCGCATCATGCTGGAGGCGATGACGCAGGCCGGCGGCAAGGTTGTCGAACGCAAATTCACGGTGGCGCAGGCCAAGGCGGCAAAAGAAGCCTTCCTCTCATCGGCGACCGGAGCGGCTATTCCGGTGATAGCAATTGATGGACAAAAAATCGGCGATGGCGTGCCGGGGCCGCTAACCCGCCAAATCCGCGAACTTTACGCTGCCCGCTCGGCCGCTCTTGCCGCCCCTAAAAAAGCCTGATTTCCGCGATTTTCTCCCTTTCGCAATTGCAGCATTAGGCTAGACTGATGCTCAAGGTGCCGCGTGCTCCGCGCGGCTGAAACAATGGGAAAACCCATGAGTGATAAGCAACAGAACCTCCAGGACACGTTTTTAAACGCGGTCCGCAAGAGCAAATCCGCCGTAACCATATTCCTCGTCAATGGCGTCAAGCTTCAGGGCAACATCACCTGGTTCGACAATTTCTGCGTGTTGCTGCGCCGGGATGGTCAGAGCCAACTCGTCTACAAGCACGCCATTTCGACGGTGATGCCGATGGGCCCGATCCAGCTTCAGGACGAGCCTTCTGAAGGCTGAATTGCGTAGCAGAGCTTTCGTCATCCATGTCGAGCCCAAGAACCGGGCGGCTTCGGCGCGCGCGTTGCGCGATGCCGAGGCGCGCCTAGCGGAAGCCGTCGGCCTGACCGCAGCGATCCATCTGGATGTGGTGGAAGCGCAAATCGCGCCGCTGGCGCGGCCCACGCCGGCGACCCTGCTGGGCAGCGGCAAGGTGGAAGAGATCGCCATTCTGGCAAAGGCCGAAGAGCCCGAAGTCATCATCGTCAACGCGCATCTGACGCCGGTACAGCAGCGCAATCTGGAGCAGGCCTGGAAAAGCAAGGTGCTGGACCGCACCGCCGTGATCCTGGAGATCTTCGGCGAGCGCGCCCAGACCAAGGAGGGCAGGCTACAGGTCGAGCTGGCGCACCTGGATTATCAGCGCTCCCGGCTGGTCCGCAGCTGGACCCATCTTGAGCGCCAGCGCGGCGGCTTCGGCTTTCTGGGCGGCCCAGGCGAAACCCAGATCGAGACTGACCGGCGCTTGATCGGCCAGCGCATCGCCGCCATCAAAAAGGAGCTCGAGAAGGTCAAGCGCACGCGCGGGCTTGGGCGCCAGGCGCGAAAGAAAGTGCCGTTCCCGGTGGTGGCGCTGGTCGGCTACACCAATGCCGGCAAATCCACCCTGTTCAACCGGCTGACCGAATCCAAGGTCCTGGCCAAGGACCTGTTGTTCGCTACCCTTGATCCCACCATGCGGGGCGTGAAGCTGCCGCACGGGACCAAGATCCTCCTGTCGGACACGGTGGGCTTCATCGCCGATCTGCCGACCGAGCTGGTGGCGGCCTTCCGCGCCACCCTGGAAGAGGTGCTGGAAGCGGACGTCATCGTCCATGTCCGCGACGCGGCCCATGAGGAGACGGCTGCCCAGAAAGCCGATGTGCTCAAGGTTCTGGAAGAACTGGGGGTGGAGCAGGACCGCCCCATGCTGGAGGTGCTGAACAAGATCGACCTGCTTGAGCCGGAGCAGCAGCTGGGTCTGCTCAGCCACAATGGCCGAAGGCCGGCAGTGGCCGTTTCGGCCCTGACGGGGGCGGGAATCCCCGACCTGCTGGCCGACTTCGAGCGCGCAGTGACGCGTGGCAACATCACCCTGACCCTGAAGCTGGACGCCGCCGACGGTGGCGCGTTGGCCTTTGCCTATCGCCATGCCCAGGTGCTGGAGCGGCGCGACCGGGCAGGTAAGATCAGCCTCTTCCTGCGCATCCACCCCGACGATCTGGGCCGTTTCCAGAATCGCTTTCCGAAAAAATTGACGATAGAACAGACAGCTATGGGCTGATTTTCAGCTTTTAGTTGAACTTGTTTTTTCCTTCGCCTTGGCCTCCAGCCACAGCGCTTCCATTTCATCCAGGCTCGCATCGCCAGGCTTGACGCCTTTGGCCGCCAATTCAGCCTCGATATGGCGAAATCGGCAGGTGAATTTGGCGTTGGTACGCCGCAGGGCCGCTTCAGGGTCCACTTTCAGATGCCGGGCCAAGTTCGCGATTACAAACAATAAATCACCAATCTCATCCTCGCGCTCGTCCTGGGTTTCCGCGGCCAGGATCTCGCGGGCTTCCTCCGCCACCTTCTCCAGCACCAGCTGGGCGTTGTTCCAGTCAAAGCCGATGGTTCCGGCCCGGCGCTGCAGCTTCTCGGCCCGTGTCAGCGCGGGCAGGGCGCTGGCGACATCGTCCAGCAGGCTGGTCTGGCCGGCGGCGGCGCGCTCGCTTTCCTTGAGCTTTTCCCAGAAGTCTTTCTGGCTGGCGGCATCCGTCTTGGCCTGTTCATCGCCAAACACGTGGGGGTGCCGGCGGATCATCTTGGCGGTGACGGCCTCGACCACATCCCCGAAGGCGAAGCGGCCTTCCTCCTCGGCCATGCGGGCATGGAACACGACCTGGAAGAGCAGGTCGCCCAGTTCGCCGGGCAGGGCCTTGAAGTCCTTTTCCGCGATGGCGGAGGCGACTTCGTACGCCTCTTCGATGGTGTAGGGCGCGATGGTGTCGAAGGTCTGCACCTTGTCCCAGGGGCAACCTTCGCGCAGGCGTTTCATCACCTCCAGCAGCACGGCGATATCGCGGGAGGGCGTCAGATCCAGATTTGTCATCGGCCGATAGGAGAGGGTGAGGCCGGCGCTGACAAGAGGTCTCGGCCCATTGCCCACGGTCACAGGCCGGTAATAGGCTGAAGACGGGGATAGGGGGGCTTACGACATGCCATTTTCCCGCCGCGACGCCGTGATGGGCGCACTGACTGCCTCCTTATCTGGCGCTGCCGGCCGCGCCCAGGCACAAGCGAAACTGGCGCCGACCGGACAGGAGACGCTGGGACCTTTCTATCCGGTGCGCGCGCCGGCGAACCACGACCAGGACCTGACGCACTATCCCGGCAAGACCGGCCGGGCGCTGGGGCTGGTGATCGAACTGACCGGCCGGGTGCTGGACACATCGGGACGGCCGCTGCCCGGCGCAACCCTCACGGTGTGGCAAGCCAACGCCGCCGGCCGCTACACCAATCCGGTCGACCACAATCCCGCGCCGCTCGATCCCAATTTCCTGGGCGTCGTATCCTTTGCGGTGGGCCGCGACGGCAGCTACCGGCTGCGCACCATCAAGCCGGGCCCATACCCGGAACCGTCCGGCACGCTGAGGACGCGCCATATCCACTTCGACGTGACCAATGCCGATTACCGGCTGGTGACCCAGATGTATTTCCCGGGCGAGGCGCTGAACGAGAAGGACATTCTGCTATCGACCCTGGCGGCGCGGCGGCGCAACCCGGCTGCGTCCATCTGCAAGCCGACGACGAGCAGCGAAGCAAATGTGCAGGCCTTCACCTTCGACCTTGTTCTTCTGACCTGAGGGCGGGCGGCTGCGCACCATGCGGCCGCCCGCCGGCAGAGCTAGCGCTTGTCCGCCGCTTTCAGCGCAGCACCGATGAAGGCGAACATCTCCTGCGACACCGGCAGCCGCGCCGCCGAAGCCGGGTCAGCAAAGGCATCGCGCCACACCGCATTCACTTTGCTTTCGATGTTTTTGTCACCGCCGGTGAACTGCTCGTACAGCGACTTCCAGCGCCGGCCCAGATCCTGGGCCGCGGGTGAGGCGGGATCGCCGGCCGCCATCAGCGCTTTTGCTTCCGCGATCAGCGCCATCCACTGGCGGCCGATCTCGGCCTGGTCGTAAGGCTTCCCGCCAACGCGGCACGATCCGCCGGCGTGTAATGCCGGTGGGTGATGGGCTCCAGCACGTCGCGCAGATCTTCCAAAGTCGCTTTGCCTGTCATGGTCGTCTCCGTTGTGAGGGTTGCGAGATCGTCGACAGACAGGGTTTGACCATCCCGGAGCCTGGCCCGCGCCGCCCGGACCAGCTCCAGCGCCCGCGCGAGGCGATCACCTTCGCGGGCCAGGACCCGTTCCTGCAGTTCGAGCACTGGTTCCAGGCTGCCTGTGCCAGCCAGGATCGTGGCGATCCGGGTCAGCGGCAGACCCAGGCGCTTGAGCGCCAGGATTTGATGCAGCCGCGCGACCTGGTCCGGTCCGTAGGTCCGCCAGCCGGCTTCGGTGCGCAGCGGTTTGAGCAAGCCGCGGCTCTCATAGAGACGCAGCGCCTTGATGCTGACGCCGAAGCGGGTGGCGGTCTCGGTGGGGCTCAGGTTCATGGCTGTTTTCTGATGGTCGCTCTGGCTCACGCCAACGCTCCTTCCAATCTATCGACTTGGAGAGGTTGCGGGGCGGCCCCAGGGGACGGCGCAAGGCCCAATCCGGCCATCCGGCAAGTTTTCGTATAAGTAATATTATGGGAAATAATATTGGCCAATTGGGGGCTCCGACGGGTTTGGAAGCACGCACCAAGCCGAACCCCTGACGGCACTCACAACTTCTTAGGAGCCGCGCACTCATGAATGCTTGCGCGGGATGCTGGCGCCCCTGAGCGTGCCCCACAACAGGATGAGTGACAAACCGGTGGCCCTCGACACTCTGCTGTCCCGTGTTTCATCGCTGCTGCAGGCCACGGATGCCCTGCGCCTGGACCTTCTCGACGACCAGACGTCCGCGCCGGTGATTGTGCCAAAGGACTGGCGGGGTGCCGTTCTCGCCGCGTCCGCACAATATCGTCAGGCAACCGTTCTCGAGTATGGCGAAGTCCTGGCGAGTGTTCCGTATTTCGTCCGGCGCTCCCGACTTGGCTTCCGCTGGGGCCGAAATCCGGATTGGTCCATCCCGACAGGGCTTCACCTGGAACCGCGGCTGACGTCAAACCGCAGAGCACAAGTACTGGAAGACCTCGTCAGGCAGCTTCCGGCCACCATCTCGCTCTATCTGGTCTTTAGCGAAGATGCCGGCTGGTCGCAGGATGTGCCGGATGCGTTCACGCGAAACGGTTTTGAATATTCTCGCGTGCCAACATACCAATGGGCGCCAAGTGACGGCGACGTTCTGGCCCTGATGAAATCAAAGGCGCGCTCGCAATTAAAACGAGCGCAGGAATGCCTGGAGATCAGGGAGATCGGCGCCGACGACTTCCTGGATTATTACCACACCAATCTGGTGCTGGAGAATGCCCGTCCCGCCCGTTCACTCCACCTTGCCAAAGAACTGCTGAGGACCGGTTCGACCCGGGGTGTTGTGCGGATCATTGCCGCGAGCAGGCCGGCCGCATCGGCGGACTATGACGCGGCCATCGCCTGCACCTGGGATAGCGATCGCTATTATTACTGGATGTCCTCCCATAGGCCGCACATCAATGAGTGCAAGCCTCACAAGGATGCCGGGAAAGTGCTGGTGCTGGATGCCATGCGTCATGCCAGATCGCTTGGACTGATCTTCGATACCGATGGCGCCGGCTCAACCGGCAGCGAGCATCTTTACCGGGACATCCTCAAGCTGCGGCGAGCCGATATCCGTCACGTCTTCCAGCGTCCCACCCGGTTCGCGGCTTGTTACGCAGGCTTCAGGCCGCTTTTGCTTGCGCTAAGGCAGAAAATCTACCGCGCCGGATGATACGGCCGGCTTCGGTTCCGGCCTTTCAGGAAACGATGGCGGGAAAACGCCTGCACATATATTCTTGGCGCCGGGCGGGATGCCCTCGCCCGTAGCGCCGAGGTTTGGACATGCCCAAGGATTCCGATCAGCACAGCGAACAAGATCCCAAAAAGGCCATGGCCGACGCGCTGCGCCGCGCCTTGAAGAACAAGGCGTCCGCCCCGCACAACGATTTTCCCGGTAGCGATTCCCCCGGCAGCGCCGGCAAAGGCCACAAGCAGGTGAGCGCCAAGGCGCGCAATTTCCGGCACCAGGGCCGTTGAGAGTCCGGATTAAGATACCCGCCTAAGGCGCTGGTTCACGACGATATTTTGAAGTCGCCGCCTGGCTTGCGGGCCGCTCGCTTCAGCTTGCGGCGTTCGCGGCCTTCGGCACCGCAGCTCACTTCTTGATCTTGGACCGGATGCGGTCCCAGAGCGCGACGCATTTGGTGTCTTCGACGGCGAAGGCTTCCGAGTCATGGCCACGGATATGCATGGTGGCGGCGGCCCGTTCGACGGCAAGCGCCAGGCGGTCATAGAGCGCCTTGAGTTCGGCCACGTCTTCACTGTCGCGCACGGCTCGGCTCATGAATCAGAGCGTAAGCCGGGGCGGGGACTCTCTCAAGCCCCCTGCTCTCCTTCATGGAACTGTACGGCCGGCCGGATTCAGATCAGCTTGGCGCTTTGGCCGGCACGCGCGTGACGACGAAATCCTTCAGCCGCTCGCTGGCCTGGGTGAAATTCGGCTCCAGCTCCAGCACTTTCTTGTAGTCGAAATAGGCCTCCTTGAAGCGGCCCAGCAGCTGATAGGCGACGGCGCGATCGTAATAGCCGATGTGCGGAAAGCTGACGCCCAGCTCGATGCCCCGGTTGATGCTCTCCAGCGCCTCGTCATAACGCTTCTGCTTGATCAGCACCGAACCGAGATTGACGTGAGGATCACCCAGCTTGGGATCCAGCGCCATGCTGCGCTGGAAATCATCGGCGGCCTTGTCCAGCCGACCGAGCTGATCCAGCATCACGCCGCGATTGTCATAAGTGGCGGCGCGGTCCTTGACGGTCAGCGCCTCGTTGGCGATGGACAGGTTGCAGACTTCGACCCCGTCATAGGGGTCGACCCCGGCCTTGGCATAAACGAAACAGTCATGGGCCCAGCCTTTGCCCATGGACACGATGGTCTGGGCATGCACGGCCTTGGGGATCGCGGCCGCGAGCAGCACGGCGCCCAGCAACAGGACAGAACGCCTCATCAGACTCTCCCGAGGGAAAGTTACCGCATGATACTACACCTTTCGGCACCGGCCCGGGCAGGTATTTGTTCGTTCTTTTCGTTCTGTTGACGGTTGTCTTGCCTGGACAAAGCGGACATTGTTTCGCCAGTCAGAACATGGGCTTGGGGAGACAATTGCATGAAACTTCGCAGCTTTATCCTGGCGGGCGCCTTTGGCGTGGCCGCTTTGGTTCCGGCCGCGGCCCAGCCGGATGCGAAGATCTGGTACAGCTGGTCGCCCAAGCCGGTACCGCTGACGCCCTGGAAGGCGCCGAACAAGCCCATCTGGCGGCTGAACGAGATCCTGGATGCCCACAAGGGCAAGACGGACTGGGTGCAGCCTATCGTCCATGACCAGGACTATGACGCCACCTACATCTCCATGGGCGCGGGGCAGAAAACCAAACCGCAATTCTGGGCCGATGACCGCATCTTCTGGTACGTCGCCTCGGGCCAGATACGGTTCCATATCGACGGCCAGGCGCCCATCGTGGCGTCCAAGGGTTGGCTGGTGCAGGTGCCCTACCGCAACATCTACTGGATGGAGACGGTGGGCAGCGAACCCAGCGTGAGGTTGGAAGTCGTGCGCTCGGGCCGCACGCCCCTTTATCCCGCCAGTGGGCCGCAGGACGCAGGCCCCGCGCCGACCGCGAAAGGCAAGACTTACGTACTGGCCAGCTATCGCACGCCGCCGGACAAGTATGACGAACACAACAAGCCGTCCCTGGATTTCTGGGGCGACTTCGTGAAGCGCCCCGCCACGCCCGGCGATCACGCCTTCGTCTCGGATACCACCAATTTCATGAATGTGATCCGCGGCCATGGCGTGCCGACACCGCCCGACAGCAACAAGGGCCATTTTCACATCGACTATAACGAGTTCTGGGTGATCGCCGAGGGCACCATCGACTACAAGATGGAAGGCATGCCGGTATTCACCGCCAATGTCGGTGATGTGGTCTATGCGCCGCAGGGACGCTGGCACCGGGCAAGCTGGGCCGGCAACGGCATGTCGACCCGCATCGCCATCAATCCCAGGCCCTATGGCATGCACAATTTCGATGCGGGAGCGGGGGCCAAGCAGTAGGCGCGAGCCAGCCGCTCGCCTAAGCTCGCGGCGTTCGTCCCTCGAAATGGTCCACCGGATCATTTCGTTTGCTTGCGGCAATTCGCTCCCCACCCTTCGACAAGCTCAGGGTAAGGACATCAAGGGAAGAAAAATGAAAACAACCCTGCTTACAACCGCCCTGCTCCTGCTCCCCCTGCCCGCCCTGGCCCAACCGGCGCAGCCGCCGATGCAGCTGTTCACCGCCGGCACCGACATTCCGGCCCTGATCGCCAAGGCCAAGGCGGCGCAGAAATCGCCGAACGTCAATTCGGTGCAGCCCGTGGCCGTGGATGGGCCCTATCGGGTCCTGCTGGAGTACCGCACCGGCTTGACCCCGCCCACCGTGCATCACGGGCAGGCCGAGCTGGTCACTGTGATTCAGGGCAATGCCACCTTGGTGATGGGCGGGCATCTGACCGGCGTGCAGCCGCCGCGGCCCGGTGCTACCACCGACACCGGCACCGGTATCGAGGGAAGCGACAAGTCATTCCCGCTGGCCAAGGGCGACATCCTGCTGGTGCCGGCGGAAACCGCGCATCAGTTCCAGGACGTCAAGGGCGAGTTCGTGATCGTCAGCGTGCACATGTTCATGCCCGGGAAGTGAGCCACGTCTTGCGGGCAGGTCCAGTGGACCTGGGAGAGTGGCGAACGCCGCGAGCACGCGCGAGCGGCAGCCGCTATCACGGAACGCTGTTCGCCCAGTCCTGGATCGGGACCTTGGCCACCAGGGTTGCGTGGCCATGGCCGTCCGGCTTGAAAACCAGCGTTTCGCCGTCCTGAAGCCCCTCGTCGTCATTGGCAAAGGCCGCCGCGATATTGGGCATATGGGTTACGATCAAGGTGTCACGGCCCGCAGCGGGCATTTCCGCCACCTTGGTTTTCAGCCAGGCGGCGGGGCCCGGCCCGTTCAGCCGCGCCATGCTGTGACCCTGGTCGCTCAGTTGGCCGACGAGCTTTGGCAGGCCAAAGCCGGCCAGCTTTATCGTTTCCTGGGCACGATAAGTGGGGCTGGAGAAAATCTCGCCGACGGGGATGCGCAAAGACTTGAAGGCGCGTCCCATCGCTTCCGCCGATTTGCGCCCCTTCTCATCCAACTGCCGTTCCAGGCCGGTATTTTCCGGATCGGCAGCGCTTCTGACCGGTGGTATGGGCGGCGAACTTGCATGACGCATGACCAGCACATAGCCGCCCTGGCGCAATCCTTTGACCAGATCGGGCGATACTGATGCCGCCCATACTGCGGTTGTTCCCGCGAGCAGCCCGCAGACTGCCAGAAAGCCCGTTCTTGATGCGCTCATGTCATGCCTGCCGGTCGCGAACGCACGTTATGTTCGCGCGCCAGAGGCTAACAGGTCAATCCGGCAGGCCGAAAACGTAGAGCACATGGCCGGTGGAAGCCCGATGCACCTCGTCCAGCAGCATGCTGGGCTTCTGTTGTGGGCTGCCGCCGCCAAGGCCCGACGCCACGGCGATATACTGCTTGCCATCCAGGCTGAAACTGACGG
>CAYQZM010000007.1:0-20439 GCA_964421935.1 uncultured Rhizobium sp. | reverse complement strand
CCATGATTCAGGTCCCCGTCTTGCCCAGCACCAGCGCCGGCATGGGCAGGATCCCATAGCGGAAGCCGGCTTCGGCCTTGATCGCCGGATCGCCCGCCGCCAGGGCCGCCGGGTCTTCCCCATCCGGCAAGGCCCAGAAGCCCGCCCCATAGCCGCCAGCCGGATCCATCACCGGGCCATAGGCCACCGCCCAGCCCTTGTCGGCAAAGCCGCGCCAATAGACCTGATGCGCGCCCATGATGGCGCGCTCCTGCTCGGTCATGGTGACCATGAAATCGGGCCGCGGGGGAATAAGCTTGAGGAAGAAATAGGCCATGATGGCTCCTGGCAAGAGACGAACAACAAGAATGCCTTATGAAGAACAGCTCGACCGGAATGTAAAGTTTTCCCAATCCCTCTTCCGCCCCGTTCCCGACCCGCCGGCGCCGGGCTAGGATGACGGAATCGGGGATGGGAGCGTCGGCGGAAGCCGGGGCAACCCGGAGCGAAGCGAAGAGCCTGCCGGCGCGACCATAAATAGAGGGGCATTTCATGAAAAAGCTGTTCGCGGCACTGCTGTTGTCCGCCATTCCGGCTCTGGCGCATGCCCAGGGCGCGGGCGATGCCGCCGCCGGCAAGAAGCTGTGGGATTCGAACGAACTCTTCTGCAAGAACTGTCATGGCCGCGATGGCGAAGGCGCCTTCGGCCCGGATCTGGCCGGCCGCGGCCTCTCCCCGGCCGAATTCCTGAAAGCGGTGAGGAAGCCCTGGGGCGTGATGCCCGCCTTCACCGACGCCCAGCTCAGCGATGCGGAAGCCGCCAACCTCACCGCCTATTTCGCGTCCTTGCAAAAGGTCGCCGAGCCCGGTCCCTGGCGCGTGCCGGTGTCCGACACCGCGCCCCATGGCCAGCAGGTCTACATGTCCCAGGGCTGCGCCCAGTGCCACGGCCCGACCTTCGACATGCCGCGCGCCAGCTTCGGCGGCAAGGCCACGACCTATAACGAGATGCGCGACCTGGTCTACACCCACACCGACGCCATGCCGAAATTCGAGGAGATGCGGCCCGGCCAGCGCCTGCGCATGGGCAATTTCAACCCGCTGCGCATTTCCGAAGCCGAGCTTCACGAGATCTACAACTGGGCCCATGACGATCTGGGCTTCCGCCCAGAGCTTGCGGCGCAGTTCACATCAAGCGGGGCCACCGCCTACGCCCTCAACGTCACCAACAATGGCGAAGCCGGCAAGGGCCTGACCGCGCAGGGCGTGGTGGTGGACGTGCTGGTGCCCGCGGGCGCCACCGTCACGGCCACCACGGGCGCCGGCTACAAGGGCACGCACATGGACGAGAAGCTGAAAGGCACCGTCGCCGAATGGCAGGTTCCGCGCCTTGCCCCCAAGGAAGCACAGGCCTTCACCATCTCCTTCAGCCAGGCCCCCGCCAATCCCGCCGACCTCAAGGGCGCGATCCACTGGGCCAAGCCCGGTCCCAAGAGCGGCCCCAACATGGACGCGGTGAATTTCGCATTGCGTCCGGCAGGCGGGCCCGGCGGCGGCGGCGCGGCCAACCGCACGGCGAAGTAAGACCCAAGCGATCGTTCCCGTCCCTTCTGTTTGAAGGCACATTGCCGGCATGCGGACATGTCCGCTTTGCGCCAGAAGCGGACATTAGAATGTCAAGTTATCCGCTTCGCCAGCAACCCCATATGGGTTTCGTCGGTGCCACAGCAGCCGCCAAGTATGCGAAGGCCAAAGCGTTCCCGCAGCCGTTCCAGTTGTGGGACAAAAGTGTCCGGCGCTTCCCCGACCAGTTCAGTACTGTTGTCCAGGTCCTCCACTTCCATATCGGCGGTGTTGGCTTGGAATGCCAATAATCGACTGCGTATCTCCGGATGCGCAGCAGCTTCAAGTTCCAGTGCAGACGCCAGCACGCGGGCGTGGACGCAATTGACCGCGTATCCGATGGGTGCTGAGCGCGCTTGTGCGTCTATCCGCGCAATGGCTTCGCCGAGGCGGGTCCCATCAAGCACCGCGCCATTCCGCCGGATTACAAAGCTCAACATATAGGGAAGCCCAGTCTCGGCCATTTGATCGGCCACCCCTAACGCTTCCTCAACAGCAGGGGCGGTCGCCAGAAAGAGATAGTCAACACCTGAAGAGGCCAAAGCTTCGATCTGAGGCCGATGGAAATCGCGTGCCGCTTCTCGGCTCAGGCTGTCAGAAGGTTTGTAGGCATCCCCCGATGGGCCGATAAGGCCCCCCAAGAAGATGGGCGGGCCTCCTGGTTGAGAAGCCCGAAGCTCACTCAGGAAGGCAACATTGTCCTGGTTTACTGGCAAACCCCGGAACCGCGATGTCTCGATGAGGGTTCGGCTGCATCTCCATGTGTCAGTGCCTATCAGGATCGGAAGCTCATTGGCGCGCGCACTGCGGATGTAATCTGCATGTATCGCTGCCAGGCGTGCGCGTCCCGCCGGGTCATAAATCAGACCACCGTTGAGGATGTAGGGATCGAACGGAAGTGAGAGATCGCGCCGAAGCCGCTCCACAATGGCGCCCTCGGCTATAGCCGGTGCACCGGAGGCTATGAATTGCGAAAAGTCCATGCTTTGCCTTACGACCGACAGCGAGGCAAATTACAAATCTCGGTCCTAGCAAGCCACGGCCCGCGCTGCATAGCAGGTATTAACCCCTTTGAAGTTCCGCCACTTGGGGTCCGGTTTCGGCGAAAAGCGGTCGTCGGGGTGATATCCGCTATGGGCCATCGCCGGCCATGGCCGCCTGGCGCCAATAGCGGACATTTGCGATACTTTGTGTGTGCGTCATCGCCTGGTTTGCGCTCTTGCCGGCGCGCGCAAGCCCTACGGCGAAATTGCGTCGTGAGGAGGTAAGCATGGGCCTTCACAAAGCGGCACTTCTGATCTTGGGCATGGTGGCTGCTGTCATGGCCCGCTCACCAGTCCTTGCTGCGGACCCAGGCGTCACCTTCCGGGATTGCCCCGAATGTCCTGAAATGATCGTCATTCCTGAGGGGACCTTTCTTATGGGCTCTCCTCCGACAGAAGCTGGCCGCAATGAGAATGAAGGGCCACAACACAAAGTAAGCGTGCGAAGATTTGCGGCAGGACTCTACCCTGTGACACGCGCCGAATACGCCGCCGTCATTCGCCAAACGCACCATCCAGATGGCGACGGGTGCATCGTGTGGACAGGAAAGCCGGCTTACGAAAAGGATGGCCTCTTCAAGGATCCGTCCAAGGATTGGCGCAATCCTGGCTTCAGGCAGACGGACCGCGACCCTGCGGTTTGTGTCAGTTGGGATGACGCCCAGGCTTATGTCCGTTGGCTGAACAGGAAAGTTTGCGGGCCACAAAAGACCTGCCCAACGGAGGCCGGACCCTACCGCTTGCTTACCGAAGCTGAGTGGCAGTATGCGGCACGAGGCGGCACAACCACGCCCTACTATTGGGGTGACCGGGCCACTCACGATAATGCGAATTACGGCGGGGAAGAATGTCCGCCCTGTGGTCCAAAAATTCAAGGCAAGGATTTGTGGGACTACACATCCCCTGTCGGTTCCTTTGCTCCCAACCCTTTCGGGCTCTTTGATATGGTGGGGAATGCACCTCAATGGGTGGAAGACTGTTGGCACGACAACTATGTGGGCGCTCCCTCCGACGGCTCGGCCTGGACAACGGGCGAATGCAAATTCCGCGTTTCCCCCGGTTCTGACTGGATGGAGGATGGCTCGTTCCTTCGTGTGGCGTTTCGTGATCTTGGCCCGGCAGATGAGCGAAGCCATTTCACCGGTTTTCGAGTTGCCAAGACGCTGAACTAAAGGGTTTCCCGCAAGGTTACGTCTTTGATTTCGCTATTTTGGAGGATAAAATTCACGCAACAGGGAAAGAGTTCGTCATGAAGCTCTTGTCTGGTGCGGCGCCGACTGTCTCAAAAAAATTCCTTGTCGCCGGTTTTGCCGTCGCAGCCATAGGCCTGTCGCCCGTCGCGTTCGCAGAACCGAAGCTCACCGCGCACCCCGAAACCGCCTCAGCCCTCAAATGCCTGCTCGACCATGGACAGAATGGTTGCAGAACGATGTTTGAGGGCAGCGCGGGCCGGGCCGCGCAGCCCTGGCTGTGGCACAACCCAAATCGCGACTTTGAACTCGGCGCGCTGTTATCATCCGCATATGCCCGCACCGAGGCGGGGGAAAATGCGTATATCATCAAGCTCCTGAACGGGAGACCGACAGATCTGTATGACGTGAAATTCAAGTATCACGAAAAGACTTTTTACATCGCGCACCCCGGCACGGACGGGAAGATACGCTATCTGTTGATCCGGGACGGCGGTCCAGATGACGAGCGAACCGATCTGTTCACGCGCGGGCCGGGTTGATTCGACTCCTCGGAATAAGCTGGCTGGTCCTCATGGAATGCTGATCGCGCCCTGCGTGCGGCGGGCGGCCCGGTCAACCGCACGGCGCCGTAAGACTCAGGCAACCCACCCTGCCCCTTCTGTCTGCAGGCACGGTGCCGGCGCGCGGACACGTCCGCCTTGCACCAATAGGGAAAAAGAGCCGGCGAAGCGTATCACTTCGCCGGCCCCCGGCGCCGGGGCGCCCATTGCGGAAAGATCGCGATCAAGCGGGAGCAGGTCTGGCGCTCATCGCCGCCTGCCCGAGCAGGACGCGCTCAACATCCTGCCTGAGCAGATAGACCGAGACGATCAGCAGAACGAGATCCTTCAGCAGAAACGCAGCGTTCATTGCCATCGCGGGAAACCCACCGGCGCCCGCATCCCAGCCCTCCGGCACGAAAGGCAGAATGGTCAGGGTGGAAACGAAGGTGGCGATGGATCCAAGAGCGCCCAGCACCCCCAGCTTCTTGCTCCAGAATCCGAGGAGCAAGAGCGACCCGAAAGTCCATTCGGCGGTACCGAGAAACATGGCGGTGCCGTGGATGCCCAAGACGGGAATCGTCCAGAAGATGAACGGTCCATGCGTGATCAGCGGCGCAAGCGCACGGATCTCGGATTCGAACCATTTGTCATATCCGAACCAGGCGAAGATAACGACCATCGCCGCGCGAAGCAGGTGATAGTCCAGGTCCTTCCTCAGCAGACCCGTCCCGGCAATCAAATTTGTCAGCGTGTTCATTGAAATGTCCCTTCCACAAATTTTTGACCCAGCTCAGGCGGCGACCGGAAAATCATTGTCGGTATCGTTGATCCGATTGAAGATGTTGGTGAATGCGGTCACAGCGAGGGCGAGGCTGATATCGACCAGCTGAACTTCGGTGTAACCCGCCGACCGGATGGCCTCGAACTCCTCGTTCGGAATAGTCCCGCGGGACTGGGTCAGAACACGAACGAAATGGGCCAGGGCGTCACGCTTCTCATCACCCGTCGGATCGTTGGAGCGAAGTTGCGCGAGAACGGCCGGCTGCAGCCCCGCCAACTTGCCCAGGAAGCTATGGGCGTTGACGCAGTAGTCGCAGCCTGCGGCTTGGCTCGCGACCAGCTTGATGACTTCCAGTTCCTGGCGGCTCAGTGAGCCGCTTGCCAGGACGGCATCAGCCGACAGAACGGCTTTCAAGGCGCCAGGGCCATAGGCGCCGATGGCAGCGAAGGTGTTGGGCACCCTGCCCGCCACCTTGCGGATTTGCGCGTAGATTTCGGCGGTGGCCCCTGTAGCGCTTTCCGGGGCAGGCGTGTGCATGCGGGACATTGTGAAGTTCCTCAAGTGCGTGGTTGATCGGTAGGGGCACGCTATGGCCCAAGGATGAGATTGTTAATGCCAGATCGTTTCGTTATCATGCTCAATCGTCTCACTGGAGACTTGCATGACGTCCGACTGGCTGAGCCGCCTTCTGGATACCGTCCCGGTTCAGGGACATCTCGACATCCGCTGCTTTTACGGGGCGCCGTGGCAGCTGCCGCAAGCAGCGGCTGAAGAAGGTGTGATCCCCTATCACATCGTGGTTGGAGGGTCGGCGGTGCTGGAGATGCGCGATGCGCCAGGCCCTGTCCGCTTGTCGGTAGGCGATATGCTGATACTGCCTCATGGCTCTGCACATCTGTTGCATGACGGCAGCGGGGCGCGGGGCAAGTCGGCGCGCACGCGATCGATCCAGAACTTGCTGATCAGTGAAAATACCGGCACGGGAGACAAGCTGGACATGCTGTGTGGCCGGTTTGTACTCCCGCCACCCCATGATCGGCTGCTGAAGAGCTATTTGCCGGCGCGTATTGTCGTGCGATCGGCTTCCGCGACGGAGGGTGCATCGGGGCAGACCGCCGCCCAACTGACAAGCCTGGTCAATTTGATGCGAACCGAGTCTGCCGGAGAGAATCTCGGGGGGCGTGCACTCCTGAATGGCCTTTCAACTGCGATTTTCGCATTGGCCTTGCGCCAGGCAAGCGAAATGCCCGCGCCGCCGGTGGGACTGCTCGGGCTGGCCGCGCACCCTCGCCTTGTGCCGGCCCTGAATGCGATGCTGAACGAACCGGCTCGTGCTTGGACCCTGCCGCAGCTTGCGCGTCTCTGCCACATGTCGAGAGCGACCTTGGCAAGGCAGTTCCAAGGGGCCCTGGGACAATCGGCGAGTCAACTGCTCACGGACATCCGAATGTCGATCGCCGCCAATGAACTCGCCAAGCCAGGCATGACGACCGGATCTGTCGCGGCAGATGTGGGCTATCAGTCCGAGGCCGCCTTTCAACGAGCGTTCAAGCTGAACATGGGAATCACGCCGGCCCAGTGGCGCCGTCGCAGCCGCCCCTCGTTCGCCTGAATGATTGCAGATTCCCCGGGAATGCCGCCTGTGCGCGCTGGCCTGGCCGGTCGGCGCCTGCCGGGCCTCAATTCGCCTTCTGGTCGGTGATCGACAGAACCAGCGAGGAAACCCCGCCGCGCTCGTCCCGCGCCACCAGACTCAGGCAGCAAGGCAGCACACGGGATTCCTCCCGCGCCAGTTCCAGGAGATAGTTGAGCGCCTGCGCCTTCATCTCCTGCTCCGACGCAAAGTCGCCGGCCGCAACCGATTCCGGGATGGAATTATTCAGCACCTGAAAGGAATAGCGCATGGGTCACCTCCATGCGCATCAGGCTAGGCGACCCGGCATGTCCAGATGCTGAGCGCCGCCTTCATCCTGTGTTCATCTGGATATCACGCCGATCGCGGCATTCCGCGGTTAGGGGATGTTTTCCTCGGCAACCAGCGCAGCCAGCAGGGTCATCAGATACAGCTCGATCAGCGGCAGCAGCCAGGGCGACATTTGCGCAAGCAGAGCCCACCGCGCCCAAGGTCTCATTCACATTGGTGTGTTGGCTTCACCTTTGGGAAGCGTCCGTGCCCTAATTGTCACGAAGCCCTTCCAGCAACTCAGCTCAATTCAATTCTCTGGGGGCCGGCTCGTGCTGCAAGGCGCCGACCTTGTGCATCACCGAGCGCCAGATGTCATGCCCGGCATCATCGCCATCCAGCCGCGCCCGCTCGGCCCGAAGCGCGGCGTCAAATTGGGCCTGGGGGCCATGCAGACGGATCAAATGAGTGGCCACATGCCAGAAATCTCTTTCGTCCACGGATACACCTGCCTTGCGAGGACCCGCCCAGGACAGGTCTAACGCGCGCCCCGCGCCTTCCGTTTCCGCGCCCACCGCTTTTCTTCGCGCGTTCAGGACCGCGGGCCGTAATGCGGGGCCGGCATTCCCACTTCCAGCGCGCCCAGATCCGGCGCCGCGCCGGTATAGGTGTCGGTGACATTGGGGATCACCATCCCCTTGTCCACCGGCGCCGAGCCGGGCTTGAGCCGGAAATCCATGTCCTTGGCGTCGTAGAGAAGCTGCGCCTTGCTGAAATCCTTGGCATCGAGCTGCTTCACATTCTCGAAAGCGTCGTAATCCACCAGGATGCTGTGCCGGTCCAGGCCCGTGCCGGCGCTGTAGTCGGCCAGGCTCGCATAGCGGCGCACCTGCAGGGTCTTTTGCCCGCGCCGTCCGGGCGGATCGAACAGGTCACGATAATCCTGCAGCGCCCCGTTCGCCGGCACATCCCATTCGAAGGCGTAAGGCTGTCCCGCATTGGGGCGAAAGCCGTTGTGATCGGACTCGCCATAGGACGTGAAACTGTTGACCGCCAGGATCGCCGGATTGGCGTTCTCTCCCAGGATCAGGTTGTTGAACAGATGCAGATTGCCGGTCGCGTTCCCTGCGAACTCGGTGAAGATGGTGTTGTTGATGAAGAAGACGCCCGGCGCCCCCGAGGTCATGCGCGCCGCCCCGAAGGGCGCGTTATAGGCGATGTTGCGCACCCAATAGACCGGCCCGCCGATGGAAGGCTGGTTGCAGAAGGGATGGGAGGCCGAATTGATCAGGATGTTGCGCAGCACCCGGATGTTGTGCATCGAGCCGTCGATCTCGATCGAGTTGTCGTGCATGTTGGTGATGTAGTTGTTGTAGAAATCGACCGAGACGGTGCGCCGGTCCCAGTCCTTGCGCGGCGGATAGAGCGGGCCATGCACGGCATCCGAGCCGTCAGGATTGCCATAGGTCTCCACATCGATGCCGTCATGGAAATTGGCGACATAGTTGAACGCCACCACATGGCCCTGGCCATAGACGCGCACCGCCGTATAGGACTTCAAGGGCACGGGAAAGACCTGCCCGTCCACGCCATTGAACCGCAGCCAGTATTCGTCGTTGGTCCAGCCTTGAAGATGCTTGGGATCGTCGCGGCCCAGGAATGTGTTGTCGGCGATATAGAAGTCGCGGCTGCCCGACCAGCTGTCATTGACGCCGATATTGATGTTCTCGAACTTGCAGTGGCGCACCGTCAGCCCGGTGGTCCCGCCGATGAACTGCACCCCACCCTGGATGGCGATCTCGGTGGTGCGGAAGGTGATGCCCTCGAAATAATTGTATTTCGACTTGATCATGTTGAAGAGATTGAAATTGCCGCGCCCGTCGAAGATCACCTCGCCGTCGCCCGCGGCCTTGATCAGAATCGGCTTTTCCGCCGTGCCCTGCCCGAACAGGTAATAGGTGCCTTCCACCGGCCGGGTCGAGCTGATGCGGCTGTACATGTCCTGGTGGGATTCATAGACGCCGGCATGGACCAGCACCGTGTCGCCGGCCTGAACGCGCGGCCGGTCGGCCAGGGATTCATCCCCGCCCTGGCAGTGATAGTTGTAGCCGCAGTTCAGCCCCACATAGGAGTTCGGCTCCTTCGGACCTTTCCAGTCCACCGGATAGACATGGAAGACATGACCGCCCGCCGCCGGCCTGGGCTCGGCGCGGGTCTTGACCGTGGCGATGTGTGTGGCCTGGCCTTTCACGCCGTCGGGATCGGTCAGCACGAAACGCGCCTCGTAGGTCGTGTCCGGCTCCAGATCCAGGATCGAGCCGGCGAACATGTTGGGCACCTCCACATTGAAGATGTGATCGTCGGTCTTCTTGTTGCCCCAATAGATGCGCTCATGCTGCAGCCGCATCAGCGGCATGGCCGGCTTCCACTGGGCGTCACCTTTCTTGCGGTACGACACCACGACCTTGGCGTTGCGATTGTCGTCACCGGTGATCACCCATTCGAAGCCCAGGTTGATCAGGGTCGGCGCATCCACCAGGAACTCGCCCGCCGTCACGCCCTTCTGGGCCGGCTCCGCCTTGGCGTCAGCCTCCCCGGCCGCATGGGCAAGGCCCGGCACCAGCAACAGCAACAGCAACAGCAAACCCCAGACCTTCATGACCCCTCCGCCCGCTCTTCCCGTCCATGCCCGCCAGCTTGCCGGGGAATTCCCGCAAGGCAAGCCGCGCCGCCGCCGCCGTCTCATCTCATGAAATACCACTGAAGAATGAGGGCCCTACCTGGCCCGCAAGGCATCGGCCACCGTCCAGCGCGCGGCCCGGATGGACGGCAGCAGGCCGCCCAGGAAAGCGACACCCAGCGCCCACAGGACCCCGATCCCGATCATGACGGGTGACACCGTCAAGACGAAGACATCCGAACCCAGGCCGCTCGGCACCCCGTCATACAGAGTCCACGCGATCCCCGCTCCGATCAGTCCGCCCGCGACCGACAGCGCCGCGGCTTCCAGCAGAACCGAAAGGGCGATCGGCAGGCCGCCATAACCCAGCGCCCGCAGGGTGGCGATCTCCAGGCCGCGGGATGCCACCGCCGCATACATGGTATTGAAGCAGGCGAACAGCGCCCCGATCGCCAGGATGATCCCCACGCCATAGACGATCACATGCATGAAGGCGGCAAAATCGGCGCTTTCCTTGATGTTCCAGTCCGGGAGGCGCATCGCATCCACGGCCAATGCCGGATTGCGGGTCAGCGCCGCATGAAATGCGGCGAAGGCCGCGGGCGAACTGAGCCGCACCAGCACCGTGGTGTAAGCCTTGTGCCCGATCGTGGCCATCAGGCTTTGGGTATCGCCCACCAGCTGGCCTTTCAGCATATCGCCGGTGGCGAAGCTGCCGACGATGGGCCACTCCCCGTCGGGCAGGATCACCTTGTCGCCCAGGGCCATGCCCTTGACCTGGAAACGCGCCCGGTTGCCGACGATCAACTCATGGGTGCCCGCGCGGAACATGCGCCCCGCCACCAGATGAAATCTGGGCTGCAGCATCGCGCCCTTTTCCCCGAAGCCGCGCAGGATGATCCAGGTCCTGCCGTTGTTCTTCACCAGACGCGTCGGCACGGCCGCCATCAAGCCTGGATCGGCGATGGGCGAACCGTCCGCCGCCTTGGCGATGCCGGGCGCATCCATGACGATGCGCGCCTTGTCGCGCGCGATGGTACTGTTGATTTCCCACACCGTGCCGCGCGAGACCACGATCGCGTTGCGCGGATCGCCGACATTGAGATGGGCCTGATGCAAGCCCTCGGTCATGGAGAGCATGGAGAGCAGCACGCCGATGACGCAGGTCATCCCCGCCACGATGACCAGCGACTGCCAGAACCGCTGCCGCAGATTGCGGAAATTCAGAGCCGAGACGATGGCGATCTGGCGCAGCATCTTCTAGTGTCCCGATTCCGAAACTCGCATGATCTTTATATCAGGCTCCGGACGAATTTCGGTATTGAAGGACACTGGCAAATTATTGATTCCCAGTGTCGGTTGGTTTCGACGTTCGCCCCGCGTTCGATATCAATAATATGGCGAACTTCGAACCGCGAGACTAGGCGCGCCCCGACAGGGCCGAGGCGATATCCATCCGGCGCAGCCGCAAGGCCGGCAGCGCCGTGCTTCCCAGGACCAGGACACAGGCACTCGCTTCAGCCCACAGGAATACCGAGGGCGCCATGGTCGGCAAGGGAATGCCGAACGTGGGCGGCATCAGCAAAGGCAGTTGCTGCGCCAGCCAGGCCGCCGTCCCGACACCAAGAACGGCGCCCAACAGACACGGCAAGGCAGCCTCCACCGCCACCAGGCCGATCACGAGCAGATCGGAATAGCCGAATGTCTTGAGGGTGGCGAACTCGGCCAGCCGCTCGCGCACCGATTGGGCGATCACGGTGGCGGTGAGAAACAGGATCATCACCAGCCCCGCCAGGGTGATGTCGCGGGTCACCGCTTCCACATCCATGCCGCCGAAATTGTTGCTGATGGCAAAGCCCGTCGTTTCCGTCTGGCTGTAGGTGGGATTTGCGGAATTGGCGAACATCCGGTCGACCTGCTCGGCCAGGGCCGTGGCGCGGGCCGGACTGGCGGCGACAAAATCCACCTCGCTAATCTTGCCCTGTTCGGCCAGCGGCCGCGACTTGTCGTAGAAATCATAGTTGCCGAAGATATAGCCGGCGGGCGCCTGGGAGATGTCCTCGCCCAGAGACACCACCTGGAAGCGCCAGTTCTTGGTTCCGTCAGCCCTGGTCGTCTCCGGCGAGACCACGATGAAAAAGTCGCCGACTTTCTTGTGCAAGAGCGCTGCCTGTTTGCGGCTCATCACCACGGCGTTGCGCTGCTTCATCACCATCGCCCATTGCTCCGGCTTGATACCCCAGTCGGCATAGATGCGGCCATATTCGCCGTCGACCAAAAGCACGAAGACGCGATTTTTCGGGTCTGCGATATAGCCGGGAAGATAGTTCATGACGGTGCTGTCCGTGACGCCCGGCAAGCCTGCCACCCGCTTGCCCACGGCGATGGGAAAGGCGGCATTGTCGAAGCGCGTGCCGACCCACACCCGGTCGGCATGGGCGCGGCTCAGGACCATCTCCAGCGTCGCGTTCAGGCCGATCATCAACCCGAACAGGCTGAACGCGACGGTTACCGACAGGAAAACCAGGGCCGACCGCACCGGCTTTCGCCGCAGCGCCGCCCAGACCAGCGGAAAAAATCGCATCGCGCCCTCGCTTTTGGCGTCCAGCTTGCCGCTGGATTGGCGCCAGGCAAGGGGCCGGCATAAGCCCTTGATGCGTCTGGCCCCTCTGCGACAGTCCGATGACGAGATTACACGGCTTTTAGATGATGTCGCGCTTACCGGAATGCAGGGAGTCGGATAGACTTCCTGCATGACCTTCCATGTCAAGCTCTGGCATGTGCTGGCGACGGCGCTGCTGCTCGCCGAGATGCTGACGCAGATGCTGCGCAATCTTTTCTATCTGCATACCGATCTGACCGGGGATCTGGTCGGCATCGCGCTCGCCTCCTCGGCGCTGATCCTGTTCATCTGGCAGTTTCTCGCCCACCGGCGCTAGGCGCCCCACACGCCCCAAGATTGCGTGCAATTAATCTGACGGGAAATCACCGCAGGCGGCAGCCCGCTTGGCTTTGCACAACGGCGCGATAATCTCACGCGCATCGATCACCGGGGCTGGAAAACGATGCTGAGCCGTCTGCTTGCCGCGGCGCTTCTGGGCGCCGCCTCCACTGCGGTCGCCTTCACCACGGCAGAGGCGCAGCCCGCATCTTCCATCCGCGTCAAGCAGGTGCGTCAGCAGATCGTGGTGGGCGCCGACGGGCGCCACACCACCACCGTCACCAGCCAGGTGCAGGTGCTCACCGCCGCCTCCGCCAGCCAGTTCGGCCAGCTTCCGGTGCGCTATGACGGCTCGACCCAGGATGTGGAAGTGCTCGAGGGCTATACCCTGAAGCCCGACGGCCGAAAGCTGCCGGTCGATCCGGCCAATGTCATCACCCAGAAAGCGCCGCAGGCCAATGCCCTGATTCCGCTTTATTACGACGGCGAACAGAAGATCGTGATCTTCCCCGATGTCGAGGCCGGCGACACCCTGGTGATGACCACCAAGACCACCCAGAAGAATGTCCCCCTGCCCGGGCAATTCGCTTTCTCACATTATTTTTCGCGCGCGATAGAGGAGGACGACACCAGCTATTCCCTCACTGTGCCCAAATCCATGCATGTCAGCATATCCTCGAACGAAATGAAGCCGGATGTGTCGGCGAACGGCGATGCCACCGTCTATCACTGGACCTTTTCCAACCCCACGCCCAAGGCGATGCCCGCCGCACTGGTGTCCGATCCCGATGCCGGCCCGCACTTCATGGTCTCCACTTTCAAGGACTATGACGCCTTCGCCCACGACTTCGCCGCGGTGATCCGGCCCAAGGTCGCCGTCACGCCGGAGATCCAGAAACAGGCCGATGCGATCACCGCCGGCATCACCGACAGAAAGCAGCAGGCCCGCGCCATCTATGAGTGGGTCAACCTGCATGTGCGCTATGTCGGGATCGAGTTCGGCACCGGCGCCGTCATTCCCCATGACGCCAACTGGACGCTGAACAACGCCTTCGGCGACTGCAAGGATCAGGCGGTGCTGTTCGCCAGCCTGCTGAAGGCCAGGAACATCCCCGCCGAGCTGGTGCTGATCCATGGCGGCAACCGCTACAAGCTCAGTGCCGTCCCGACCATAGCCGACTTCAATCACATGATCGTCTATCTGCCGGACTGGAAGATGTACGCCGACACCACGGTTCCGGGCACACCGTTCCAGACGCTGCCGGTCC
The DNA here is from genome assembly GCA_964421935.1 of uncultured Rhizobium sp. Taxonomy (GTDB): domain Bacteria; phylum Pseudomonadota; class Alphaproteobacteria; order Micropepsales; family Micropepsaceae; genus Rhizomicrobium. Next base: position 6,486 of record CAYQZM010000007.1, on the reverse strand, counting down.
CTGATTACAGCAAGCCGGTGGTGCATCTGGTCGAGACGGGCGCGGCGCAGCACAGGACGCCGGTGATCGGGCCCGACCTGATAAGCTCCAGCTACAAGGTCCATGCGGTGGAAGCCGGCGACGGTCATTTTGACGTGGACGTTTCGACCTCAGCGACCGGGCCATGGGCCGGCTCCTTGCGGCGGCTGATCACCGCACTGGAAGCAAGCGGCCCGGCGACGGCGGCCGGCGTCCTGCTCAAGCTGCACGGTTTTCCCCATGCCACCGGCAGCTTGACGGCTACAGCCAACAGCACGGCCTCGGGCACCGAGACCATCAACGGAACCTTCCACACGGCGGGCCGGATCAACGGCGGCAATATGATCGCCCTGACGCGCGGCCTGACGCTTCTGAACCGCGCGGGCGACGGTCCCATCGGGCCCCTGGGCAACATCGCCATCACCGCCAGCGACGAGACCCCCTGCTACAGCGGCCGCCAGGTCGAAGACATCGATTTCGAATTCGCCGGCGACGACCATGTCGCGGCGATCCCCTCGGACACGCACATCCACACCGGCAACATCGCCTACGACACCAAGTGGACGGCTTCGGGCAAGACCGTCTCGTTGCACCGCGAGTTCGTGTCCAAAATCACCGAGCCGACCTGCACCGGCAAGATGCGCGAGGATGCGGCCGACGCCCTGGCCAAGATCCGTGCCGATTATGCGCAGCAGGCCCGGATCGAGCGGGCGGCGCCCAAGGCGGAGTGACCGGCCGATGGACCCGGGGCGGCCGGCGGGTCTAGACTTGGTGCATAACCGGCGCTGCCATGAACCAAGATGTTCCCCTGGCGGACTTTGCCCATGGCCCCCGCAAAGGCGGCGCCAGCCCGTCCAGCCGCGTGGTCGCCGCCGTTCTGACCGCCGGGATTTACGCGCTTCTGTTCCTGGTCGCCCTCATCCCACCACCGCGCGCACCTGAGATCACCCTGTCCGAAACCACGGCTCTGCTGTTGCCGGATCCACCAGCGAAAACCGACCGTCCCGCACCGCCGCTCCTGCCGATGCTTTTGATCCGTCCCCATGTCGAAAGCGTCGCCCCGCCCGATTTCACGGTGGCCACCCTCACCCCGCCCTCGCCCGTTCCGCTTCCCGCCATCGCGCCCCTCTCCACGCCGCTTCTCGGCGGCATACCGTCTGGCGCCGGCGCCTCGGCGGGTTCGGCGAACGGCAGCATGGGCACCGGCGATGCCGCCTCCGGCTGCTTCGACGCGGCCTGGGCGCGCGCGGTCAGGGACCAGATCGGCCATTACTATCATTATCCGCGCGGCGCCCGGGGGGCGCGCGGCATCGTGATGATGCAGTTCACGGTGCATCGGAGCGGAAGGGTGGAAATGCTGAAGGTCGGCACCAGCTCCGGCAACAAATGGCTCGACCGCGAGGCCTATGACATGGTGCGCGAGGCAGAACCCCTGCCACAGGTCCCCGAGCGCATGCATGCCCGCCGCGTGAAGGCGCAAATGCCGATCAACTTCGGCGTCGAGGGCGCGATCTTTTCGCCCACACCCGACAGCTGCGAGTGACCTCAGCCAAGTTCCTGGGCGAGCCCGATCAGAAGCCCTTCCGGCCCGCGGATATAACAGAGCCGATACACGTCTTTGTATCGAACCACCTCACCGACCAGCTGCGCCCCGCGCTGCGCGAGCCTTGCCAGCGTCTCGTCGATATCGTCCACGGTGAACATGGCGCGCAGATAGCCGAGCGCGTTGACCGGGGCGGTACGGTGGTCAGCGACGACAGCCGGCGCGAGAAACCGGGACAGTTCGAGCCGGCTGTGGCCATCCGGCGTGCGCATCATGGCAATCTCGACGCGCTGGTCGCCCAGGCCGGTGACACGCCCGGCCCATTCGCCCTCGATTGTGGCCCGTCCTTCGAGCGCAAGGCCGAGCTCGCGAAAGAAATCGATCGTCGCTTCGAGGTCCTCGACGACGATACCGATATTGTCCATTCGTTTGAGTGCCATGGATTCAGTCTAGAAGGTGTCGTGCAGGCCGTAAACGCATAAGGCCAGGACGAACCTAGCGCGCGCCGAGGCTTTTCTTCATTTCAAAGGCCATCTTGCCACGCTGCTGTATCAGCGAGTCATGCGGATCGATGGCGTAGAGCGCGTGCAGATAGGCCTGATCGCTGGCCGACAGGCTGTCGGTTTTCAATGCCGCTTCACAGGGCGCGGTCAGATTGGCGATGCTGACGACCGGCTGGCAGACATCGAAAGCCGCGGTTTGCGCCAGGGCCAGCATGGTCACCTCATCGCTCAACGCCGCCAGCCTGATGCCGTTCACCTTGTCCAGATCCACCACGATCAGCGCATGCAGCAGCTCGCTGCGGCGCTCGTCACCCAGATGGCTGCCGCTCCACTGCTCCACGTGCGCATTGGGAAAATGAAACGGCCCAAGATAGATGCCGTCGGGATGCAGCTTGTCGTCGATATAGAAGCCGCCCCCCGCATCCACCGTCTGGGTCATGTACCAGGCCTGCACCGCATGGCCGACGGTGGCGAGCCGCTTTTCCTGCGCGACATCGTGATAGCCCAACAAGAAAGGCTTGGCGTCGCGCACTCCATCCAGCAAGGCTTGCGGGTTCCTGGTGAAGACGATGTCGATATTGATCCGGCAGCCTTCTTTGGCGACCGGGGCACCAGCCGCGGATGCCACGACACGCAGCCGCGCCACGACCGAACTGCTCCAGCTTGGCGGCAGGCCCGTCACACCGGGACAGACACCGGCATGCCAGCGCGTCACTTTGGAAAGTGTCGGCGATGGCGCGGTATAGGAGCTGATGAAATCGTGTACCGCTTTCTCGGGCGGCATCCTGTCCGAGGTGACGGTCACATGTTCCGTCGAAGGCGCGGTGTCTTGCGCCTGGACGGACGATGCCAGGCACAAGGCCAGCATCACGGCGAAGACCGGCGCGCCCTTCATTGCCTCAGTCATGGCGTGAGCCTAGACCGCAGACCAGGCTTCCTCAATGCCGTCAGGCGCCGGTCGCCGCCACCGCCAGCGCTTCCAGCAGCTTGCCAAGCATGGCGATATTGGGCGCGAGCTCTTCCGGAAGATGATGCCGCTCGGCCAGCCAGGGCAGCTCGTTGTAGACCAGCCAGGCCTTGCCGTCCGCGTCCTCATAGACCAAAGCCTTCAGCGGCAGGTCGATCCCCACCTCCTGCCCCGCCTGCATCAATGGCGTGCCGCCCTTGGCGTTGCCGAAGACGATCAGCTCGGTGGGCCTGAGCGAAAGCCCAGCCTGCGCGGCCCCGTCCGCATGGTCGATGCGGGCGAACACGGTCAGGCCCTTCTCCCTGATCGCCTTCTCCAGCCGGTCCATGGTCTCGCGCGGTCCCGATGCGCTGGGCATTCTGACCAATCCGTCCGCCGTCATCGCATCGCTCCGCAACCAGAATGTAGGCAGGGCCCACCTTGGGCATCCCTGCCCGGCCTGTAAATGGACAATTGTCTGGTCTCCGTCATCCCTGCCGGGTAAGGGTTGGTACACGATGAGCATTCAGGCGATGCATCACGGTGACGGCAGACGGACACGGCGGCACGCCGTTTTGGGACTGGCGGCGCTATCGCTGGCGGGCTGCAATCGGCACAAGCCGCCGATCCAGGTCGCCTTGCACATTTCCTCCGATGGCGACGAGCTGGCGTTCAAGCCCGATCATCTTTCCTGCCCCAGCGGCGCCCAGGTCCAATTGTTCTTCCACCATGCCGGGCAGATTCTCAGCGATCCGCATGATTGGGTCCTGCTGGCGCCCGGCCATCTCAAGGCCTTTCTCGCTGATGCCGACAAGGCCCCCGATGACACCGTCATCCCGGCCCATGACAAGGCGATGGTGCTGGCCGCGACCCCGCTGTGCGGCAAGCAGCACACGGTCATGGTGCAATTCATCGCCCCTGCCCCGGGGAACTATGATTTTGTCTGTTCCGTCCCTGGACATGGCGAGACCATGCGCGGCACCCTGACCGTAACCGCATGAATTTCGCTCACCAAGAAAGGAAGCCCATGCCGAATTACAATCCCGTCCGCATGTCTCTCATGGCCGGCGCCGCCCTCTTCGCGCTGGCCCTGGCGCCCGCGCGCGCGCAGGAGATGAAATCGCCCCAGGATGTGACGCATGCGCTGGCCACCTTCCCGCGCGTGGTGCTGCACACCCAGATCCTGATGAATGCCAAGAATTACGCGCGCCTGCCGCACGAGAATGGTGAGATCCAGGAAGGCTCGGAGGCGCTGGAAAAAAGCATCGCCGGCGAACCCGCCGCCTTCAAGGCCAAGGTCGAGCCCCTGCTGAAGAAGGTCGATGCGGATTCCCAGAGCGTTGCCGACGCCGCCGATGCTCATGACGACGCCAAGCTGGCCAGGAACCATGCCGCGCTCGACACCTCGGTGAAACAGCTGCTGGCGGCGTTCCCCGCATCGGTTCAGCCGCCGCCGCCCAAGCCGCCCAAGGGATAGCGCCTAACCCGGCGATGCGCCCTGGGCATTGACCCGCAACATGTAGATCGACTGGGTGCCGCACATGAACAGCCAGTCGCGCTTGGGCCCGGCAAAGCAGAGATTGGGGCACACCTCGGGCAGCCGGATGCGCCCGATCAGCTTGCCTGCGGGATTCCAGACGGTAACGCCGGAATAGCCCAGGGGCGCCGTCGAGCCCGACCAGATATTGCCCTGCCGGTCGGCGCGCATGCCGTCGGGGCCGCAATGGATGCCGTCGACCATGCAGTCGGTGAAGACGCGCAGGTTGGCGATGCCCTTGCCCTGAACGTCGCCCACCCAGAGCTGGCCGCCGCGCTCGGCATAGACCTTCTTGTAGTCGGGCGAGAAGCAGATGCCGTTCGGCCACAGCCGGTTCTCTTCCGGTATCACCACATCCAGCCGCCCGGACGGGTCCCAGCGATAGACCTTGCGCGGCAGCACCTGGCGGGTGGCCCCGATGATGCCCGTGCCGCCGTCGCCGACATTGGGATCGAAGCGGCCATCCTGGTTGAGCGGCCCGCCCGCTTCATCGGGATGGCCTTCCGACAGTTGCCCGCCATAGGGCGGATCGGTGAACCAGATCGAACCATCGGGATGGGGCGCAAGGTCGTTGGGGGAATTGAGCGGCTTGCCCTCGAAATTGTCGGCCAGCACTTTCAGCGAACCGTCATGCTCCCAGCGCACGACCCGGCGCAGGAAATCCTGGCAGGAGACCTGACGGCCCTCGAAATCGAAGGTATTGCCGTTGGAATTGTAGGACGGGTCGCGGAAGACGGTCATCTGCCGCGTCTCCCAGATATAGCGATACTGCTTGTTGGCCTTCACATCGCTGAAGAGGGCATACTGGCCCGCGGCGCACCAGGCCGGGCCTTCCGCCCATTCCAGGCCCGTATGGATGCGATGGATCATCGCCTGCCCCACCAGCATGCCGCCGAAGCTGCGGTCCAGCACCAGCACATCCGGATCGGGATTGGACAAGGGCGGCGCATCGGGCCCGAAATCGCGGGGCGGATTGCTGATCACCGTCGGCGGGGTCCCCAGGGCGGCCTTGGTGTCGGCCGCGCGCGCCAAAGTGGGCGCCAATGAAGGCGTCAGCGCCGCGGCGCCGGCCAGCATGGTCCTGCGGGAAAGATGATTCACGTTTTCCTCCTGTCGGTGATGTCCGCGCACGCTGATGCGCTTTTCTTTTGGTGATTGGCCTTGCGGGAAAATCATTCTGCGGTCCAGTGACGCGAAGTCAATGTTGACGGCAGAAGTTGTGCAAGGATTCGCGGCGATTTGCAGGTTGCTGCGTTTGCGTTTTGAGCTCAGCATCGCGGGCTTCGACGCGAGGTGAGATGGACAGCACGCTCACATTGCTCGACCTGGCCGGCTCCATAGCGCTTCTGCTGTGGGGCGTGCACATGGTCCAGACCGGAATCCAGCGGGGATTCGGTCCCGGGCTTCGTCATGTCATGGGCACGGCGCTGGGCAACCGGTTCAAGGCGTTCGCCGCGGGGCTTGGCGTAACCGCGCTGCTTCAAAGCAGCACGGCAACAGGGCTGATGACGACATCCTTTGTGGCGGGCGGCTTTGTCACGCTCGTCCCTGCCCTGGCGCTGATGCTGGGCGCCAATGTCGGCACCACCGTCATCGTGCAATTGCTGTCGTTCGACATCTCGCGGGTCGCGCCGGCCTTCGTCCTGATCGGCGTCTTCATGTTCAGGAAAGGCGTGGCCAGCCGGGCCCGTGACCTTGGCCGCTCCTTTATTGGTCTGGGCCTGATGCTGCTGGCGCTGGGCCATCTGCTGCAGATCGTCACGCCCTATGAGGATGTGCCGAGCCTGCGGTTGCTGCTGGGGATGATCGCCACCACCCCGCTGCTGGACGTGCTGCTGGCGGCCGGCCTGACCTGGGCCGCCCATTCCAGCGTCGCGATCGTCCTGATCGTGATGTCCCTGGCCGCCAAAGGCGTGGTGCCGCCCATGTCCGCCTTCGC
>CAYQZM010000006.1:0-2597 GCA_964421935.1 uncultured Rhizobium sp. | reverse complement strand
GACGGCGGCGGCGGGGCGCTGGGCCATCCCCGCGTCTTCCTGGAAATGGGCGATGAAACCAGCGTCGAATGCCCCTATTGCGACCGGCGCTTTGTGCTGAAGTCCGGGGCGACCCATCATTGAGCGCCCTCAGGAAGGGGGACCATCTCTATCTGGTTGACGGCTCCGGCTATCTGTTCCGGGCCTATCATGCGCTGCCGCCGCTGACGCGCAAGTCCGACGGCCTGCCGGTCGGTGCGGTCTCCGGCTACTGCAACATGCTGTGGAAGCTGCTGGAGGACATGAAGGACGGCGACGTGCCGACCCATCTGGCGGTGATCTTCGACGCCGGCGAGAAGACCTTCCGCAACGCCATCTACAAGGAATACAAGGCCAACCGCCCGCCGCCGCCGGAAGACCTGGTGCCGCAATTTCCTCTGGTGCGCGAGGCCACGCGGGCTTTTGGTGTTTCGTGCGTCGAGCTCGCCGGCTACGAAGCCGACGATCTGATCGCGACCTATGCCCGCCTGGCGCACGAAGCCGGGGCCCGCTGCACCATCATCTCCTCCGACAAGGACCTGATGCAGCTGGTCGTGGACGGCAAGATCGAGCTGCTGGATACGATGAAGAACCGGCGCCTGGCCTCCGCCGAGGTGCTGGAGAAATTCGGCGTCACCCCCGACAAGGTGGTGCAGGTCCAGGCGCTGGCGGGGGATTCCGTCGACAATGTGCCGGGCGTGCGCGGCATCGGGGTCAAGACCGCGGCCGAACTGATTAATCTCTATGGCGACCTGGAAACGCTGCTCAGCAAGGCAGGCGAGATCAAGCAGAACAAGCGGCGTGAGACCCTGATCGAGAATGCGGAAAATGCCCGCATCTCACTGAAGCTGGTGACCCTGGACGCCAAGGTGCCGCTGAAGGAACAGCCGCACGAATTCGCCGTGCATGAGCCGGACTGCAAGGCGTTGCTGTCCTTCCTGAAGGCGATGGAATTCACCTCGATCACCAAGCGGGTGGCGGCACATTACGAGGTTGAAGACCTGGATGCGATCGCCGCCGCCCCTACGGTGGCCAATGTGCTGCGCCCTGAGCCGGAATTGCCGGAGGTTGAGGGCAAGACGCCGGCCGAGACCGAGGCACTGCGCGCGCCGATCAACCACGCTGCCTATGTCACCGTGACCACGGCAAAGGATCTGGACAGGTGGATCGCGCGAGCGTTCGACACCGGCATCGTCTGCGTGGATACCGAAACCACCTCGCTTGATCCCATGACCGCCAGTCTTTGCGGCATCAGTCTGGCGGTGGCGCCGGGCGAGGCCTGCTACATCCCGTGCGGCCATCGCCGCGGTGACGGCCTGGCGCTGGACCTGGCCCAGGACGGCGGCGGTGAGATCGTGCAGATGCGCGAAGCCGATGTGCTGGCCAAGCTGAAGCCGCTCTTGGAAGACGACAGCGTCCTGAAGGTGGGCCAGAACCTGAAATACGATGCGCTGATCTTCCTGCAGCGGGGCATCCGGCTCGACCCCATCGATGACAGCATGCTGATTTCCTATGTGCTGGAGGGCGGCCTGCACGGCCACGGCATGGACGAGCTATCCGAGCTGCATCTCTCCCACACCCCCATCGCCTTTGGCGAGGTGACCGGCAAGGGCAAGGACAAGATCACGTTCGATTGCGTGCCGGTGGCCGAGGCCACGAAGTATTCGGCCGAGGATGCCGACGTCACCCTGCGCCTGGCGCTGTTGCTGAAGCCGAAAATGTTCGAGGCCGGCAAGCGCTGCGTCTATGAGACCCTGGAGCGGCCGCTGGTGATGGTGCTGGCCGACATGGAGCGGGCGGGCATCGCCATCGATCCCGATCAATTGCGCAAGCTCTCCAACGATTTTGCCAAGGATCAGGTCAAGCTGGAAAAGGAGATTCACAAGCTGGCCGGTGGGGAGTTCAATATCGGCTCGCCCAAGCAGCTTGGCGAAATCCTGTTCGATCGCATGAAGCTGGACGGCGGCCGCAAGACCAAGACCGGCGCCTGGTCCACCGACAGCGACATCCTGGAAATGGTGGCGGGGGAAGGCCATCCCATCGCCAAAAAGGTGCTGGACTGGCGGGCCCTGGCCAAGCTGCGTGGCACCTATACCGACGCGCTGCCCGGCTATATCAACGCCTAGACGGGGCGGGTGCACACGTCCTACGCGATGGCGTCCACCTCAACGGGACGGCTGGCTTCCACCGATCCCAATCTGCAGAACATCCCGGTGCGGACCGAGGAAGGCCGGCGCATCCGTCAGGCTTTCATCGCCGCCAAGGGCAAGAAGCTGATCAGTGCCGATTATAGCCAGATCGAGCTCAGGCTGCTGGCCCATATCGCCGACATTCCGCAACTGAAGAAGGCTTTTGCCGACAATCTCGATATTCACGCCATGACAGCGTCCGAAATTTTCGGTGTGCCGGTGAAGGACATGCCGGCGGAAATACGGCGGCGCGCCAAAGCCATCAATTTCGGCATCGTTTATGGTATTTCGGGCTTTGGCCTGGCCAACCAGCTCGGCATCGCTCAGAGCGAAGCCTCGGACTACATCAAGAAGTATTTCGCGCGCTTTCCCGGCATCCGCGATTATATG
>CAYQZM010000005.1:0-15766 GCA_964421935.1 uncultured Rhizobium sp. | reverse complement strand
GGCCGGCCGGCGGCCAGATCGCCGATCACCTCGCCGATGGCTTTGTCCTGGTCTTCGGTCTCCTGATAGGGGAAACGGGCGGCGAATTCGTCATAAACGCCGCTGGGTGGCTCGACCGGCGGCAACGATTTCAACTGGCGGGCGGCGGCGATCTTGATCAGCTCGGCGGCGATGGCACGCACCCGCTCCTTCATCTTCGCCTTGCGCTGCTGCCAGCCCGCGCCACCCAGCCGGTCGAGCTGCGCGCCCTCGTCCGAGCCGTAGCGGGTCAGAAGCTCGATATTCTCCACCGGCAGGAACAGCTTGCCGCCGTCATATTGCAGCTCCAGGCAGTCATGTGGTGCGCCCAGGGCATCGATGGCTTTCAGCCCCACATAACGCCCGATGCCATGTTCGATATGGGTGACCAGATCGCCCGGTGTCAGGGCCGAGGCTTCCTGGATGAAATTCTGCGCCCGGCGCGTGCGGCTTTGCGCCCGCACCATGCGGTCGCCCAGCACGTCCTGCTCGGAGAGGATGGCGAAGCCGGGCCCTTCGAAGCCGCGCTCGATGCCGAGACAGGCGATGGCGAAAGCCGATGCGTCCAGCTTCAGGGCCTCCGGCCAGTCCGCCACCTTGCGGATCGGCGTGACGCCGTGATCGGACAGCACGCCGCCCATGCGCTCCACAGAGCCGTCGGTCCAGCTCGCCACTAGCGCGCGCTTGCCAGCGGCCTGCAGCGCTTTCAGATGATCAGCGGCGGCCTGAAAAACATAGAGGTTTCCCCCTTGGCGTTCGGGTGCGAAATCGCGGCCCTGCTTGCCGCCCGCATCGACGCTGCTGGTCGATTCCGGCGCCTGGAAGGGCGACAGATCGCGCACGATGTTGCGCCCAAGTGCCGTCTTCCAGTCGCCGTCAGTCAGATACAGCGCCTCGGGCTTCAGCGGCTTATAGGGCGGCGCCTTGATCGCCTGTTTGTCATCCTTCTGGTGGCGGAACTGCTCGCGGGTCTCGTAATAGTCGGTGACCAGCTCCAGCCGCGCCGTCTTGGCCTCTTCCACCTGATGGCCCAGCAGCACCAGCGCCCGCTGCAGATAGTCGAACAGCGTGTCCAGCCGCTCATAGAACAGCGGCAACCAATGCTCCATGCCGGCGGTCTTGCGGCCGGCGCTGACGCTTTCATAGAGCGGGTCATCGCCCGCCGCGCCGAAGGCCGCGACATAGCCGGCGCGAAAGCGGCTGATGGCCTCGGCATTCAGCGGCGCCTCGCTGGCAGGGAGCAGCGTGATCTTCTCCACCGCCGCCTTGTCGGAAAGCTGGGTCTCCGCATCGAAGCGACGGATGGCATCAAGCGTCGAGCCGAAGAAGTCCAGCCGCAGCGGCTGCTCCTGTCCCGGCGGCCACAGATCCACGATGCCGCCGCGCAAGGCGAAGTCGCCGGGCTCGCGCACCGTGCCGGCGCGCACATAGCCATTGCCGGCCAGGAAAGCGACCAGCGCCTCGCGGTCCACCTCCGCGCCATTCTTTGCCGAGAAAGATGCCGCGGCGATCGCCGACTTGGGCGGCACCCGCTGCAGCAGGGCATTGATGGTGGTGACGATGACGGCCGGCGCACCGGCATCACGCGCCAGCGCCGCCAGAGTCGCGAGCCGCCGGCTTTCGATGTCCGGCTTGGGCGAAACGCGGTCATACGGCAGACAGTCCCAGGCCGGAAAGGACAGCACCGTCAGGCCGGGCGCGAAGAAAGTGATGGCGCGCTCGGCCGCATCGGCCTGCACATCATCGGGCGCCACGAACAGCACCGGCCCCTTGCGGCGGCGCGCGGCTTCGGCCGCTACATAAGCGTCGTAGCCCTGCGGCGCGCCGGTAACGGTGAGCCGGCCTTCCTGCCTGGCGATGTAATCGAGGCGATCCACTTCAGCTCTTCCAGCGTGGTGCGGCCTGGGCGCACAAGGCTTTCAGTCCGGCAAAGACCGGATTGTCGTACGTGTCGGGCACAGGCTGGGCACCGCGCAGCCAGGCATAGACCTCCTGGTCCGGGGCGGTGAGCAGCGCCTCGAACTGGTCGAGGCCGGTCTCATCCAGCTCCGCCAGATGCAAGTCGGCATAGGCGCCGAAGATCAAATCCACCTCCTTGAAGCCACGCCGCTGGGCCCGAAACAAAAGCCGTTTGCGGCGGTTCTCCGAAGAGCCACCCTGTTCCACGTCCGTCATGAGCCGGGATATAGCCCCGGGACCCGGCCTGAACAACTGCCGAATTGCGGTTATTTGTGCGCTTCTATCGCCGGCGGATATTGCGAAGGGTCCATGCCCGTATCGTTCCTGCGCCAGGTGAAGAAGAACAGCAGGGTGCCATCTTTCGCGCGGGAAAAGCCATAGGCCGGGTCGGTGGAAACGATCAGCTTTCCCGTCTTGGGGTCATAAACGGTGGCGGCGAACTTGGCGATGCCCTTGAGCTCACTGTCCCGGTAAATGGACAAAGGCGGAAGCACGGTGCCGGTATAGGGCATCGGCAAGGCCGGAATGCCGAACAGGGTTTGTCGCTCATCTGTCGACAGATCGCCCGCGCGCGGCAGAATAATGGCGTCGGCTTTGGCCCGGTCCGAGACCAGCCGCACGCCATGGCGCAGCAGCGCATCCTGAATGGCGGCCCCGCCATAGGCCGAATCCTGGGCGGCGAAGCCGGACATGTCCAGATATGCGGTGATGTTGGTGGGCACCTGCGCGGCTAGCGCCTCGGCGGCACGGTCCGCGGCTGTCGAGATCAGCAACAACTCCTGGGAACTGCGAGTGGGGCTGGTTGTGCGCACGCTGGTGCAGCCGGCCACCAGTAAGGTGGCGGCAATGATGACAATGGTTCGGATGCGCCCTCTCCTCTCGCAATAACACTAGGAGAGCAAATGATTTTCACTCCCGAGCGTTCCCGCGCCGGATTGTCCCGAAAAAGCAATGCAGAACGGGAACCCGCGGTTATTCTCTGCGCCGATGCGCCCCGCGATTCTCTTTCCTCTTTTCGCCGAAATCCGCGCCCTGGCCGGGGTGGGGCCCAAGCTGGAAAAGCTGATCGCCAAGGTGGCGGGGTGGCGGCTTGTGGACTTGATCTTCGACCTGCCATCCGGCGTGGTGGATCGCAGCTATCGACCCAAGCTGGCCGCCGCAGAAGCCGGCCGTATCGCCACGGTCGAAGTGACAGTGCTTGAGCACAAGCCCAACCGGGTAAAGGCTCAGCCTTACAAGGTGCTGGTGTCGGACGAGACCTCGCTGCTGGAACTGGTCTTCTTCCGCGCCCATGCCGATTACCTGTCCGGCCTGCTGCCGGTCGGAACGCGGCGCGTGCTGTCGGGGAAGATCGAGCGCTTCAAGGACCGGCTGCAAATGGCCCATCCCGATTATGTGGTGGCGCCGGATGAAGCCGCGCGCTTTCCGCTGCACGAACCGGTCTATGGCCTGACGGAAGGCCTGACGCCGCGGCCGATGGCCAAGGCGGTGCGGGGCGCACTCGACAAGGTACCAGCCATGCCGGAATGGCAGGACGCGGCTTTCCTGAAGCAGCGCGGCTGGACAGGATTCAATGCCGCGCTCGAGACCGCGCACAATCCGGTGCATGACAGCGACCTCGAGCCGACCACTTTAGCGCGCCAGCGCCTGGCTTATGACGAACTCTTGGCCAACCAGCTAGCGCTGCGTCTGATCCGCGCCCATATGCGCGAGACCAGGGGCCGGCCCATTGCCGGCACCGGCCAGCTCAAGGCCAAGGCCATCGCCGCCCTGCCCTTTGTCCTGACCGATCCGCAGCTTCAGGCCCTGGCGGAAATCGAACAGGACATGGCCTCCGACAAGCGCATGTTGCGGCTGCTGCAGGGCGATGTCGGGTCGGGCAAGACCATCGTAGCGCTGCTGGCCATGCTCAAGGCGGTGGAAGCGGGCATGCAGGCCGCGCTGATGGCGCCCACCGAGCTTCTGGTGCGCCAGCATCTGGCATCCCACGAACCTTCGGCGGCTGCGGCCGGCGTACGCCTTGCCTGTCTGCCGGGGCGGGAAACGGGCGCGGGCCGCGCCGAGACCCTGGCGCGGCTGGCAGAGGGCGAGATCGATATCCTGGTCGGCACCCACGCTTTATTTTCCGAAGATGTGACCTTCAAGGACCTGGGGCTTGCCGTGGTGGACGAGCAGCACCGCTTCGGCGTGCATCAGCGCATGCAGCTTCAGAGCAAAGGCCGGCCCGCTGACGTGCTTGTGATGACGGCAACGCCCATCCCCCGCACCCTGGCCCTGACCGCCTATGGCGACATGGATGTCTCACGCATCACCGGCCGCCCGCCGGGCCGCAAACCGGTAGAGACGCGGGTAATGGGTGCGGGCCGCATGGACGACCTGATCATGCATCTGCGCCTGGCGCTGGATGCGGGCGCCCGCGCTTATTGGGTTTGTCCGCTTGTGGAAGAGTCCGAGAAGATCGACCTCGCCGCCGCCGAGGACCGCGCCGGGATGCTGCAGCAAGCCTTGGGCCTGAAAGTCGGCCTGGTGCATGGAAAGATGAAAGCCGCCGAACGTGATGCGGCCATGGCAGCCTTCAAGGCCGGCGAGACACAGCTCTTGGTGGCGACGACCGTCATCGAGGTCGGCGTGGATGTGCCGGAAGCCACGATCATGGTGGTGGAGCATGCGGAGCGCTTTGGCCTGGCCCAACTGCATCAGCTGCGCGGCCGCGTCGGCCGGGGCGCCGGCAAATCCTCCTGCATTCTCCTTTGGCACGAACCGCTGGGGGAGACGGCAAAGGCGCGCCTGAAGACCATGCGCGAGACCGATGACGGTTTCATCATTGCCGAGGAGGATCTGCGCCTGCGCGGGCCGGGCGAAATGCTGGGACGGCGGCAGAGCGGATTGGAGGAATTCCGCCTCGCCGATCCGGCCGCGCATGCCGATCTGCTCGCCATCGCCCATGACGATGCCAATCTGGTCCTGACGCGCGATCCCGATCTCAAATCCCCGCGCGGGCAAGCCCTGCGCGTCCTGCTTTATCTGTTCGGGCGTGATGAAGCGGTGCGCTATCTGCGCACCGGATAGGAGCAGCGGCCCCGGAAGGACAGCCTGGCGGGCGACCACAAAGAAGAAGCCCGCCGAAGCGGGCTTCCTTGATCCGTTAGTTGTTGTGAACGGCGTCGCGTGCCGCTTCGGCCCGGTCGATGGCCGCATTGCGATCGGCCCTGGCCTGGTCAGCCTGTGCCAAGGATGTATCGGCCTCGGCCTGCGAGGCATTGGCCTGAGACTGGGCCGTATTGGCTTCAGCCTTGGCCGCATCGGCCTGCTTCTGCAAGGAATCGGCATCGGCCTGCGCCGCGTTCGCCTGGGCCTGCGAGCTGTCGGCGCTACCCTGGGCGTCCGCGGCCTGTGCTTGTGCATCATCCTTCTGCATCTGGGCCTTGGCCGCATCGGCGCGAGACTGATGGAAATCCGCCTTCGCCTGTTCGCGGGCGATGGGATCCGCCAGCACAGGACTGGCGATCAGTGCCGCGACCGCGGCCATGGTAGGAAGTTTCATTCAGTTCTCCTGTCTGATGAACCTTTCTAAAAACAAGACAGGCCGGGAGAGGTTGCGCGGAACCATCAACCGAAACAAGGCATCAATTGGGCAGCCTGTTACTGCGCCTTGCCGGTCAGCCGGTAGGCCAGCATGCCAATCCATTCATGCACGGCATAATCGGCAAGTCCCAGATTGTCCGCCACGAACAGCCAGTCGCCTTTGGAGTGCGGCGACGTGAAGTAATCGGTCGGCCAGGCCACCATCGGCCAGCCCTGCTTCCTGGCGATCGCCATGGCCCGCGGCATATGGATGGCTGATGTCGCCAGCAGCCATACCTGGCCGTGCTTCGGCTTCACGATCTCTTTGGTAAAAAGGATATTCTCGTAGGTGTTGCGCGAACGCGCCTCCAAAGTCAGGCGCCTGGGATCCAGTCCCATTTCCTCCAGCACATACCGCGCCGTCTCGGCTTCCGAGAACCGCGCGCCGCGCAAGGCGCCCGAACCGCCGCTGAATACGACACGCGCGTCGGGATAGTGGCGCGCAGCGGCGTAACCTTCCACCAGCCGATAGGCGCCGATATTGGTCTGCGGCGCATGACGAATCCTGAGCAGGCCCGTATCGAATCCCGAACCCAGCATCAGCACGCCATCCACATGCGCCGGCCATGGCGGCCGCGGATACTGGTCCTCGAGCGACCGGACAGCCATTACAGGTAATGGCGAGACGCCGGCGGCCAGCAGGATCAGGATCGCCAGGATGCCCAGAAACCAGGCTGGCCGGCGCCAGCGCAGCACCAGGCACAGCGCCGTCGTCAGGATCAGGAGCGCCAGCAGATGACTGGGTGCCGCCAGGTGCCAGAAGAGTTTGGAGAGAATGAAGAACATGCCGCATACCGGCATAAAAAAACGCGACAGGCAATCGCGCACAGCTGGCGCGAAGCGGGCAGAGTGCCGCGCCTGACAGCGATCAAATCACCAAAGCGACGGCGTCAGGATACGCGCGTCGTCGAGGGCGCAAGCTCTCCAGTCAAACTCCGGCAGCGGCGCGCGGGCGGCGGCGAAGATTTCGTCCAGCTCATGGCGGCTGGTCGCGCCCACTACCGCCACATCCACTTCAGGCCGCGACAAGACCAAGCCCAGAGCGGCTGCCAGCGGCGTGCTCCGTGCGGCCGCGATCTGCTGCCGGACGCGGGCGAGCAGTGGCGCGGCATCGCGCAGTGTCTCCGGCACCGTCGCCATGAACAGCAGCCCCTGCAGAAACAGGGAACGGGCATGAACTTCCACACCCAGTTCTTTCAAGCGGCCCAGCGATCCATCTTGCAGCAGACGCTGGTCCAGCAGGCTGAACGGAACCTGCATCACGTCGGGACGGAAACGGTGCGCCAGCCCGGCCGGATCATCGGCGACATAGGCAGAGATGCCGATGGCACCGACCGCGCCCTGTTCTTTCAACGCACGCAGCGCGCGCCACAGTTGATCGCCATCCGGTCCCAGAAGATCGGCTGCGGCATGAACCAGCAGTACATCCACGCGGCCGAGACTTTGAACCGATTGCCGGGCACGGTCAGTCACGGTGGCAACACCGTTCTTCGCGCTGACGGTCTTGCTGACGATACGGAATGCACTTGTGTCGCATTGCGCCAGAACACCCTCGGCCTGGCCGTAATTGGCGGCCGTGTCCAGGACGGCAACGCCCGCCCCGGCGGCGCGCGCCAGCATGGCCCGGACTTCGGCGAGAGGCACCTGGCCTGCCGTGTTGGAGACGCCATAGGCCTGGCCGAACTGCACCGTGCCAAGGCCCAGCCGGCGCACGGAATCGGAAATGGGCCGCGTTGCCGCGCTGGGCATCAGGCCGGCACCCAGCGCGCGCGCACATGGCGGAAGGGCCGCAAACCATCAGAGGGGTCGGCGCGCCATTCCCGGTCAGGCAGCTCGGCCGGCACCGGCTCCTTGAAGCCTTTGCCGTCGGCGCTGAATGCCTGGCGCACGCGGGCGATGACCGGCGCGATCTCATCGGGCAGCCAGCAATGGCCGGTGTGATATTCCTCGCCCGTCCCGTCCAGATCCAGATGCAGCTCGATGGTGCTGGCGTTCCAGTGATGCACCGCCCGCTCGATCACCGCGGGACTGCGCGAATGGTCCGACCAGCCGGTCTTGGCCGCGGTCTCACGCCGGATGGTGGAGATGGCGGAAAGGTTTGACTGCTCGGGCGGCGAGGGATAGGCCGAGACGCAATGCAACACCGTGACGTCGGTCGCACCGGCGGATTCCAAAGTCGCCACCGCCTCCTTGATCTCCGGCATGGTAGCCATGCCGGTGGAGATGATCACCGGCTTGCCGGTCTGGGCACAGGCCTTCAGCAGATCGGTCCAGAGCAATTCGTAGGACGCGATCTTGTAGAAGGCGACGTAAGGCTGCAGCTGCGCCACCGCCTCCAGATAAAAGGGCGTGCAGGAAAAGGCGATGTTCTTGTCCCGGCAGCGGCGGGCGATCGGCTCCAGATGCTCCAGCGGCAGTTCCCAAGCGACGCGCTTCCGGTGCTGCGGGCTTTTCGCCAGGATTTCAGGCGCGAACAGTTGCGCCACGCGGAAAAGCTGGAATTTCACGGCGTCGAAACCGCAATCGGCGGCGCAATCCACGAAGGCGAGCGAGCGCTTGAGGTCCTGGGCGTGGTTGCTGGAGACTTCGGCGATGAATTGGACCATTCAGGCCTCCACCTGGAACTGGACACGGGCCACGGCACTCTGCGCCGCCGCCACCGCCTCTTCGCGCGTAGGCGCGCAGGAGATGACATAGCCGACCCTTGAGGGATGATTTTCCGCCGCGGCGATGGTTTCACCGGGCCGCGCCCAGATATCCACCTTGCGGATATGCGGCAGGTTTTGCGCCGCCGTGATACCATCGATCTGCCGGATGGTGCCGGCCGCGGGAAAGAAATAGCGCTGTGAGGTGGCGAGGCTGCACGTGGGAATGAACCGCGCCGGGTCGACCGCATTGCCCACCGCCATATCGACCAGAATGTCGACGATATCCACGCCGGTGGACCATGGCACCTTGTCGTAGCAGAAATTACCGCCTGACAGCCGCGCCGCGATCTCGATCACGTAAGGCTTGCCGTCCGCGCCGAAGATCATGTCGCCCTTGGCCGGACCCCAATCGATCCCCAGCGCGCGCGCGGCTCTCTCGAACTCGGCTTCCACCAGCATTTTCTGGACATTGTTCAGGACGGTGGGAATATCGCCGCCATCCTCGACCATGAAGGGCACGGCATCATCGAGACGGGTGTAGTTGCGATCGGCAAAACCGGTGCAATAGAAGCGCCCGTCGTGGAACAGCCCCTCGGTGCTGATCTGGAGGCCGGGAATGAATTTTTCCGCGATGACCTCGCCGCCATAGGCAAAGCCCTTGGTGTAAGCAAAGGCAGCGCCAATATCCATGCCGGCCGTCAGGCGTTGCACGCCGCGGGCCCCCGAATTGTCCACCGGCTTGATGACAACCGGAAAGCCGACCTTGGCGATGAAGACCTGCAGATCATCCAGGCGGGATATACGGGCAAAGGCCGGCACATTCACGCCCCCTTCCCGCAGCTTTTCCTTCATGTGCAGCTTATGGACACAGAGATCGGCCACGCCTTGCGGAATGTGACGTGCACCGGCAGCGTCGGCCGCGGCCGAGACCATGTGCGGAATGTCGCTGGCGATGGTCATCACCCCATCGATCCTGCCTGGGTAGCCGGCAACGAACTTCAAAATGGCGTCGCGGTCGCGGGTGCTGACGGCATGGAATTCGTCGGCCAGGCCAGCGCCTTCCGCCTTTGGGTTCATATCCAGCACCAGGGTGCGAATGCCCTTGGCCTTGGCCGCGGCGATGGCCGCCACCTGTTCCTTGCCGGCACCTAGGATCAACAGGGTCTTCATGACATCAACATCCCGCCATTGATGTTGAGGGTCTGGCCGGTGACATAGGCAGCGCCATCGGACACCAGATAGACCACACCGGCCGCGATCTCTTCCGGCTCGGCGATACGGCCCACCGGAATCTGTGCGGCTTTCTGTTTGCCGGATTTCGACTTCAGTTCCTTGCGGATCATGTCAGTGGCGACCAGGCCCGGCGCCAGGGCATTGGCGGTGATGCCCAGCGGCGAATAAAGCCGCGCCAGGGAATGGGTGAGATTGATCAACCCCGCTTTGGCCGCGGCATAGTGGACCTGGCGCATGCCGCCCCACTGCCCGCCAATGGAAGTGATGTTGACGATGCGGCCCCATTTGCGCTTGGCCATGGCCGGCAGCGTTTCCTGCGCGAGGATGAAGGCGCCGCGCAGGTTGACCGCCAGCATACGGTCCCAGTCGGCATCGGTCAGGTTCTCGAACGGCTTTTCCTGCACCAGGGCAGCGTTGTTCACCAGAATGTCGATCTCGGCGCGGAAATGCTTTCGCGTTTCGGCCAGGGCGCGGCGAATGGAGGCGCGACTGGCGATATCGATCCTGACGGTGCGCGCGTTGGGATGACGGATCGCCTCGGCGCCTGCACGATTGGCATTGTAGCCGCACGCGACACGATAACCGGCTTCCAGCAGCGCGACCGCTATAGCCTTGCCGATGCCGCTGCCCGCGCCCGTTACCAAAGCCAATTTGGGTGCCGCGGCCATGTCAGAAGGACGATTGATTCGACATGGCGTCCAGGGTCTGCCCACCCAGAAGCATGGGCAGCAGATCTTCCTGCGGATCCACATGGCAATGCAGCAGCACCGGGCCTGGCCGATTGACAGCCTGCGCGATCTTCTCGCGCAGGCCCTTGACCGTATCGATGGTGACAGACGTGATGCCATAGGCCGCGGCGATGGCGGCGAAATCGGGGTTGTATTTGTCGCCGGTGGAAGGATGGGATTGCCAATTCTGGCGCTGGAATTGCGCCACAATGGACAGCGCGTGGTTGTCCAGCACCACCAGCTTGATATCCAGGCCGCGCTCCACCACGGTGGCGAGCTCCTGGATATTCATCTGCAGGCTGCCGTCACCAACAAAGCAGATCACGGTGGCACCCGGATTGGCGATCTTGGCACCGATCGCCGCCGGCAGGTCGTAGCCCATGGTGCCATGGCCCGATGAGGTCAGCAGGGCGCGCGCTGGGGCATCGAATCGGAAGTGCCGCGGCACCCAGCATTGATGCTGGCCGACGCCGGTGGTCACGATCACCGGCTTGGCGGTGATCGCGGCATCCACCGCTTCGATCACGGCCTGCGGCTTGGGTAATTTGCCGGGCTTGCCGGGCATCAGCCGATGCTCCGATTTCCAGGCCGCAATCTGCTTCAGCCAGGCCGCGTGATCACCGACCGTGTGCCTGGAAAGGGCACGATCCAGCGCCGCCAGCGCCGCCTTGGCATCGGCATGGATGGAAAGATCCAGCGGCACGCGGCTGTGATCCAGTTCATGGACGTCCAGATCGATGCGCGCCACCCGGCCATTCGCCACCGTCTTGGCGGGCAGGCTGCCGGTCTGGCGCAGATGAAACGTGGTGCCGACTCCGATCAGAAGATCAGCGCGGTGCATGGCGAGATTGGCATACTGGCTGCCGGCATAGCCGCACATCCCCAGGGACAGCGGCGCTTCCGACGGATAGGCGCCCATGCCGGGCATGCTCATGGTGACGGGGATACGATACTTGTCCGCCAGCGCACGCAATTCCTTGAGCGCGCCGGAGGCGATCACGCCGCCGCCCGCCAGGATCACCGGCCGCTCGGCTTCACCAATCCATTGCGCCAGGGTCTCGATCTTGTCGGCGGGCACGAACGGCACCACGCTGGTGCGCTTGGCGATGGGCGCCGGATGGCTAGAGGCGCCGCGCTGGACATTCATCGGGAGGTCCACGACCACCGGTCCCTGGCGGCCTTCGCGCGCCAGGAAGAAGGCCTCTTCCAGCACATTGGGAAGCTCGGCCGGATCCTTCACAAGGAACGCGGCCTTGGTGATCGGCTTCATCAGCGCCACCGTGTCCACTTCCTGAAAGCCGCGCTGCTTGATCGGCAGATCGCCGCGCATGTCGCCGGTCCCGACCTGGCCGGTGATCACCACCAGCGGGATATTGTCGTAATAGGCATCGGCCACCGGGGTGACGGCATTGGTGACACCAGGACCGGATGTGACCATGAACACCGCCGTCTGGCCGGTCAGCCTCGCATAGGCCAGCGCGGCATAACCGGCGCCCTGTTCGGTGCGGGGGCAGACGATCTCGATCGCGGACCGCTTCTCGATGCGATCGAGAATGGGCGCGATCGTGCCGCCGGGAAAAATGAACACATGCTTGACCTGATGGCGCAGGAAGGCGTCCAGCACCAGGTCGGCGCCCTCGCGCCGCTGGGCAGCGGCTTGATGATCGGTATCAACTAGCGACATAGGGCAACCATTTTCTGGCCGCTGTCACAGTCTTCGCTGAGGCGACCGCCGGATTTGGAGGAGAGGATTTTCACGGAAGAGAAATGACGCTCCAGGATGGCGCGCAGTTCGGCCACCGAATATTCCTTCACATGCCAGGGGATGACGGGAATGTCGCCATGGCTGTTCTGGGGCGTGGAGCAGATAAAGCTGCCGCCGGGCGCGATCACTCGACGCACTTCGCTGATGAACTGATCCACCCGGTCGACCGGCAGATGCTCGATCAGTTCCATGGCGGTGGCGCCGGTGACCGAAGCATCCGGCAACGACATGGCGAAGCAGTCAGCCACATCATAGGAGATGTTGGCCACCTCGTTCGCGTGCTGATTGGCGGCAATGAGGGGCTGATTGATATCCACGCCCAGCACCCTGCCCACCCGCTCGGCCAGAATGCGGCAGCCATAGCCGTCCCCACAGGCGATATCCAGCACACGGTCCATGCTGCCGAACTGACCACGCGCGAATTCATAGCTTTCGAACAAGGGATTGGAGACCTGGCTAGCGGCGGCGGCATCCACATGCATGCGGTCGTCGGCAAAGATTTCCCGCGCCGCCTTGCGCACCTCCAGCAGGAAGTCGCGGTCATATTGCGGCAGGTTTTCGTAAACCCGCGCCCCGAAACGGTCACGATGCGTTTCGATAAACGCAGCGTAACGGGCAAAATGAATATCGCGGTCCTTGGACAGCGCGACGATGGCGGCGCCGACATCATCCAGCAGGGCGCGGCGATAAACCTTGCCCGCGAAATAGGGCGTGAAGGCATCCGGCAGAGAGACAAAACTGGCACCGGTTTCTTCCAGGAAAGCCAGCATCTCGCCCAGCAGCTTCACATCGATGAAGCAATGCTGGCCCATCACATGGACGACGGTACTCGCGCCTTGCCCATCCAGCGCGCCGACACAGCGCTCCAGCACATTTTCGCGGCTGCCAAAGTGACAGTGCGCGCCATGGGCCGCGGCAATCTCGCGGAAAATTTCGTTGCCCGGGTCATCCGGCACCGCCACGACGACTCCGGCGACCTGCGGCATGACCTTAAGCCGATCAATCACCTCCGCCACGGCAAACTTGCCGTTCACGGTGGCGAGCGAGAAATCCTTCGCCCCGCCCCAGCCCCGATGATGCGCCTGAACCAGGCCTATGACCCTGCCCGCTTTCATGCGCCCGCCTTCCGCCCCAGCACCAGGAATTCCCGCCCGATGCCCTGCGACGCCCAGGTCGCGGCGAAGCGGCGCATCAGCGCGGGGTCATGGGCGAACAGCGCACTTTCGAACGCCTTGCGTTCCCTGTGACAGGCCCGGCCGACCTCGTCATTGCCGACATAGTTGCGGCCCGCGATCAGGAATTGTTCCAACGGATAGCTGGTTTCCACATGCAGCACCTCGAAGCCGCGCGCCTTGACGAAATTCGCGCCCGAGGCGAGATCGAAATAGTTCAGATGATGCCGGGGATTGATCCACCAGGGGCGAAAGCCCAGTTCCTTCCACAAGGTCATCTGCAGCGGGTTGAAATCATTGGGCGAGATCAGCAGCAACAGCCCGCCGGGCGCGAGCATGCCGCGCGCTTCATTGATCAGCGCAATCGGATCCTTCACATGCTCCAGCACCATGCTGAGCGAGATGGCATCGAACAGGCCATGCGCCTTCGCCGCCGCGGCCGAGAAGAAATCGTTGACCACCGCCAGGCCACGCGACGCCGTGTAACGGGCAGCCACGGGCGATGGCTCAAAGCCCAGCACCTCCCAGCCCCGCGCTGCGCCCGCTTCCAGGAAGAAGCCGGGCCCCGAGCCGATGTCCAGAATGCGCCTCCCGCGCGCATGGCCTTCCAGCAGTTCGTAATAATGGCGATAGCGCAGCATCCACCAATCGCGGTCTTCCTCCATCCGGCTGAAATAGTCGGCGCGCTCGCTTTGATAGAATTGCTTTTCGTAGAAGCTCTTCAGCTCTTCGCTCGTGAACAGCGGATCGATGTGACGAAAGCCGCAGGTCCGGCATGCGATCACATCGCGGTCCTCCACGGTGGCGATCACGGGGCCATGATGGTGTGCGGCCTCCATCAGGCGTTCGGCGATGTTCATCTGGGTACTGCCCCTGCACCTTCAGGGGCGGGAGCATCGCCCACCCCTATCCGAAGGCCATTTTTGAATGTTTTCGTTCACGAGTGATTAACGTTAAGCGGCTTTGATAAAGCAGGATTTTTCGAAGCGGACCGCCATGGCCCAGGCCCTGCCCCAGCCGACATTGGACACCCTTGCCGGGGTGGATGCCCGCCTTCAGGCCATCGACAAGCTGGAAGCCCTGGTTGGCGAGGTCGCGCGGGAAAAGGCCCGCCACCGCTCCAATGTGGCGCTCAAGCGGGCCGTCCGCACCTGGCGCAAGGGCGACATCGTCAAGGCCGGGCAATGGGCGCTGAAGGCGACCGAAGCCGACCCCGAAAATTCCAAGGCCTTCCATGTCCTGGCCATGGCGCTGGAGCGGATGGGCCATCTGCACAAGGCGCTGGTAACCTATGAGCGCGCCTTCGAGCTGGACCCCGAAGACCCCGAGCTGCTGATCAATCTGGGCCTGACCGCCTGGAATCTGAAGCTGACCGACGGCGCGGCCAAGATGTTTCAGCTTTACATCGCGGCCTGCCCGGATTCCCCGCTGGGCTACAACAATCTCGGCAGCGTGCAGAGCGACATGGGCATGCCCGATGTTGCGATCGAGACGCTGAGGGCGGCGCTGTTCCGCATGCCGGACCAGGCCATCCTGTGGAACTCCCTGGCCACGGTGCTGGCGGAAAACAGCCGCGCCGATGAAAGCCTTGTCTTCTACGAGGAAGCGGCGCGGCTGGAACCGCGTTTCGCCCGCGCTTATCACAATCTGGGCTATGCCTATCAGCACCTCAGCCAGTACGACAAGGCGCTGACGGTCTATGACAAGGCGCTGGAGCTGGTCATCGATCCGGCGGAAAAGATCGAGACCACTCATTCGCGCAGCATCTGCCTGATCGGCGCGGGCAAGATCGAAGAAGGTTTCCGCGAATACGAAATTCGCAACCACGAACGCTTCCGCTGCTATTTCCACCACATCATCGACGCGCCGCGCTGGCATGGCGAAGACGTGCGCGGCAAGAAGCTGCTGCTGGTGGGCGAACAGGGCTTGGGCGATGAGATCATGTTCGCCAACATCCTGCCCGATGCGCAGGAAGCGGTCGGTGAAACCGGCAAGCTGCAGATCTGCGTCGATCCGCGCATGATCCCGCTTTACCAGCGCTCCTTTCCCAGGGCCGAGGTGGGCACCTATGACGATCGCACCCTGATCGACATGGACGGCAACAAGGCGCTCAGGCTGGTGCCCTTTGCAGCCAAGGACAACAAGCCGGACTGCTGGGCGCCCATGGGCAGCGCGCTGCAATATTACCGCAAGTCCCTGGCCGATTTTCCCAAGAAAGCCTTCCTGGTGCCCGACCCGGCACGGGTCGCGGAATACAAGCGCCAGATGGCGGCCCTGCCCGGCAAGAAGGTCGGCATCTGCTGGCGTTCGATGATGCTGGCGGCCAAGCGGGCCAAATATTTTTCGCCGATCGACGCCTGGGGCGGGATCCTGCAGACACCCGGCATCACTTTCGTCAATCTGCAATATGGCGACTGCGCCGCCGAGCTGGCCCGCGCGCAAGAGAAGTTCGGCATCACCGTCCACCAGGTCGAAGGCCTGGATCTTAAAGACGATATCGACGGCACCGCCGCGCTGTGCCAGGCGCTCGACCTGGTTCTGTCCGCCCCCACGGCCGCCGCACACACCGCCTGCAGCGTGGGCGCTGAGGTCTGGTTCCTGTCCGCCGGCCTGGGCTGG
>CAYQZM010000004.1:0-3486 GCA_964421935.1 uncultured Rhizobium sp. | reverse complement strand
ACCGGCGGCACCGCTGCCGCCGGCATCCGCCTGCTGGAACGGGCAGGGGCCAAGGTGGTGGGCTGCTCCTTTGTCATTGACCTGCCCGATCTGGGCGGCGCCGACAAGTTGCGCGCCCTGGGCAAACCGGTGTCCACGCTGGTGGCGTTCGAGGGTCACTGACGCGGGGATGAAACTCTATTCCCATCCCGTCTCGCCTTTCGCGCGCAAGGCGCGGATCATTGCTCACGAACTGGACATCAAGCTGGACGTGATCGACGTCCAGGCCCGCAATGACGAGAACCTGCGCCGGATCAATCCGCTGAAACAGATTCCGATCCTGGTGCTGGACGACGGCTCATCGTTGTTCGATTCCCCGGTGATCTGCGAATATCTCAATCACACCGGCGGCGGCAAATTCTTCCCCGGCATGAACATCTTCCGCCACACCAGCGGCCGCTGGAAGGCGCTGGGCCTGGCGGCGCTGGGCGATGGCGTTGCCGATGCCGCCGTGACCTTGCGCTACGAGCGGGCCGAGCCGGAGGTGCGCCGCAATCCTGATCGGATGGCGCGGTGCAAGGCCACCATCGCCGCTGGCATCGATGCGCTGGAACGGGTGAATTTCGCCAAGGATCCCACGATCGGTGAGATAGCGGTTGGCTGCGCCCTGGGCTATATCGGTTTTCGCCTGCCCGACCTTGATTGGAAAGGTTCCCACCCCAAATTGTCGGCCTGGTATGGGCGTTTCTGCGAATATCCATCGATGAAAGCGACAGCGCCGTCATGAAGATCAATGGCAAGCATTACCGCTCTGTTTGGCCCATCGGTGGGGATGCCTTCGGCATCATCGATCAGACCAAGCTTCCGCATCAGTTCCAGACCATGACGCTGCGCTCGCCGGATGATGCGGCGCGGGTGATCAAGAACATGAACACGCGCGGTGCGCCGCTGATCGGCGTGGTCGGCGCCTATGGCCTGGCGCTGGCCGTGCGAGAAGATCCCTCCGACGACAATATCCAGCAAATGGTGGAGATGCTGGCCGAGACCCGGCCCACTGCGATCAATCTGAAATGGGCGTTGTGGCGGATGCGCGGCGCGCTGCTCAACCAGCCGCATGAACAGCGCGCGGCGCTGGCGTGGCAGGAAGCCGGCGCCATCGCCGACGAAGACGAGGCGATGAGCAAAGCTATCGGCCAGAACGGCCTTGCCATCATCCGCGACTTGGCGGGCAAGAAGAAAGGCAAGCCGCTCAACATCCTGACCCACTGCAACGCCGGCTGGCTGGCGACCGTGGATTACGGCACCGCCCTGGCGCCGATCTATCTGGCGCATGATGAAGGCATTGCGCTGCATGTCTGGGTGGACGAGACACGGCCGCGCAATCAGGGCGCCTCGCTGACCGCCTTCGAGCTGGGCAGTCATGGCGTGCCGCACACCATTCTGGCTGACAATGCCGGTGGCCACTATATGCAGGCCGGCGAGGTGGACATGGTGATCGTGGGTACCGACCGGGTTACCGCCAATGGCGATGTCGCCAACAAGATCGGCACCTATCTGAAGGCGCTGGCGGCCAAGGATAACGGCGTGCCGTTTTATGTGGCGCTGCCGAGCTCCACCATCGACTGGACCCTGGAATCGGGCCGCGACATCCCGATCGAGGAACGCTCGGAAGACGAAGTGCTCAAGATGGCGGGCCGGCTTCCTGACGGTTCCGTGACGGTGGTGGAAATCGCTGCCCCCGGCTCGGGCGCCGCCAATCCGGGCTTTGATGTCACGCCGGCCCGGCTGGTTACCGGCTTCATCACCGAACGCGGCACTTGCGCCGCCACCCCCGAAGGCTTACGCAGCCTGTTTCCTGAAACGCAGGAATAATTGCCCTCAAGCTGCGAAGCGGTAGGGCATTAGGAGAAGTAAATGCAGTCCAAATGGTCCGACGCCGACGCGCGGAAATTCGTCAGCGATTATGCCAGCAAGGGCATCAACGAGGACCTGGCACTGCGCACCTATACCACGCGCCTGTTGGGCCAGGATCCCAAGCTGGTGCTGCATGGCGGCGGCAATACCTCGGTCAAGACGACCGTCAAGGACATGCTGGGTGAGGATGTGGACGTGATCTGCATCAAGGGCTCGGGCTGGGACATGGGCTATATCGAACCCGCCGGTCTGCCGGCGGTGAAGCTGGAGCCTGTCCGCAAGCTGCGCAAGCTGGACAAGCTCTCCGACGAGGACATGGTCAATTACCAGCGCATCAACCTGTTGGATTCGGGCGCGCCCAATCCGTCAGTGGAGACCTTGCTGCACGCCTTCCTGCCGCACAAGTTCATCGATCACGTCCATTCCACCGCCGTGCTGTCGCTGGTGGATCAGCCGGATGGCGAAGCCATGGCGCGGGAGGTCTATGGCGACAAGGTCGCCTATGTGCCCTACACGATCCCCGGCTTTGCCCTGGCCAAGTCGGTGGCCGACGTCTTCGACAAGAATCCGAACGTGGAAGGCCTGGTACTGCTGCAGCACGGCATCTTCACCGTCGGCGACTCGGCAAAGCAGGCGTACGAGCGCATGATCCATTTCGTCACCCTGGCGGAAGAGCGCCTGGGCCGTCAGAGAAAGCAGCGCACCAAGGCCAAGCTGCCCGCCAACATCGCCGCGCTGCCCGACATCGCACCCATCCTGCGCGGCGCCGTGGCGCTGGAGAAGAATGCCGGCGCTGGCACCGCCAAGCGGCAGATCCTGAACTTCCGTTCCAATCCCGCCATTCTGGATTACGTCAATGGCGCGGAAATTGCGCGCTATACCCAGCAGGGCGTGGTGACGCCCGATCACACCATCCGCACCAAGAACTGGCCGCTGGTGGTGCCGGCGCCGGAAGCCGGCAAGCTGGACGAATGGAAGCAGGATGTGCAGGCGGCGGTGGATGGCTTTGTCGCTCGCTATCACGATTATTTCGCCCGCAACAACGACAAGAGCGCACAAAAGAAAAAGGAACTCGATCCCCTGCCGCGGGTGATCCTGGTGCCGGGGGTAGGCCTGTTCGGCGTCGGCGCTTCCGCCAAGGATGCCGCCATTGCTGCCGACATTGCCGAGAATACGGTGGACGTGATCACCCACGCCGAAGCGATCGGGGAGTACAAGCCGATCAGCGAATTCGACATGTTCGAGGTCGAATACTGGTCGCTGGAACAGGCCAAGCTGGGCAAGTCGAACGAGAAGGCGCTGGCCCGCCAGGTCGCAGTCATCACCGGTGGCGGCTCGGGCATCGGCGCGGCCACCGCCAAAGCGATGGCCAAGCAGGGCGCGGAAGTCGCCATTCTCGACCGCGATCTGGATGCGGCCAAAGCCGCCGCCAAGGCAGTCGGCGGCAAGGCACTGGCGGTTCAATGCGACGTCACCGATCCCAAGTCGGTGCGCGCGGCTTTCGATGCCGTGGCCTCGGCTTTCGGCGGTTTGGACATCGTGGTCTCCAACGCCGGGGCGGCCTGGCAGGGCACCATTGGCCAGGTGGATGAC
>CAYQZM010000003.1:0-4054 GCA_964421935.1 uncultured Rhizobium sp. | reverse complement strand
GAGGGGTTCAATAAAATTGAGAGGGTTAAGCTTCTTCTTCCGGGCTGCTGACGTCATTGCCGGAATAGGTGATGACAGCCAACTGGAAATCCCAGTTGCGCAGGAGCTTGAGCACAGCCTCCAGTGCATCCTTTACCTTGTTGCCGCGAATGGCATCCAGCATCTCTTCAGTGTTGAGAGAAACCGTCGCCGCCTGATGGCCGCGCGGTCCCGGAACGGAAAGAAACAGCGGCACCGAACTCATCACGCCGGTGACCACGAAGTCCTGAAACCATTTCTGCCGCACGATCTTGAGCGGATTACCCACCAGCATCAGCCCAATGCCGGTGGAAAGATCGAAGTCCTCGGCGATGCCCTCGGTTTCCACATAAGGCAGCACCCCCGAGCGATCGGGACGCCAATCCTCACTGAAAATATCCACGGTGCGCCAGGCGCAGTAATAGGCACGGCAGACCGGCGGCCGGCTGTCATAGATGCCGCATCCGGTTTCGTGGCAATGGCGGCAGCGGGCGCCCGACTGTTTCTGGATTTCCGGCTTGTTGATGGTAGGAAAGACGCAGCAGACCGTGCAACCGCCGCAATCCCGGCCCGGAATCAAGGTCATGCCTTCCCACATGGCTTTACCTTGCCACGACGGTCATCCGCCCGCACCTTGAAACCGCCGCAAATATCGGTCAGCAATCCCGGCCATGCCGGCTCCCCAAGACCCCCGCGACTGGCGCGAATGGGCGCAAGTGGCGGAGCCTTATGCCCGCCCCTTTGCGATTCTCATGGCGGTCATCGCCGTGCCGCTGGCGCTGCTCTATCTGACACCGCTGGTGCTGGGTCTGTTTGCGCCAAGGCTCGACCCGAACGTCGATCTTTATGCAGTCAACCGCCCGCTGGCTTTCACCTTCCTGGACGTGAACGGCAACGAAGTGGGCCATCGCGGCGCCATCGTCGGCCAGCGCCTGAGCCTGAAGGAGATGCCCTCCTATCTGCCGGCCGCCTTCATCGCCATGGAGGACCGCCGCTTCTATTCCCACAATGGCATCGATCCGCTGGGCCTTGCTCGCGCCCTGCTCCTGGATCTGAGGGCCCGGCATTATGTGGCCGGCGGCTCGACCATCAGCCAGCAGACCGCCAAGATCGTCTACACCAACCAGCAGCGCACCATGTCGCGCAAGCTGGTCGAACTGATCGATGCGGCAGGTCTGGAGAAGTCACTCAGTAAGCAGCAGATCCTGGAGCTTTATCTCAACCGCATCTATCTGGGCAGTGGCGCCTATGGCGTGGATGGCGCGGCGCGGGTCTATTTCGGCACCTCCGCCCGCAACCTGACCTTGGCGCAGGCCGCCATGCTGGCGACCCTGACGCGCGCGCCATCCGTTTTCTCGCCGCGGCGCGATCTGCTCAAGGCCCAGCAGCGCGCCAGCCTGGTGTTGGATTCCATGGTGGACAATGGCGCCATCACCGAAACCGAGGCCGCTTTCGCCCGTGCCCATCCCGCCGTAATCGTGGACCATGCCAGCCTGGACGCGCGCAACTATTTCCTGGACAGCGCCGCCGACGAAGCCACACGGCTCGTCAGCCGCAACGGCTCTCCGCCGTCCGCGGACCTGGTGGTTCACACCACGCTTGAGCCCAAGGTGCAGGAGGCGGCGCGGCTGGCGGCACTTCACACCCTCAACAAATACGGCAAGAAGGACCGCGTCAGCGAGGCCGCCGTGGTGGTGATGAAACCCGACGGCGCCGTCAGCGCCATGATCGGCGGCGTCGATTATCGCGACTCGGTGTTCAATCGCGTCACCCAGGCTCATCGCCAGCCCGGTTCGGCCTTCAAGCCCTTTGTCTATCTCGCGGCGCTGGAGCAAGGCCTGTCGCCCTGGGAAACGCGCGATGACGTGGCGGTGGATATCGGCGGCTATCACCCCACCAATTTCGGCGGCAAATATTATGGCACCATGACGCTGGCCGATGCGTTGGCGCACAGCGTCAACACCATCACCGTGAATCTGGCCCAGGAGATCGGCGTCAAGAATGTGGTGGCGGCCGCCCAGCGGCTGGGCATCACCTCACCGCTGCAGGCCAATGCTTCGCTGGCGCTGGGCACCAACGAGGTCACGCCGCTGGAATTGACCGCCGCTTATGCCGCTTTCGCCAATGGAGGCTATCGCGTCTCGCCCTATCTGGTGACGCAGGTGGATATGAACAGCAAGGAGGTCTATCTGCGCCAAGCGCCGCCGCCGCCGCGTGTGATCTCGGAGGATGTCGACCGCGATCTCACGGCCATGCTGTACGGCGTCGTGGTGAACGGCACGGGCGGCTATGCCTCGTTGCATGGCCGCGAAGCGGCGGGCAAGACCGGCACCACCCAGGATTCGCATGATGCCTGGTTTGTCGGCTTCACCACCGATTACGTCACGGCGGCCTGGGTGGGCAATGACGATTCCTCCCCCACGCGCGGCGTAACAGGCGGCACCCTGCCCGCTTATATCTGGCGCGACACGATGCTGGCCGCCGAGCAAGGCCATCCCTTGAAGGCGCTGAACCGTTCCGTGCAGCCGCCGCCGGAGGAAGAACGTCAGGTTGTAGCCTCTGGCGCGATCTGGGACGGCATGGACGACGAGAAACTGAGCCGGTTGCCGGACCTGCCGCCAGACCAGGAGGAACAGCCGCACCGGCGCCACCGCGGCGGCCTGCTGGGCTGGCTATTTGGCGACGATGACGATGATGGGGATGCACCGCCCCCGCCGCGTTCCAGCCGCTGATGAAATTTGCCTGGCCGAGCGGGGTTAAAAGCCGGCCATGAGTGTTATAAGGCCGACATGTTGCGTCGCCGATTTCTGGTTTCCGGTCTTGTCTCCACGGGTTTCGCCTCCGCCACCCTGACGGGTGTGGTGCGGCCCGCCTCGGCCGCCACACCCATCCGCTTTGTCACGGACTGGAAGGCGCAAGCGGAACACGGCGGCTTCTACCAGGCGCTGGCCGAAGGGCTTTACGCCAAGCGCGGCCTGGACGTGAAGATCCTCCAGGGCGGACCCGACGTGAATGTGCCCCAGCTTCTGGCCGGCGGCGCGGCCGACTTCGGCATCGGCTCCAACAGCTTCATTCCGCTGAACCTGGTGAAAGGCAATATCCCCATCCGCGCGGTGATGGCGGTCTTCCAGAAAGACCCGCAGGTGCTGATCTCCCATCCGCGCCGCGATATCAATTCGCTGGCGGACATGCGGGGCAAGCCGATCCTGATCTCGGCTGCCACCATGACGGCCTTCTGGCCCTGGCTGAAGGCGAAGTTCGGTTTTCAGGACAGCCAGATTCGCAAATACACCTACAATCTGGCCCCCTTCATCTTGGACCCCAACGCGATCCAGGAAGGCTATCTCACCAGTGAACCTTACACCGTGGAACAGCAGGCGCACTGGAAGCCCAAGATCTTCCTGCTGTCCGACTTCGGCTATCCGGGCTACGCCAACATGGTGCTGGTGCCGCAGAAATGGATCGACACCAACCGGCGCGCGGTACAGCTTTTCGTGGATGGATCACGTGACGGCTGGCTGCACTATCTGCAAAACCCGGCGAAGGGAAATGCGCTGATCAAGCGCGACAATCCCGACATGACCGATGCCATCCTGGCCCAGGCACTGGACAAGATGAAGCGCTACGAGATGCTGATCAGCGGCGACGGCCGCGCCTTCGGCCTGGGCAGCATGACCGACGCGCAATGGAAGCTGTTCTACGACACGATGGCGTCGGAAGGGCTTTACCCCAAGGGCCTGGACTATAAGCGGGCCTATGACCTCACCTTCGCGCGCGCGACCTTGCAAAAGTTTCAATGATCACGCTGAAGGGGATCGGCAAGCGCTTTGCGACGGGAACAGAAGCGCTGCGCGATCTGTCCTTTTCGGTTGCCGAGGGAGAATTTGTCTCGCTTTTGGGACCCAGCGGCTGCGGCAAATCCACGGCGCTGCGGTTGGTCGCCGGCCTGGGCGAACCCGCTGCCGGCCCCAACCCGGTCGAGCACCGCACAACCCACCTCGGCGTTGGATTTAAGGAACCCACCCAGATGCCCAGG
>CAYQZM010000002.1:0-10745 GCA_964421935.1 uncultured Rhizobium sp. | reverse complement strand
CGACGGTCATTCCGGAGACGGTGGAACTGGGCGTCGATTTTGACGGAACCATCACCTGGAACGGCGCCACCGTGGACCGTGCCACGATGGATGCCTATTTCGAGGACGCGGCCAAAAAGAACCCGCAACCCGAAATCCACGTCAATCCGAACCGGCTGGCCAAGTATGATGCCGTTGCCAAGGTGCTGGCCGATGCCCAGCGCCTGGGTGCGACGCATATTGGTTTTACCGGCATCGACCAGTATAATTAGGCTGTGAGGGCACGGCCGTAGGTGAAAAGCGTGCGGCAGCCCCGCACGCTTTCCCTTTTTTGATGATGCGAAAGAGGTCTGTTATGACTGTCCGTACACTGCGCGCCGCGATGACGGCGATTCTTTTGGGAACTGCCACCGTCGCCGGTGCCGCCTTGGTTCTGGCCACCCCGGCCGCCGCCCTGACCGCCAGCCCCAAGGTTGGTCCGCTGCTCAAGGAAGCCGTGGCGATGATCTCGGCCAAGAACTACAAGGGCGCCCAGGCCAAGCTGAACGAGGCGGAAGCCGTGAAGTCCACTGCGGACGACACCGCCCTCATCAATCAGATCAAGAATGCGATCGCGATCTCCTCGGCCGACCCCAACACGCCCGGTGGCGCCAAGGCCAAGTTCGCCCAGGACTATAATGCCGGCAAGTTCAAGGAAGTGATCGCCGACGCGGAGTATCTGAAGAAGAACAATGTCTTCGACGCCCAGTCGCAGCTGATCGTCGGCCAGGCCTATTACAAGGCCGGTGACTATGCGGGTTGCGTGAAGTACACCAAGTCGTTGGGCAGCGGCGAAACCGCCTTGGCGCTGCAGGCCCGCTGCGCCTATGAGGTCGGTGACGATGTCAGCCAGCGCGCCGCGCTGGAACAGTTGGTTGCCCGCACCGGCAAGGCGGAATACTGGGTCGGCCTCCTGAAGCTGGGTGAGCGCGCCCGCGGTCTTTCCGACCACAACACGCTGGACATCAATCGCCTGCGCCTTCTGACCGGCGCGGCCTCGACCAAGGATGACTATATCTCGCTCGGCCAGTTCGCTCTGCAGTTCGGGTTCGCCGCCGAAGCGCAGTCCGTGCTGGAAAAAGGTGTCGCGGCGAAGCTGCTCACAGATGATCGCTCGCTGCGGCTCTTGACCCGCGCCAAGCAGGAAGCTGCTGCCAACGCCGGCAAGGAGGCGCAGGCGCTGGCTGCCGCCAAGGCCGCGCCGCAGGGCGACGACCTGGTCAAGGTGGGCGAGAACATGATCGGCGAGGGCAAGGCCAAGGAGGCCATCGGCGTGATCCAGGAGGGCCTGAAAAAGCCGCTCAAGGACGCCAACAATGGCCAGATCCGCCTGGGCCAGGCATATCTGGCAGCCGGCCAGAAAAAGGAAGCCCAGGCCGCCTTCTCCAAGGTCAAGACGCCGGAGAAGGATGCCTTGGTGGCCCATCTCTGGTTCCTCGCCGCCAGCCACTAAGGCGGCTCCAAACGACAAAAGGGCACGGGACGATGGTTCCGTGCCCTTTTTTTGTCGCGCCGGACGGCCCTGCGCGGCTACGCCGCTTCGGGTCGCCGGCCGCTCCATGGCACAGACGGAGATCATCTTCACCGTCATGCCGCCGTCGAGAATAAGGTTCTGGCCGGTCATGAAGCCGGCATCCTCGGCGATGAACTGGCAAGCCTTGGCGACATCCTCCGGAATTCCCACCCGCCCCGCAGGATGCTGCTCGCGATCGGCTCTGGAGTGGTGGGGCGCCCTGGCAGCGGATGCTTTCTGCCAATCACTGACCTCGATCCATCCGGGGCTGATGCAGTTCACCCGGATGCGATAGCGGGCAAGGCTGATCGCCATGCCGTGGGTCAAGGCGACGATGCCGCCCTTGGACGCGGTATAGCCCTCGGTGCCAGGCTCGGACATGAAGGCGCGGGTGGACGCGATGTTTATGATCGCGCCACCATGACCGCGCCTTGCCATCATCTTTGCCGCCGCCTGCGAGCAAATGAAGGTGCCGCGCAGGTTGGTGGCGATCACCCGGTCAAACTCCGCGACGGTCAATTTGAGGACGTCCTTGCGGATTTCGGTGCCGGCATTGTTCACCAGCACATCGGGCACGCCCAGCTTTGCCTTGGTTTTGCCGAGCCAGTTTTTCACGTCCGCCGGCTTTGAAACATCGCCCGGCACGAACACGGTTTCCACGCCGGCCTCGCGCATCACCTGCAGGGATTCCTGGCCGGCTTTCCGATCCCGGTCGGTGATGGAGACCGCGTAACCGGCACGGGCGAAATGCCACGCAATGCCCCGGCCGATGCCGGCGCCGCCGCCTGTGATGGCAATGATTTTCATAGGGGCCCTTTGAAGACGATCTTCTTGGACAGGGTGAAATTGAACAGCAATCCCAGCAACACGCCGCAGACCAGCGCGACCGTCAGATCGTTGAAGGGCGGCGGGGCAAAGCGCACCAGGACCGAATAAAGCCCGACATTGACCAGACCACCCACCGCATTGGCCGCCAGAAAACGCCCCCATTCCTTGGCGGTGGCAGCAAGTCCGCGGGCGCGGCGTCCGGCAAACGTGAAATAGCGGTTGCCGGCCCAGGTGAAGGTGGCGGCGCAGAACCAGGAAATTACCCGGCCCAGATAGGGCCCGGTCCCCCAATGCACCATCAGGTGCAGCACGCCCCAGTCCACCGGCATCCCCAGGGCGCCGATCACCGCAAAGCGCAGGATGGACAGGCGCGCCAAGGCGCCCAGCAGCTTTTTCACGCGAGGTCTTGCGGGCCGGGGATGGCAAGATAGGCCATGCGCTTGGCCTCCCAGCGGCCGCGCGTCACCGTGTCCAGGATAAGCCCGCAGGTCAGGGACAGGAAGGCGATCACCATCAAGCCGGTTGCCAGCACAGCGGTCGGCAGGCGCGGCACCAGGCCGGTTTGCAGATAGTCCGACACCACCGGTGCGCCGATGATCACGGCCACGGCGGCGAAAACAAAGGCGATGGTGGCAAAGAAGACCAGCGGCCGCTCTTCCCGGGTCAGGTAGAAGATGGTGCCCAGAATGCGAAAGCCGTCGCGG
The DNA here is from genome assembly GCA_964421935.1 of uncultured Rhizobium sp. GTDB lineage: Bacteria > Pseudomonadota > Alphaproteobacteria > Micropepsales > Micropepsaceae > Rhizomicrobium. The sequence goes on along the minus strand of CAYQZM010000002.1, from coordinate 7,682 downwards.
AAGGTGTTGAGCTTGGAAACCGAGCCGATGGGCCGCTCCTTGTAGCGGGTGTCCATCTCCGACATGGGCATCATCAGCCGCACCGCATGGACGGTGAGTTCGGTCTCGATGGCAAAGCCTTCGGCGGTGAAGGGAAAGCTTTTGACAAAGCGGCGGGAGAAAACCCGGTAACCGCTCAGCATGTCGGTCAGATGCACGCGGAACAGCAGTGCGGTCAGGCCCGTCAGCAGCCGGTTGCCCGCGACATGGCCGGGACGATAGGCGGCCGCATCGGTGTGGATGCGCCGGGCCGTCAGAAGATCGGCGCCGTCCTCGATCATGCGGGCGATCATGCGTGGAGACGCGCCGGCGTCATAGGTATCGTCGCCGTCCACCAGCACATAGATGTCGGCCTCGATGTCGGCGAACATGCGGCGCACGACATTGCCCTTGCCCTGGCGCCGCTCGGTGCGCACCACCGCGCCGGCAGCCACCGCCCGCTCCACGGTGCGGTCGCGGGAATTGTTGTCATAGACATAGATGATGGCTTGCGGCAGGGCGGCGCGGAAGTCTGCGACCACCTTGGCGATGGCCGCTTCCTCGTTATAGCAGGGCACCAATACCGCGACTCTCATCTGGTTTGTCCCGGCATCTCAACTCTTCTTGGCCAGCGGACACCATTGATAGGTGCCAGTCAGGTTTGTATCGAATTGCTGGCATTCCGACCAGCGGATGGCGAGATCATAGTCGCCCAGGGCGTCATGGGCCCTTGTCATGTCGCCGGCATCGGCGATCAGATAGAGATCGCCGCCCCGCGCCAGTTGCGCGGCGACGCGGCGCTTCATCTGGCGGGTCAACAGCGTGCCGTCGCGCGGCTGCACCATCCAGCCGTCGATCCTGAGTACGGGAATCTGCGGCGGCAGGGTGGTGGCGATGAAGCCCATGGGTGCATCGCCCGTCATCACCACCATGGTCTTGTCGGGATGGGGAATGGGCGGCAGTGCGGCCTGCACGTAGGGGTCCTCCACCGGTGCGCGCTCCAGGAAATCACTGCGCGCCGTCAGCAGGCAGGCGGCGCACAGGCCGGCCAGGGTGAGATAGCGGCTGCGGCGCGGCAGCGGCAGCAGGCCGACCGCGCCGATGATGAGCAGCGGCGCCAGCATCTCGAACAGGATGATGTAGCGATAAATCGCAAACATCCGGATCCAGGCGAAATAGGCCGCGGCGGAAAAAGCGAACAGGATGGCGGTGGCGCGGGGCTCCAGCAGCGCATCGCGGCTCTGGCGCCGCAACAGCCACACGATGCTTGCCGCGATGACCAGCAGATAGGCCAGGCAGACACGGATATCCTGGAAGCCCAGATCGTCTGCGACATGCCAGTCCAGGGTGAAAAGAACCGGGAAGAAAAGCTGCTGCCACCAGGGACGAAAGGCGGGGACAAAACGCAGGTCGCGATAAGGCGCCGCCAGCGCCAGCGGCGATTTCCAGTATTCGTTCCAGTAGGGGAAGATCGGATTGCCGGTGAGATGATACATGTAGAGCATCCACGGCCCGCTGAAGATCAGAAAGCCCGCAATGCCCGCCGCGCCGCCGGCGATCAGCCGCACGGCCTGATGTTTCCAGTTGCCGCCCAGGGCCAGCAGTGCCGCGGCGAAGCCGATGCAGAAAGGCATTTCCGGCAGCTTCAGGCCCATGGCCATGCCGGTGATAAGGCCGGCACCGGCGGAGATCGCCCCCGCTTTTCCCAGCGGGCCATCGCGCAGCACCTCGCGCTTCAGCACCAGCACCGCCAGGCCCGACAGCGCCAGGACGCTCATCACATTGTCGTAATAGGTGGTGCCGAACTCGGTCAGGGTCAGCGCCCCCACCAGACCCAGCAGCGACAGCGCGCCGGCCATGAACTTGGTGTCCGACACGGTCATGTTGAAGCGCAGCGCCGAGCGGCCGATCAGATAGAGGGGAATGATGTTGGCCCCCTGCGCCGCGCCGAGCACCGCCAATGCGATCCAGGCGCGGGTGTGGGTGGCCAGCCAGTAGAAGGGAATGTCGAGATAGGGATTGTAGTAGCTGGCCTGATGGGCGACCGCGACGTCGATGCCCATGCGATGGTTCAGCAGCGCATAGGGTCCGTACCAGTGATAGTTGCGGAAGTCCCAGCTGGTGTCCTTGCCCAACAGGATCACGAAGCCGGCCCAGAACAACAGGCTCAAGGCCAGGAACGCATACTCGCGGGCCGTCAGGCGGCCTCCTGGCAAAGGAACTGGCGCGGTCATCAAGGGCGGGAACCAGGGCTTGCCGGCTTCTTCTAGCCCACCCGCAGCTGTTCGATAAGCCCTTCCGCCAAAAGGATTAACCGCTTCCGGCAAGGTCCGGTGGGTCAGGCTCCACCACGATATTCTGGAGAAATTGCAGGGTGCAGGCCCGCCAGGAATGTCCTTCGGCAAAAGTCCGGGGGGTAAGGGGTCCCGGATGCCGGGCCAGTTCCAGCGCCTCCAGACAGGCGGTTCGCAGGTTCTCGTCCAACGCTGCCACGTCCGACGCCCCCGACACGTCGGCGCCGACCACGTCACGCGGCCCTTCGACCGGATAGGCCGCCACCGTCAGGCCGGAGGCGAGAGCCTCCAGCATTACCAGGCCGAATGTGTCGGTGCGGCTGGGAAAGACAAAGACATCGCTGCCGGCATAGGCGCGGGCCAGCGGCTCGCCGGTCAGGGCGCCCAGGAATTTCGCGGCCGGGTATTTCTGGGTGAGATGGCTCCTTGCCGGTCCGTCGCCCACGATCACCTTGGTGCCCGGCAGATCCAGGCCGAGGAAAGCCTCGATATTCTTCTCGATCGCCACCCGGCCGACATAGATCCAGATCGGGCCTTCATATGGCTGGCGCACCCCGGGCATGGGATGGAATTTCTCGATGTCCACCCCGCGCGACCACAGCTTGAGATGCTTGAAGCCGTGACTCTCCAGCTCATGCTTGAGGGTATTGGTCGCCACCATCACCGCAGTGGCCGGATGGTGAAACCAGCGCAGCCAGCGCCAGATGACTTTTTCCGGCACCATGCGGAAGCGGGCATGGACATATTCGGCGAAGCGTGTGTGAAAGGCCGTGGTGAAAGCGATGCCATGCTTGACGCAGATGCGCCGCGCCGTCAGGCCCAGTGAGCCTTCGGTGGCGATATGCACGGCGTCCGGCGCGAACTCGGCGATCTCACGGGTCAGCGCCCGGCGCTGAAACAAGGCGAGACGGATTTCCGGATAGGTGGGCAGCGGAAAGGTGCGCCGGCCCAGCGGCGTGATGTAGCGCACGGTGTGGCCCAGCACGCCCAAGTCCTTGCCCAGAATCTCCAGGGTGCGGACCACGCCATTGACCTGGGGAATCCAGGCGTCGGTGACGATCAGGATTTTCAAATGGGCCGCCACACCGGGGATCGGCCCTGCCTCAAGGCGCCTGGATCTACGCGGGTACAGCCTGGGCTTGACGGCCTGCGGCAGCCGCAGCCGCAGGCTGGGCCGAAGCGTGTCCGGTCCTTGCAGGGCGTCGGTGTGAAGGGTCTGCCCAGCGAAGAATCTCCATACTCCCGCGGGCATCTTCGACAAGGGCACTGCAGCTTTCAACCCAGTCTCCGTCATTGAGATAAAGCACCTCGCCGATGCGGCGGATTTCGGCGTGATGGATATGGCCGCATACCACTCCGTCCACGCCGCGACAGGCCGCCTCACGCGCCACGATCTCCTCGAAGCGGGAGATATATTCGACGGCGTTCTTGACCTTGTGCTTGAGGAAGGCCGACAACGACCAATAGGGCAGGCCCAGCGCCTTGCGCGCGGCAAACAGGATGTCGTTCAGCCGCAGCGCCATGCCATAGGCCCAGTCGCCGACATGGGCCAGCCATTTGGCGTAGGCGATTACGCCATCGAAGCGGTCACCATGCAGCACCCACAGCTTGCGGCCATCGGCTGTTTCATGGATCGTCTCATTGACGATCTCTACGCCGGCGAAAAGCCGCCCCGCATAGGCGCGCGCGAATTCGTCATGGTTGCCGGGCACGAAGATCACGCGCGTGCCGGCATCCACCTTGCGCAGGATTTCCGCCATCACCTGGCTCTGGGCCTCCGTCCAGAACCAGCGGCGCTTTAATTGCCAGCCATCGACAATGTCCCCCACCAGGAACAGCGTGGCGCAGTCATTGTGCGCCAGGAAATCGGCCAGCGCTTCGGCCTTGCAGCCGCGGGTACCCAGATGGGTGTCGGAGATGAAGATGGTGCGGTGCCGCCTGAAGCGCGTCGTGTCCAGGGATGTGACCGGCGGTGCTGTCGCGCGTGGCGGGGCAAAGCCGCCCAACAGATTGTCGAACCACGCAATTTCGGCCATCGGATATCTCCAGCCTTGAGTGATGGCTGGGGGATAGCTGCTTCACACGAATCTTTTGTTGCGCAGATGCGACGGTGTGATGAATCTGCCGCGCCTGCTTTTTGGGCTCATATTGCGTCGCACAAACGGCGAGAGAGGCGGCAGAAAGCAAGGATTTTGGGCAATATGACAGATTTTTTCAGATTTTCTGCGGCGTTTTGTCTGGAATGATTATATGTAAAAACTTGCAGACCGGGTCCTGTTCCGGCATATTGCTGCAGCGCGGTATCGCGATCTTCGATTGCGAAGCCGCCGCCCTTCCTGGGCGTTTCCTCCCTGAACTTGGCCGCTCTTCGGAGCGGCCATTTTTTTTGCGCGGGTCTTTTGACCCGTAGCGGTGTTGCTCGTCGCTCATGGGCTTTAAGCCCACATCGCTCCTCGCGCCTGACCACGGCCCAAAAGTCTCTGGCGCAAAAACCTGCCAAAAAATTGAGCACGCCAAGGGCAGAGAACTAAGTTACTTCGCGGCTGTGCGGGTTGTGGTCAGTGCTGCGATCTGGGGCTGGTCGTTGCTGGTTATCAGTACATGACCGTTATAACTAACCGCCGCGGCGCCTATCACCACGAGGCGGCCGTCACTGGCGGCGCGGAAGGAAAGCGCATTCGGCTTCCCGTCCTGATCAGTCTGGACCCGCTCCACAGTGCCCAGAACATGGCCGTTCTGGTCCAGTACCTGCGCCGAGGAGAGCTTGGCAGGCACCGAAGTGAAGCTGTTCAGCGCGGCCGGCGCGATTTCATCGGCTTGTGCCAGGGCGGGAGCGAAAGCCAAAGCAGTGGAAAACATCACCAATTTGAGAGACATGGCGGAATCCCTCTCTGGACGGCAAACAGAAAACGCCGGAAGGGGCCCTGCGGTTTCGCCTATTCCGCGGCTTCGGGCAGGGCATCGGGCCGGCCCAGCAGCGAAAGCGGAATCGCCACCAGGTTCTGGATCGCCCGCGTCAGCCGTACCCGGACCATGTCAAAGGACGGCCGCTTGGCGATGCGGTCCTCGTCCAGATACAGCGCGCGATTGATTTCGATCTGCAGCGCGTGACAGCCCGAAGCGACACGGCCATGCAGCACGGTGCTGTGGCCGCCGGCATAAGGGGTGTTGCGCGCCACCGAGAAACCTTCGCGCTGGAAGGCGGCCTCGGTATGGGCGGTGAGCGGGGGCGCGGCGGAAGCGCCATAACGATCACCGAGCACGATGTCGGGCACCGACAGGGCCGACGGCATGGAGTGGCAATCGATCAGCACCGCCACGCCGAACCGGGCGCGGGTTTCTTCCATCAGTCCCGCAAGCGCGCGATGATAGGGACGATAGAGCTGTTCCAGCCGCATGTCGGCTTCGCCGCTTTTCAGCTTGCCGCGATAGATCTCGGCGCCGTCGCGCACGATACGCGGAATCACGCCCAGGCCGGCCGCCACACGCGGGCTGGGCGCATCGACCGGCACCCCCAAGGTGCCATCGAACATGCCGGTATCCAGCTCGGTACTGCTGCGGTTCACATCCAGAAAGGCGCGGGGAAATTCCGCCGCCAGCAGCGGCGCGCCCAGGGCGACGGCGCCGGCGAACAGCTCATCGACAAAGGCATCCTCGGACCGCCGCAAGGTGGTGGCATCCAGCCGGGTGCGGGCCAGAAGACTGTCGGGATAACTGCGCCCGGAATGGGGTGAGGCAAAGACAAAAGGCACGGTCTGGCGCGCCGGGCGCTCCAGACGGAACGGACCGGCGTCGGATGGACCAGAAGCGGACGAGAGTTCGACCATCGGCTATTAAGAGTCGTAACGGGCTAAAGTTGCATTGGGCCGCCATGCTGGCAAGTCGCACCCGCCCCAGGGAGCGGCGGATCGCCTCGTCAGTGCCCTGTTAACCACAGTTTACAGCTTTGCCCTGTATAGGGTTTTATAGGGGAAGGGGCAGGGCTCTCAGGCATGGCACATATCCTTCTGGCGGAAGACGATGAATCGTTGCGCAAGTTCCTTGCCGCGGCGCTGGTGAAGGCTGGCCATGCGGTGACCGACTTTGGCGACGGCTCCGACGCCTGGGAATGCCTGCAAGGGTTCACTTTCGACCTGCTTCTGACCGATATCGTGATGCCGGGCATGGACGGGATAGAGCTGGCCAAGCGCGCGGCAGAGCGTAACGCGGCGCTCAAGATCATGTTCATCACCGGCTTTGCCGCTGTCGCGCTGCATCCGGCGAGCGGCGCGCCCAAACAGGCCAAGGTCCTGTCCAAGCCCTTCCATCTGCGTGAGATCGTGGCGGAAGTAGACCGCATGCTCGCGGCCGCCTGAGCCGCGTTCACAAATCAATCACCGGCCCAGGGCGCGCTCCGGCGCGCCGCCATGCTTTCAAATTATCAATAAACATGGGCTCCAGACAAGCGTAACATTTCACGTGCCGGCATATTCGCCGGCGCCAAAGGAGGAATTATGGAGCGTCCTTCTCATATTCTTTTCGTCCGGAATTCATCTCTTTCCCGCGCGCCGCTGATCGGTCTTGTCATCGGCCTGCAGCTCGCGGGCTTCTGGCTGTTCACCCACGGTTTGGCGAGCGGCGTCGTCAAGTTCGTCCCTCATATTATTGATTTTGTACCTATCAAACCGCAGAGGGTGCCACGCACGCCTCCACCGCCGCTGCCAAAGCTGCCATTGATGGCGGTGCCGAAAATGCCGCTTCCCGAATTCACCACCCAATCAACGCAGCAAAATAATGGCGGCATCACCGCAACAACCGGCACGCCGCCGCAAACCACGACATCGATCGCGCCCACCGGAGTGGATCGCGCCGTGGCCGGTATCACTGCGACGCATACCGTGCCGCCTTATCCGCCCGTGGAACGGCGGCTGGGCATCGAAGGCACCGTGACGTTCCGGCTGACGGTAGGAACGGATGGGCGGGTAACCGCTGCCGAGGTCGTGCGGTCTGCGGGCCGCGACACGCTGGATCAGGCCGCGCGCGACTGGATCATCGGGCACTGGCGCTATCGTCCGGCATTGAAGGATGGAAACCCCGCGGTGGCGCAGGTTCTTGCCAGCGTGACCTACAGTCTGAAAAACTAGCCTTGATACGGGCTTGGCCGGGCCGCAGGAGGAGCGGCCCGGCAGGCTTGCCGCCGGCGGACCCCAAGGCTATAGAGGCCCCTCTCCAGCCGGTGGGGCGGTTAGCTCAGCGGGAGAGCACTACCTTGACATGGTAGGGGCCATAGGTTCGATCCCTATACCGCCCACCACTTGTCCCTGAAAAAACAACGAGTAAGGGATACGAAGGGACTCTCGCGCCCGCAACATCGGAAGTTCGGAAGCGTAT
>CAYQZM010000001.1:0-4089 GCA_964421935.1 uncultured Rhizobium sp. | reverse complement strand
CAGGGGCTGGCGGATGTCGTGGGTATCGATGCCCGTGGCGACCTGGGCGCTGAAGCTGCCCTTGAGCAGATGGGCAATGCCGCAGGCGAATTCCACCACTTCCTGACCGCGCGCCACTTCACCCAGGGCGTCGGCGTGGGTCTTGCCATGCTCGGCGCTGATGGCGCGGGCCAGCTCTTCCTTGCGCGCCTCCAGAAGGCGGCGCATCTCATACATGATCTTGGCGCGCTTGGCGGGCGGTGTTGCCGCCCAGGCGGGAAAGGCGGCGCGCGCCGCCGTCACGGCCGCGTCAATTTCCGCCGCGCCGCCGCTGGCGACCTGCGCGCTTTCCTCGCCGGTGGCCGGGTTGAAGACAGGCGTGCGGTTCGCGCCGGTCACCGTCTTGCCCGCAATGATGTGCGCGATGTCCCTCATGGTGCAATCTTTAGCGCGCATCACGAAATTTTCAAACATGCAGGTCCCAACAGGATTGGGCACCCGCCGGCGGGCCAATTCGCCGCAGCATCATTCGCGCCGCCGTGATGATCGGCAAGCACGTGCCGGCTGCCGGCAATCACATCGCCCTATTTTGGGGCGCGTCATGAATCGAAAAAAATTCCGGCGTGATTTTCCGCGCAGCACCATCGCGGTCACGAAGAAAACTTAAAAGCGTCGCGGAAAAATTTCTCCGCGCGACGCGCGAAAAAGCTCCGCGCGAAGCGAACATTGGCATGCCGTAAAAAAACGGAAACGCACAGTTCACAAATGTGACGGCATCGCCCTTTACCAAACCCGCGGGCAATGAGAATCGCGCTGTCCGATAACCGGAGCGCGATCACCCAAGGAAAAGCGCAACCGAGAAACCCGCGAGGCTCCCTCGCGGCATGCGTCTGCACGCGCAGGCGAAAGCAATGGGGACTGAGATGATGAAGTTGGCGAAAACCCTGATGGCGGGCACAAGCCCCGTTCTGGTGCTGATGGTGGCGGGGGCGGCCCATGCCCAGTCCACCGGCACCCAGGCGGTGGAGAACATCGAAGCGGTGACCGTTACGGGCCTGGCCGATATCAGCGGCATCATGAAGCCGATCACGGTGCCCAAGGAACGTTCCACCATCACCCAGGATTTCATCAACACCCAGCCCGCCGGCCAGTCGGTGTTCGAAATGCTGAACAAGGTGCCGGGCTTCAACTTCACCAACAACGACCCTTACGGCAATTCCGGCGGCGATATCCGCATCCATGGCTTTGACGGCAACCACATCTCCTTCACCTGGGATGGCATGCCGCTGAACGACACCGGCAATTATGCCATCTACTCCAACCAGGTGATGGATTCCGAAATCATCGCTACCGCCAGCGTCAATCAGGGCACGACCGATGTCGACAGCCCCACCGCGGCGGCAACCGGCGGTGTCGTCGCGCTGACTACCACCAAGCCCAAGGACGAGTGGGGGGTGATGAGCGATACCAGCTTCGGCAGCGACAATTACAGGCGCGAATTCCTGCGCATCGACACCGGCGAGTTCGGGCCTTGGCACACCACCGCTTTTGTCACCGGCTCCTACACCGACTATGACAAGTTCAAGGGCGTGGGCCATGAACAGAAGAAGCAGTTCAACGCCGTGATCTACCAGGATCTGGGCGACCTGGGCTGGGTGCAGCTTGCCATGCACTGGAATTCCAACCGCAACGACTTCTACAACAATCCGACCTTCTATCCGACCGTCTCGACCCTGCAGACCGTGAGCGGTGTGCTGACCGGGGTCGCGCCGCCGCCGTTCGGCACAGCGGGCTTTCCCGGCGCGCCCAATCTGGCGCTTTCGCCCAGCGGCAGCTTCACCGGGACCGGAGCCATCAATGCGTCCACCGGCTTCGGCCTGCAATTCGACGAGCAGCCCAGCTGCACCCGTGTTCCCGGCGGCACCGGTGCGCAAAGCGACAATCTCTGCAGCAGCTTTTATGGCGTGCGCATCAATCCGTCCGATACCGGCAATATCCGTTTGTCCTCATTGTTCCACCTGACGGACGAGTTGTCCCTCACCGTCGATCCCAGCATCCAGTATGTGCTGGCCAATGGCGGCGGCTATACCTCCCTGTCCGAGAGTGATGAGCGTTTGGTCGGCGGCACCAGGTTTGCCGGCGTGGACATGAACGGCGACGGCGATGCCCTGGACACCATCGGCGTCTATTCGCCGAGCAACACCAATACCATCCGCTATGGCCTCAATACTTCTTTGGTCTGGCGCATCAACGAAGACCATACCGTGCAGCTTGCCTATACGGGAGATTTCGGCTTTCACCGCCAAACCGGGCAGATGAGCTTGCTGGGGCCGAACGGCTATCCGACCGATCCCTTCGGCGGCTATCGCGACACCAACAATCGCGTCCTGTCGGCGGACGGCGTGCCGATCCGTTCCCGCGATCGCCGCAGCCACGCCTTCCTCGACCAGGCGGCCTTCGACTATGAAGGCAACTACTGGGAAGACATGCTGCATGTCAGCGCCGGCCTGCGCCTGCCGTTCATGACCCGCGATCTCAACCAGCTTTGCTACAACCAGGTCACGGGCGGCAGCGCGGGCTTTCCCACCTGCACCACAGCGCCGCCGGCATCCGCTCTGGCCGCCAATGGCACCGTCACCCTGCCGGGCAACGGCACCAGCCTGTTCGTGCCGCCGGCCCAGAAGACCTTCACCTTCAACCGCGTCCTGCCCAATGCCGGCTTCACCTTCTCGCCCTTCGGGCCGATGCATCAGTTCTATGCGGACTTTGCCTCCAGCTTGGCGGCGCCGCGCACCGACAATCTCTACAATGGCGGCAGCAACGGGCTGTGCGCGACGCCGACCAATACCGGCTGTGTCTTTTCCAGCTTCGAGAATGTGCAGCCGGAGACCTCCGCCAACTACGATATCGGCTATCGCTATATGTCCGACACGGTGACCGGCTCGCTGACGGCTTACAACACCCAGTTCAAGAACCGCATCGTCACCAGTTTCGACCAGAATGCAGGCATCTCGGTGGACCGCAATATCGGTTCGGTGAACGTGGCGGGCGTGGACGGCGAAATCAACGTCCAGCTCATGCCCGCGCTGTCCGTCTATACTTCGGCGTCGTACGAACATAGCCGGGTCAGTGCCACACCACTGGCCGTCATCCAGCTCAGTGGCACCGGGGCGCAGCTCAACCTGGCGGGCAAGCAACTGGTCGAAACCCCGGAATGGACCATCTCGCAGCGCTATGAATACAAGGTGGCCGGCTGGACCTTCGGCTTTGGCGGCAAATATGTCGGCAGCCGCTTTGCCACGGACAACAATGACTACAAGGTGCCAAGCTACGTCGTGGCCGACGCCGATATCACCTATGATCTGGGCGAACTGGGTTGGAAGGACGCCTACGTCAAGATGAATGGCACCAACCTGTTCAATGAGCAGTATCTGGGCTCCATCTCCTCCAAGCCGTGCTTCATCCCCAATCTGCCGACCTCCCAGTCCTGCGGCTCTTATCCCACCTTCGTGATCGGGGCGCCGCAGACTTTCGAGGTCACGCTGCGCTCGGTCCTGTGAAAGGTTATAGTCGTAGCCGGATCGCATGCCGGCTGCGCCGCTCATGATTGCAAAACCTGTTCTTGCCTGTCTGTTGCTGGCGCTGTCGCCTGCGCCTGTTCTTGCCTGGGGCGGCACCGGCCACCGTTATATCGGCGAGCTGGCAGTCAAGAATTTCCCCAAGCAGATTCCCGCCTTTTTGCGCACGCCCACGGCCGTCACTCAAGTCGGTCTTCTAGCGCAGGAGCCGGATATCTCGCGCAATGCCGGCGAGCCGCATGATGCCGATCTCGATCCAGGTCATTTCCTGGATGTGTCGGACGACGGCACCATCCTGGGCGGTCCTAGGCTCGTGAGCCTGCCGGTGACGCGGCAAGACTATGACACCGCGCTCAGGGCCGTCGGCAGCAACGAATACAAGGCCGGCTTCCTGCCCTACAATCTGATGGAGGGCTGGCAGCAGCTGGTGAAGGATCTCGCCCTGCTGCGGCGGGACATGGCGGCGCAAAAGTATGCCAAAAAATTCGGTTTCACCGCCGCCCAGCGCCGTGACTATGCCAATGCCCTCCAG